>NZ_JBLIYX010000007.1:0-238522 GCF_057480955.1 Pseudomonas sp. P65(2024)
CCGATGGTAGTGTGGGGCTTCCCCATGTGAGAGTAGGTCATCGTCAAGATTCATTTCGCAAAACCCCTATCTGCGCGAGCAGGTAGGGGTTTTGTCTTTTCCGCGTTTCTAAGCCAACGCCGGCTCTGTTGTGCAACACGCAGCGTGGGTGCGGGGGATCGTGTCGCCTGCGGAAAATGTGACCCGAACATCGATACAGTTCCTCATAATGGCCGTCTCCCACAATTCGAGTCGGAACACTAGAATAGAGCCGACGCATCCATTCAGAACCCCTTTATGCCCAACCCTGTCGATCCCGAAGCGCTCGCACAGCTGCCGCTGGACGAACTCGTGGCCTGCCACGAGTGCGACCTGTTGATGCGCAAGACCACGCTGCAGCATGACGAGAAGGCCTTGTGCCCGCGCTGCGGCTACGAGCTGTACGCTCATCGCCACAACCTGATCAACCGTAGCCTGGCCCTGGTCCTGACCGCCCTGCTGCTGTACGTGCCGGCCAATTTCCTGCCGATCATGCAATTGCACCTGCTCGGCCAGACCTCCGACGACACCGTCTGGAGCGGTGTATTAGGCCTATACAACTCAGAGATGCGCGGCATCGCCGTGGTGGTGTTCCTGTGCAGCATGGCCATCCCTTTGCTCAAGCTGCTCTGCCAGCTGATGGTGCTGTTGAGCATCCGCCTGGATATTGGCCGCAGCTATGGCCTGCTGATCTATCGTATCTATCACCACCTGCGTGAATGGGGCATGCTCGAGGTCTACTTCATGGGCGTGCTGGTGGCCATCGTCAAGCTGGTCGACCTGGCCGAGCTGAGCATCGGCCTGGGCCTGTTCTGCTTCATCAGCCTGTTGCTGGTGCAGGTATGGCTCGAGGTGGTCATGTCGCCACACCAGATCTGGGTGGCCTTGTCGGGGGAGGATGTCCATGCGGGCGATTGATGCAGGCATCCTGGTCTGCAATGAATGTCACCAGCTGAACCGCCAGGAGCCGGACAGCACCTCGCAGGCTTGCACCCGCTGCGGCGCGGTGGTGCATGCCCGGCGGCCCAACAGCATCGTGCGCACCTGGGCGCTGCTGATAACGGCCATGGTGCTCTATATCCCGGCCAATGTGCTGCCGATCATGACCGTCAGCGCGCTCGGCCAGGGCAGCCCGGACACCATCATGTCCGGCGTCATCACCTTGATGAAGCACGGCATGCTGCCGATCGCCGCTGTGGTGTTCATCGCCAGCATCCTGGTGCCGACCTTCAAGCTGGTCGGCATCGCCCTGCTGCTGTACTCGGTGCAGCGCCACCAGCCGCTCTCGGCACGTCAGCGCATCCTGATGTACCGCTTCATCGAATTCATCGGTCGCTGGTCGATGCTGGACATCTTCGTCATCGCCATCCTGGTCGCGGTGGTGAATTTCGGGCGCATCGCCAGTGTCGAAGCCAACCTGGGCGCCGTCGCCTTCGCCACCGTGGTGATCCTGACGATGCTCGCCGCTTTAACTTTCGATCCCCGACTGATCTGGGATAACACGGAGTCGGATGACGACCATGAGTGATTTGCCTACGGCTAAAACCCGGCCTGCTTCGAATTGGTCGGCCATCTGGATCCTGCCGCTGATTGCCCTGGCGATCGGCGGCTGGCTGGCCTGGCAGGCCTATCGCGATGCTGGTATCGAGATCCAGGTGCGCTTCGAGAGTGGCGAGGGCATCGTCGCCAACAAGACCGAGGTCATCTACAAGGGCATGTCGGTGGGCAAGGTCACCGCCCTGGTGCTGGATGACAAGGGTGACAACCGTGGCGTTGTCGCCACCATCGAGATGCGCAAGGAAGCGGGCCCGCACCTGACCAAGGGCACGCGTTTCTGGCTGGTCAAGCCAAGTGTCAGCTTGGCGGGTATCTCGGGCCTGGAGACGTTGGTCTCGGGTAACTACATCGCCGTTGATCCCGGGGAGGGGGAGCCGACCAAGCGTTTCACCGCGCTCAAGGAAGCTCCGCCGTTGTCCGATTCCGAGCCGGGCCTGCACCTTACCCTCAAGGCCGAGCGCCTGGGTTCGCTCAATCGTGACAGTCCGGTGTTCTACAAACAGATCCAGGTGGGTCGGGTGAAGAGCTATCGCCTGTCCGAGGACCAGGGCACGGTGGAGATCAAGGTGTTCATTGCGCCCGCTTACGCCAGCCTGGTACGTAAACACACGCGGTTCTGGAACGCCAGCGGGGTCAGCATCGACGCCGACCTGTCCGGCGTGAAGGTGCGCACCGAATCGCTCTCGAGCATCGTTGCCGGCGGCATCGCCTTTGCCACGCCAGAGAACCGCAAGGACAGCCCGCCCACCGACCCAAGCCTGCCGTTCCGTCTTTACGAAGACTTCGATGCCGCCCAGGCCGGTATCCGGGTCAAGGTCAAGCTGAGCGATTTCGAGGGGTTGCAGAAGGGCCGTACACCGGTGCTGTACAAAGGTATCCAGGTGGGATCGCTGAAGGAACTGAAAGTCGAAGGCGACCTCTCCACGGCCATGGCCGAGCTGACCATGGATCCCCTGGCCGAGGACTACCTGGTTGAAGGCACTCAGTTCTGGGTGGTCAAGCCGTCCATCTCCCTGGCCGGCATCACCGGTCTCGAGGCCTTGGTGAAGGGCAACTACATTGCCGTGCGCCCGGGTGAGCCAGGTGCCAAGCCGCTGCGCGAATTCGAGGCGCGTCCCAAGGCGCCGCCGCTGGACCTGAAGGCGCCGGGCCTGCACATGGTGCTGTTCGCCGACACCCTGGGTTCGCTGGAGGTAGGCAGCCCGGTGATGTATCGCCAGGTGCGGGTGGGAAGCGTGCAGAGTTACCAGTTCGCTCGCAACAGCAAACGCATCCTGATCGGCGTCCATATTGAGAAGGAGTACGCCAACCTGGTAAACGGCTCCACGCGCTTCTGGAATGCCAGCGGCATCACCCTGACTGGCGGGCTGTCGGGCATCCAGGTCAAGAGCGAGTCGCTGCAGACGCTGATGGCGGGTGGTATCGCCTTCGATACGCCGAAACCGGATGTGCCGCTCAAGCGCCATATTCCGCGTTTCCGCCTGCACGAGAGCCAGGATGCGGCCAACCGTGCCGGTACCTTGATCACTATCCGTGTGGACCGTGCCGAAGGCTTGAAGCCGGGCACGCCGATCCGTTTTCGTGGCCTGGATGTGGGCAGTGTCGAGAGCGTCGACCTGACCGCTGATCTGCAGGCCGTGGTGCTGCGTGCACGGATCACCCAAGCGGCCGAGCGTATCGCCCGTGCCGGCACCCAGTTCTGGGTGGTCAAGCCGGCCTTGGGGCTGGTGCGTACCCAGAACCTCGACACCTTGATCGGCGGCCAATATTTGGAGGTGTTGCCGGCGCTCAAGGACAAGGGGCCGCAGCGTGACTTCATCGCCCTGAGTGATGCGCCGGAGGTGAAAGGCGAGGAGGTCGGCCTGCCGCTGACCCTGAGCGCGGCGCGCCGCGGCTCGATCAAGCCGGGTGTGCCGGTGACCTATCGAGAGGTCACGGTGGGCAAGGTCACCGGCTTCGAGTTGGGCCAGACCGCCGACCGTGTGCTTATCCACATCCTGATCGAACCGCGTTACGCCGGGCTGGTTCGTGGCGGCAGCCGTTTCTGGAACAGCAGCGGGTTCGGCTTCGACTGGGGGCTGTTCAAGGGCGCCACGGTGCGCACCGAGTCGGTGGAGACCCTGATCGAGGGCGGAATTGCCTTCGCCACCCCGGACGGCGAACAGATGGGTAACCCGGCGCGGCCGCAGCAGACCTTCGCCTTGTTCGACAAGGCCGAGGATGCTTGGCTGGAGTGGGCGCCGAAGATTCAGATTGGTAAGTGATCGAACGGTTGGCCTGGTACCTGTAGGAGCGGCCTCGTGTCGCGAAAGGGCTGCACGGCAGCCCCAGGATTTCAGTGCAGACGCACAATCGCCGGGGCCGCTTTGCGGCCCTTTCGCGACGCAACGCCGCTCTTACAGATAGAGGAGTGTGGAGAGAAATCACAGGTATAAAAAAACCGACCCTAGGGTCGGTTTTTTCGACAAGAACGTCGCTTAGGCAGCTGCAGCTTCTTTCAGCGCCTTGATGTGGCCATTCAGACGGCCTTTGTGGCGAGCAGCTTTGTTCTTGTGGATGATACCTTTGTCGGCCATACGGTCGATTACAGGTACAGCCAGAACGTAAGCGGCTTGCGCTTTTTCGGCGTCTTTTGCGTCGATGGCTTTGACTACATTCTTGATGTAGGTGCGGACCATGGAACGCAGGCTGGCGTTGTGGCTGCGACGCTTCTCAGCCTGTTTTGCACGTTTCTTGGCGGAAGGTGAGTTGGCCACCGTCGAGCTCCTCGAAAGACTTTAGGTAAATAGCAAACAAAATAGGCCGCGAATCATGCCGATGAGTCGAGCGGATGTCAAGGCCACCTGCAGGGTTCCGCCGAGTGGTGAGCCAGCAGGAGGGAAATATTCCTTTCTGCCGCACGACCTGTAAACTCGGGAATTTTTGGCTCCCCTGCGAAGGCGCGGGAGTATCGCACATTCGGACGCTGTCTGGCAGCGCCCTCTGTCCCTGGCGTGAAATTTTTCGATGAACCTGCTCAAATCCCTGGCTGCAGTCAGCTCCATCACCATGATTTCCCGGGTGCTCGGCTTCGTGCGCGATACCATCCTGGCACGGGTGTTCGGCGCCGGCATCGCCACCGACGCCTTCTTCATCGCCTTCAAACTGCCCAACCTGTTGCGGCGGATCTTCGCCGAGGGGGCCTTCTCCCAGGCCTTCGTGCCGATCCTGGCCGAATACAAGACCCAGCAGGGCGAGGAGGCCACCCGTACCTTCATCGCCTATGTGAGCGGCCTGCTGACCCTGGTCCTGGCCCTGGTCACGGTGATCGGCATCCTTGCTGCGCCGTGGGTGGTCTGGGCCACCGCGCCGGGCTTCGTCGACAGCGCGCAAAAGTACGAGCTGACCACCGCGCTGTTGCGGGTGACGTTTCCTTATATATTGCTGATCTCGTTGTCGTCGCTGGTCGGCGCGATTCTCAATACCTGGAACCGCTTCAGTGTGCCGGCGTTCACGCCCACGCTGCTCAATGTGGCGATGATCGCCTTCGCCGTGCTGCTGACGCCGTACTTCGACCCGCCGATCATGGCCTTGGGCTGGGGCGTGCTGGCCGGTGGCCTGGCGCAGCTTTTGTACCAGCTGCCAGCGCTGAGGAAGATCGGCATGCTCGTGCTGCCACGCCTGAACCTGCGCGACAGCGGCGTGTGGCGCGTGCTCAAGCAGATGCTGCCGGCCATCCTGGGGGTGTCGGTGAGCCAGATTTCGCTGATCATCAACACCATCTTCGCCTCGTTCCTGGTGGCAGGCTCGGTGTCATGGATGTACTACGCCGACCGTCTGATGGAGCTGCCGTCCGGTGTGCTCGGCGTGGCCCTGGGCACCATCCTGCTGCCGACCCTGGCCAAGACCTATGCCAACAAGGATCGCGAGGAGTACTCGCGGATCCTCGACTGGGGCCTGCGCCTGTGCTTCCTGCTGGTGCTGCCCTGCACCCTGGCCCTGGCCATCCTTGCCGAGCCGCTGACCGTGGCGTTGTTCCAGTACGGCAAGTTCACCGCCTTCGACGCTGCCATGACCCAGCGCGCGCTCATCGCCTATTCGGTGGGCTTGCTGGCGATCATCCTGGTCAAGGTGCTGGCACCTGGCTTCTATGCGCAGCAGAATATCCGCACGCCGGTGAAGATCGCGGTCTTCACCCTGGTCTGCACCCAACTGTTCAACCTGGCCCTGGTCGGCCCGCTGGCCCATGCCGGGCTGGCCCTGGCCATCAGCCTGGGCGCGTGCCTGAACGCCGGCCTGCTGTTCTGGAAACTGCGCAGCCAGCAGCTGTTCCAGCCGCAGCCGGGCTGGATGCCGTTCCTGCTCAAGCTGGTGCTGGCCGTGACCCTGATGTCGGGCGTGCTGCTGCTGGGCATGCATTACCTGCCGGCCTGGGAACAGGGCAACATGCTTGCGCGCTTCCTGCGTCTCGGGGCGCTGATTGCCGCGGGCGTGGTGACCTACTTCGGCTGCCTGTTCCTGTGCGGGTTCCGCCCACGGCATTTCGCCCGCAAGGCGTTGCATTGAGGCGCATGAGGGGTCAGGCGTCGGTTTTTCGCATTCCATGCCCCCTGGGGGCGCTGCTGCCTGTCACCAGCGCCCGGGTGTGGTTATAATCGGCCACTTTATGAGCAAGAAGCGCGTTATGCAGCTGGTTCGAGGTCTTCACAACCTGCGCCCCGAGCACCGGGGCTGTGTCGCCACCATTGGCAACTTCGACGGGGTCCACCGCGGCCACCAGGCGATCCTCGCACGCCTGCGCGAACGCGGCCAGGCGCTGGGCCTGCCCACCTGCGTGGTGATCTTCGAGCCGCAGCCGCGCGAGTACTTCGCCCCGCAGAGCGCTCCGGCGCGCCTGGCCCGTCTGCGCGACAAGGTCGAGCTGCTGGCCGGCGAGGGCATCGACCGGGTCCTGTGCCTGTCGTTCAACCAGCGCCTGAGCCAGCTCAGCGCCGAGCAGTTCGTCAAGGCGGTGCTGGTCGATGGCCTGGGCGTGCGCCATCTCGAAGTGGGTGACGACTTCCGCTTCGGCTGCGACCGCGCCGGCGACTTCGCCTTCCTCACCGAGGCTGGCAAACGCCACGGCTTCACCGTCGAGGCGGCCAACACCGTGATCCAGGACGGCCTGCGGGTCAGCAGCACCGAAGTGCGCAAGGCCCTGGCCGAAGGCGACTTCGAGCTGGCCGAGCACCTGCTGGGCCGTCCGTACCGCATCACCGGGCGCGTGCTGCATGGCCAGAAGCTGGCCCGCCAGCTCGGCACCCCCACCGCCAACATCCAGCTCAAGCGCCGTCGCGTGCCGTTGTCCGGGGTCTACCTGGCCAGCATCGAAATCGACGGCAAGGCCTGGCCGGGTGTCGGCAATATCGGAGTGCGCCCCACCGTCGCCGGTGACGGGCGTCCTCACCTGGAGATTCATCTCCTGGACTACGCCGGCGACCTGTATGGCCGGCGCCTGACGGTGGAATTCCACCACAAGCTGCGTGAAGAGCAGCGTTTCGCCTCCCTGGAGGCGCTGAAGTCGGCGATCGACGCGGACATCGCCGCCGCACGTGCCCACTGGCACGCTCAACCGCTAACGAAGAGCCTGAAATGACCGACTACAAAGCCACGCTTAACCTTCCGGACACCGCCTTCCCCATGAAGGCCGGCCTGCCTCAGCGCGAACCGCAGATCCTGCAGCGCTGGGACAGTATTGGCCTGTACGGTAAGCTGCGCGAGATTGGCAAGGATCGTCCGAAGTTCGTCCTGCACGACGGCCCGCCCTATGCCAACGGCAAGATCCACATCGGTCATGCGCTGAACAAGATTCTCAAGGACATGATTGTCCGCTCCAAGACCCTGTCCGGTTTCGACGCGCCGTATGTGCCGGGCTGGGACTGCCACGGCCTGCCGATCGAGCACAAGGTCGAGGTCACCCACGGCAAGCACCTGACCGCCGACCGTACCCGCGAGCTGTGCCGCGAGTATGCCGCCGAGCAGATCGAAGGGCAGAAGACCGAGTTCATCCGCCTGGGCGTGCTGGGCGACTGGGACAACCCGTACAAGACCATGAACTTCGCCAACGAGGCCGGTGAAATCCGCGCCCTGGCCGAGATGGTCAAGCAGGGCTTCGTGTTCAAGGGCCTCAAGCCTGTGAACTGGTGTTTCGATTGCGGCTCCGCCCTGGCTGAAGCCGAGGTCGAGTACGCCGACAAGAAATCCCAGACCATCGACGTCGCCTTCCCGGTGGTCGATGCCGACAAGCTGGCCGCCGCCTTTGGCCTGGGCGCGCTGGCCAAGCCCGCCGCCATCGTGATCTGGACCACCACCCCGTGGACCATCCCGGCCAACCAGGCGCTGAACATCCACCCGGACTTCAAGTACGCCCTGGTCGATACCGGCGAGCGCCTGCTGGTGCTGGCCGAAGAGCTGGTCGAGTCGTGCCTCAAGCGCTACAACCTGGAAGGCTCGATCATCGCCACCGCTCCAGGCTCGGCCCTGGAACTGATCAACTTCCGCCACCCGTTCTACGACCGCCTGTCGCCGATCTACCTGGCCGACTACGTCGAGCTGGGCGCCGGTACCGGCGTGGTGCACTCCTCGCCAGCCTACGGTGAAGACGACTTCGTCACCTGCAAGCGCTATGGCATGGTCAACGACGACATCCTCACCCCGGTGCAGAGCAACGGCGTGTATGTCGAGTCGCTGCCGTTCTTCGGCGGCCAGTTCATCTGGAAGGCCAACCCGGCCATCGTTGAAAAGCTCAGTGAAGTCGGTGCGCTGATGCACACCGAGACCATCAGCCACAGCTACATGCACTGCTGGCGCCACAAGACCCCGCTGATCTACCGCGCCACCGCGCAGTGGTTCGTCGGCATGGACAAGCAACCGAGCACTGGCGAGCCGCTGCGTGAGCGCGCGCTCAAGGCCATCGAAGAGACCAAGTTCGTTCCGGCCTGGGGCCAGGCGCGCCTGCACTCGATGATCGCCAACCGCCCGGACTGGTGCATCTCGCGTCAGCGCAACTGGGGCGTGCCGATCCCGTTCTTCCTCGACAAGCAGACCGGCGAGCTGCACCCGCGCACCGTCGAGCTGATGGAAGAAGTCGCCAAGCGCGTCGAGCAGGAAGGCATCGAGGCCTGGTTCAAGCTGGACGCTGCCGAGCTGCTCGGTGACGAGGCTGGCCAGTACGACAAGATCACCGACACCCTCGATGTGTGGTTCGACTCTGGCACCACCCACTGGCACGTGCTGCGCGGCTCCCACGACATCGGCCACGCCACCGGCCCGCGCGCCGACCTGTACCTGGAAGGCTCCGACCAGCACCGTGGCTGGTTCCACTCCTCGTTGCTCACCGGTTGCGCCATCGACGGCCACGCGCCGTACCGCGAGCTGCTGACCCACGGCTTCACCGTGGACGAGAACGGCCGCAAGATGTCCAAGTCGCTGGGCAACACCATCGAGCCGCAGAAGGTCAACGACACCCTGGGTGCCGACATCCTGCGCCTGTGGGTCTCGGCCACCGACTACTCCGGCGAGATGGCGGTTTCCGAGCAGATCCTGCAGCGCAGCGCCGATGCCTATCGCCGCATCCGCAACACCGCGCGCTTCCTGCTTTCCAACCTGTCCGGCTTCGACCCGGCCCGCGACCTGCTGCCGGCCGAAGACATGCTGGCCCTGGACCGTTGGGCGGTCGACCGCACCCTGCTGCTGCAGCGCGAGCTGGAAGAGCACTACAGCGAGTACCGTTTCTGGAACGTCTACTCGAAGATCCACAACTTCTGCGTGCAGGAGCTGGGCGGCTTCTACCTCGACATCATCAAGGACCGCCAGTACACCACCGGCGCCAACAGTGTTGCCCGCCGCTCGTGCCAGACCGCGCTGTACCACATCAGCGAGGCGCTGGTGCGCTGGATCGCGCCGATCCTGGCGTTCACCGCCGACGAGATCTGGCAGTACCTGCCGGGCGAGCGCAACGAGTCGGTGATGCTCAACACCTGGTACCAGGGCCTGGCCGAGCTGCCGGCCGACGCCGAGCTGGACCGTGCCTACTGGGATCGCGTGATGGCCGTTAAAGCCGCGGTCAACAAGGAGCTGGAAAACCAGCGTACCGCCAAGGTCATCGGCGGCAACCTGCAGGCCGAAGTCACCCTGTTCGCCGAAGAGGGCCTGACCGCCGACCTGAACAAGCTCGGCGACGAGCTGCGCTTCGTGCTGATCACCTCGGCCGCCAGCGTGGTGCCGTTCGTCCAGGCGCCGGCCGATGCCGTGACAACCGAAGTCGAAGGACTCAAGCTGAAAGTGGTCAAGTCCGGCCATGCCAAGTGCGGCCGTTGCTGGCACTTCCGCGCCGATGTGGGCAGCCACCCGGAGCATCCGGAGATCTGCGCCCGTTGCGTCGACAACCTGAGCGGTTCGGGTGAGGTGCGCCACTATGCCTAATGCTCCTGCAGGGCGCTTCGGGCGCCTTGCCTGGCTCTGGCTGAGCCTGGTGGTCCTGGTCCTTGACCAGGCCACCAAGCTGTACTTCGACAACGAGCTGACCATGTACCAGCAGATCGTGGTCATTCCCGACTACTTCAGCTGGACCCTGGCCTACAACACCGGCGCCGCGTTCAGCTTCCTGGCCGACAGCTCCGGCTGGCAGCGCTGGCTGTTCGCGCTGATTGCCGTGGTGGTCAGTGCCGTGCTGGTGGTCTGGCTCAAGCGCCTGGGGCGCAACGAGACCTGGCTGGCCGTGGCCCTGGCCCTGGTGCTGGGCGGCGCGCTGGGTAACCTGTACGACCGCGTCGTGCTGGGCCATGTGGTCGACTTCATCCTGGTGCACTGGCAGAACCGCTACTACTTCCCGGCCTTCAACCTGGCCGACAGCGCGATCACCGTGGGCGCGGTGATGCTGGCGCTGGACATGTTCAAGAGCAAGAAGTCCGAGGAAGCCGTCCATGACTGAGACCCGCATTGGCCAGAACACCGAAGTCACCCTGCACTTCGCGCTGCACCTGGAAAACGGCGACACCGTCGACAGCACCTTCGACAAGGCCCCGGCCGTGTTCAAGGTCGGCGACGGCAACCTGCTGCCGGGCTTCGAGACGGCCCTGTTCGGCTTCAAGGCCGGTGACCAGCGCAAGCTGACCATCGCCCCTGAGAACGCCTTCGGCCAGCACAACCCGCAGAACGTGCAGGTGATGCCGCGCTCGCAGTTCGAAGGCATGGAGCTGTCCGAAGGGCTGCTGGTGATCTTCAACGACGCCGCCAACACCGAGCTTCCAGGCGTGGTCAAGGCGTTCGACGACAACCAGGTGACCATCGATTTCAACCATCCACTGGCTGGCAAGACCCTGAGCTTCGAGGTGCAGATCCTCGACGTGAAGGCCGTGTGAGCCTGGAGCCGAGCATGCAAATCAAACTCGCCAACCCGCGCGGCTTCTGCGCGGGGGTCGACCGGGCGATCGAGATCGTCAACCGCGCCCTGGAAGTCTTTGGCCCGCCGATCTACGTGCGCCACGAAGTGGTGCACAACAAGTTCGTGGTCGAGGACCTGCGCAACCGTGGCGCGATCTTCGTCGAAGAGCTGGACCAGGTGCCGGACGACGTCATCGTCATCTTCAGTGCCCATGGCGTTTCCCAGGCCGTGCGCCAGGAAGCCGCCGGCCGTGGCCTGAAGGTGTTCGACGCCACCTGCCCGCTGGTGACCAAGGTGCATATCGAGGTTGCCAAGTACAGCCGCGATGGCCGTGAGACCATTCTCATCGGCCACGAGGGGCACCCGGAAGTCGAAGGCACCATGGGCCAGTACGACGCCAGCAACGGCGGTGCCATCTACCTCGTCGAGGACGAGGACGATGTCGCCAGGTTGCAGGTGCGCAACCCTGATCACCTGGCCTTCGTCACCCAGACTACCCTGTCGATGGATGACACCAGCCGGGTGATCGACGCCCTGCGCGAACGCTTCCCGAACATCGGCGGCCCGCGCAAGGACGACATCTGCTACGCCACCCAGAACCGCCAGGATGCCGTCAAGCAACTGGCCGACGAGTGCGACGTGGTATTGGTGGTCGGCAGCCCCAACAGCTCCAACTCCAACCGCCTGCGCGAGCTGGCCGAGCGCATGAGCACACCGGCCTACCTGATCGACGGCGCCGAGGACCTGCAACGCAGCTGGTTCGACGGGGCCGAGCGCATCGGCATCACCGCCGGGGCCTCGGCGCCCGAGGTGCTGGTGCGTGGCGTGATCGACCAGCTCAAGGCCTGGGGCGCGACCGGCGCCGAAGAGCTCGACGGGCGCGAGGAGAACATCACCTTCTCCATGCCCAAGGAGCTGCGGGTTCGCTCGATCTGAGTCAGTCCGGTGCACAGCGGCGGCCCTCGTTGCTGCGCAGGCTGACCCGGCCACTGGGGCTGAGCACCACCTGATGACGGCTGTCGAGGGTGGTGCGCGGGCAGATGTCCAGCGTGGTGCCGACGAAGCCCACCCCCAGCGGCGCCCCCCGGGCGCTGAACCTCACGACCCGGTACGAGGTCGTGGCAATCTTCAGTGGCCTGTGCAGGCGATGTTCCTGTAACCGTTCGCCATCCTGTTCCAGCACCACCCGCCAGCCTTTGCCCCAATCTTCCTCCAGTGGCCTGACCAGCACGGCCTGGTGTCTCAGCGCTGCCTGGTTGCGGGCGCCGCGCAGGGTCTGCGCCAGCTCCCTGGCCACGGCACCGACGTAAAGCTCATCGCTGAACTTGGTGTAGGCCGATATGCCCTGGTGTGTCAGAAGGCTCAGCACGCCTAGTGCGAACATCATTTGTATCAGTGTTACGCCTTGTTGCCCCACGCTGCATTCCTCCCTGGAAGTGCTTCTCTGTAGCTTCCAGGGTGCCTGGCAAGGGCGCCAGTCGGCCGGTTCGTGTTGTGGGCGAGGAAAGATCCCAGGAGGGGCAATGGACGTGAGGGAAAGGGGCATGACGCTGCTGGAGGTGCTGCTGGCCGTCACGGTGCTGACACTGGGGCTGTTTGCATCGGCGGCCTTGCAGTTGCGCGGGCTGCAGGCGGTCGAGGGGGCGCGGCGGGAAGGGCAGGCGTTACAACTGGCCCAGGGCATGTTGGAGCGCGTGAGGGCAGCGGAGGCGATCGAGGCGGGCGAGGAAGCGGCCTGGCAGTTGCGTCTGACCCAGGTGCTCGGTGGTGCGGCGCAGGGGCGTATGAACCTGGCCGGGGGCGTGCTGGTGCTGGACGTCGATTGGCCGGGCATGGGCGAGGGGCGGCAGTCGCTGAGCGTGCAGGGCAGGGTGCTGCCATGAGGCGTCGGCAGACGGGGCTGGGCCTGGTCGAGGCACTGCTGGCCCTGGCACTGGGCCTGATGCTGCTGGTGGCAGCTGGCCAGGTGTTCGTCTCGGCGTATCAGGCCTGGCGACTGCAGGGCGCGGCGGCGCGCCTGCAGGATGACGCGCGCCTGGCCTTGCAGCGAATGGCCGAGGATATCCGCCAGGCGGGGATGTTCGGTTGTCTGCGTCTTGAAACCGAGGACTTCACCGATCCTGGCGCGGCCCAGGCCTTCGCGTCGCCCATAGAGGTCACCGGCGACAGCCTGACCCTGGTCGGCGCTGAGTTGCCCGGGTTGCTCGGCAGCCCGGACTGGACCGTGCTCAGCGACTGCCGCAGTTGGGCGCGCGTGCAGCCCGGGCAGCACGTCGGGGACGGCGAGTTGCTGGCGCTGCCGGTGCGTCGGGTAACCTACCGGGTGCGCAACGGCAGCCTGATGCTCACCAGCAATGCGCAGCATGCCAGCCTCATCGACCAGGTGCGGGCGCTGGAGGTCAGCCGTGTCGAGGCGGGAGCGGGCGAGCGGCTGGATATCCGCCTGACCTTGCATGACCGGCAGCACGGGCTTGAACAGCACCATTCACTGAGCGTGGCCTTGCGCAACCCGGGAGCCGGGTCGTGACGGGCCAGCGCGGTATCGTCCTGATGCTGGCGTTGATCCTGAGCCTGCTGTTCGGCCTGCTGGCAACCTTGGCCCTGCGCGAGGCGCTTTTGCAGCAACGTCAGGCAGGCGATCAGTTGGCCGGCGCGCGGGCCTTCGAGCAGGCGGAGGCGGCCTTGATCGAGGGCGCAGAACTGCTTGCAGGCGGCATCCCGGCCCGATGCCAGGCCTGTCCGCCACCCAGTCCACCTGATACGCAGCCTTCTCCACCCTGGCTGGCGACCCGCAGTGGCTTCGTTTACCTGCAAACCCTGGGAGACAGCCTGCGTGTCGCGGGTCAGCCCGTCGGGGGCAGGCTGACGCTGGTCCGGGTGACGGCGGTGGGCCTTCAAGCCCGCGGGCGGCAACTGCTGGAGGCGGTCTATGCCATCGACGGTGACGGCGCGGTGAAACGGATCAGCTGGCGCCAGCGCCTGGGGGAGGGCTGAGATGCAGCGCGGCCTTGGTCTGATCGAATTATTGATTGTCGTGGCGCTGATCGGCATGCTGGCAGCCATTGCCTACCCCAGCTACAGCGACCAGTTGCGCCGCGCCGCACGAAGCGAAGCGGTCGGCCTACTGCAGGACGCGGCATTGCGCCTGGAGCAGCACCGCGCACGCGTGGGCGGTTATGCCGACAACGAGCAACTGAGCACCGTGTTGCCCGCGGGCACGCGCTACTACCGCCTGCAGGCCTGGCGCGACACTGACCGTTTCAGCTTGCGCGCCAGCCGCACACCCGAAGCCTTCATGGCGGATGACCGCTGCGGCGACTTCCTGCTCGATCAGGCGGGCGTGCGCGATAACACGGGCGCGGGCGACCAGGCGTGCTGGGGAAGCTGAAGATCATGAGGTGCCCAGGCACCGTGGAATTACTTCAGGTGTTGGATCGAACCATGAGCAAGCAAGTAGTGATTGTCGGCGGCGGTGTCATCGGCCTGCTGACCGCGTTCAACCTGGCGGCGGATGTCGATCAGGTGGTGGTGTGCGACCAGGGCGAGGTGGGTCGGGAGTCTTCCTGGGCCGGTGGCGGGATCGTCTCGCCGCTGTACCCGTGGCGCTACAGCCCGGCGGTGACCGCCCTGGCACACTGGTCGCAGGATTTTTATCCACAGCTGGGCGAGCGTCTGTTCGCCAGCACCGGGGTCGACCCCGAGGTGCACACCACCGGCCTGTACTGGCTGGATCTGGAAGACGAAGCCGAGGCCCTGGCCTGGGCCGCTCGCGAGCATCGCCCGCTCAGTGCGGTGGATATCTCGGCGGCCTATGACGCCGTGCCGGTGCTTGGTCCGGGTTACCGCCATGCCATCTACATGGCGGGCGTGGCCAACGTGCGCAACCCGCGGTTGGTGAAGTCGCTGAAGGCCGCGCTGCAGGCGCTGGCGAACGTGACCCTGCGCGAGCATTGCCAGATCAGCGGTTTCGTCCATGACGGTGGCCGCGTTACCGGTGTGCAGACCGAGGACGGAGTGATCGCCGCCGACGATGTGGTGCTCAGCGCCGGAGCCTGGAGCGGTGACCTGCTGCAGACCCTCGGGCTGACGCTGCCGGTGGAGCCGGTGAAGGGGCAGATGATCCTGTTCAAGTGCGCCGAGGACTTCTTGCCGAGCATGGTCCTGGCCAAGGGGCGCTATGCGATCCCGCGCCGCGACGGGCATGTCCTGGTGGGCAGTACCCTGGAGCATGCCGGCTATGACAAGACCCCGACCGGTGATGCGTTGGCGAGCCTGAAGGCCTCGGCGGTGGAGTTGCTGCCGGCGCTGGCTGATGCCGAGGTGGTGGGGCATTGGGCTGGCCTGCGCCCAGGGTCGCCGGAAGGCATCCCGTACATCGGCGCGGTGCCGGGGCATGAGGGGCTATGGCTGAACTGCGGGCATTACCGCAACGGGCTGGTGCTGGCGCCGGCGTCGTGCCAGCTGTTCGGTGATTTGCTGCTGGGGCGCGAGCCGATCATCGATCCGGCGCCGTATGCGCCTGGGGGGCGGTTGGGCTGAGCGCATAGGGCTCATGCCTATTCACGGTAGGAGATTGCACAGCCCTTCCGGGCTGTGCGTCGGTCAGCGTTGCTGGCCTGGCCCTTGCTCCAGATGCTGCTGGCTGCAATACCACTCCTGGCCCCGCGATAACGCCCGGTCATTGGGCAGGTGAACGCCGCAATGGGCGCAGCGCACCATCTTCAGCGGATCCTGCAGGCGCGGCTCGGCAGGTGATTGCTGACTGGTCTTGAACTTGCGCCACAGCCAGAACGCGGCGGCGATCAGGGCGATCCAGAAGAGTAGGCGAACCATGGTGTCCAGCTTGTCGAGAAAAGAAGCCGACAGTCTAGGACGCAGGCATGAAAAAAGGGAGGCCTCGGGCCTCCCTTTCTTTGCGTGCGTGGTATCAGTCGAACAGACCGAAGGTCATGTAGCTGAACCAGGAACGGTCCTTCTCGGCTTCCTTCGGACCTTCCGGCAGGATCGGGTCGCCGTTCTCGTCCTTGGGCAGCAGCTCTTCGGGCATTTCCGAGCGAGCATCCTGGAACTGCTTGACCACGTCCTGGTTGGCGCGGGTCTCGCCCGGTGGCAGCGGCGCCTGGGTGTCGATCAGGCCCAAGGTGGCCTTGGACAGCCACGAGCGGTTGCCGTTTTCGTCCACCTTGGTGACGAACTGGCCATCGACCAGACTCGGGTGGTCCGGGTAGTTGAGCTTGAGAGTCTCGAGGCTGGTGGCCGCCAGTTCGTCCAGGTGCATGCGCTGGTACGACTCGACCATCACTGCCAGGCCATCACCCACCGACGGGGTTTCCTGGAAGTTCTCCACCACGTAGCGGCCACGGTTGGCGGCGGCGACATAGGCCTCGCGGCTCAGGTAGTAGTTGGCCACGTGGATTTCGTAGGAGGCCAGCAGGTTGCGCAGGTAGATCATGCGCTGCTTGGCGTCCGGGGCGTAGCGGCTGTTGGGGAAGCGGCTGGTCAGCTGGGCGAACTCGTTGTACGAGTCGCGGGCGGCGCCCGGGTCACGCTTGGTCATGTCCAGCGGCAGGAAGCGCGCCAGCAGGCCACGGTCCTGGTCGAACGAGGTCAGGCCCTTGAGGTAGTAGGCGTAGTCGACGTTCGGGTGCTGCGGGTGCAGGCGGATGAAGCGCTCGGCGGCGGATTTGGCGGCCTCGGGCTCGGAGTTCTTGTAGTTGGCGTAGATCAGCTCGAGCTGGGCCTGGTCGGCGTAGCGGCCGAACGGGTAGCGCGACTCCAGGGCCTTGAGCTTGTTCACGGCGCTGGTGTAGCTGGAGTTGTCCAGGTCGGCCTGCGCCTGCTGGTACAGCTCGGCCTCGCTGAGGTTCTCGTCAATGACTTCCTTGTTCGAGGAACAGGCAGCGGTGAGCCCGAGGATGGCGATCAGCAGCAGGTGTTTCACTTGCATGGCGGCTTGCGTCCCTTTGACGGCCGCTGTCTTGGGCGGTGCCGTCCTGTTATGATGAGCGCCCCCGGCCAAACCCCGGGGCAAAAGAAGCCGTATTTAACCACAAGCGCGCAGCCGAAACCAAAGGCTGAACGCCCGTCGATTCGAGCATGTCCGAGATCATTCAACTTAGCGCAGAGGTCCCGTCCGAACTGGGCGGCCAACGCCTCGACCAGGTCGCCGCCCAATTGTTCGCCGAGTACTCGCGTTCGCGCCTGTCCTCGTGGATCAAGGATGGCCGCCTGACCGTCGATGGCGCGGTGCTGCGACCGCGCGACACCGTCCACACCGGCTCCATCCTGGCCCTCGAAGCCGAGCAGGAGGCCCAGGGCGAATGGGTGGCTCAGGACATCGAGCTGGACATCGTCTACGAGGACGACCAGATCCTGGTGATCAACAAGCCGGCCGGGCTGGTGGTCCACCCGGCGGCCGGTCACCCCGACGGCACCTTGCTCAACGCCCTGCTGCACCATGTCCCGGACATCGTCAACGTGCCGCGCGCCGGCATCGTGCACCGCCTGGACAAGGACACCACCGGCCTGATGGTGGTGGCCAAGACCCTGCAGGCGCAAACCAACCTCGTCGACCAGCTGCAAAAACGTTCGGTCAGCCGTATCTACGAGTGCATCGTGGTCGGCGTGGTGATCGCCGGCGGCAAGATCGACGCGCCGATCGGCCGTCACGGCGGCGAGCGCCAGCGCATGGCGGTGACCGAGGGCGGCAAGCCGGCCGTCAGCCACTACCGCGTGCTCAAGCGCTTCCGTTCGCACACCCATGTGCGGGTCAAGCTGGAAACCGGCCGCACCCACCAGATCCGTGTGCACATGGCCCATGTCGGCTATCCGCTGGTCGGTGACCAGACCTACGGTGCACGCTTCCGCATCCCACCGGCCGCCAGCGTGGCCATGGTCGAGGCGGTCAAGCACTTCCCGCGTCAGGCCCTGCACGCGCGTTTCCTGGCGCTGGACCACCCGACCACGGGTGAGCGCATGGAATGGAAGTCGGAGTTGCCGGACGACTTCCAGTGGCTGCTGTCGCTGCTTGACCAGGACCGCGAGAGCTTCATCGGATGAGTGGCCTGGCGCAGTCGCTGATCCTTCCCGACTGGCCGGCCCCGGCCTCGGTTCGCGCCTGTGTCACCACCCGCGAGGGCGGCGTCAGCCTGCCGCCCTACGCCTCCTTCAATCTCGGTGACCACGTGGGCGATGACCCGCAGGCGGTCGCCGAGAACCGTCGTCGCCTGAGTGACGAATTCGCCATCCAGCCCGCCTGGCTCAAGCAGGTGCATGGGCTGGTGGTGGCCGACGCCAACCCCGCCGTGGTTGCCGAAGCCGATGCCAGCTGGACCGACCAGCCGGGCATCGCTTGCACTGTGATGACTGCCGATTGCCTGCCTGCACTGTTCTGCGACCGCGCCGGTACCCGTGTCGCGGCCGCCCATGCCGGCTGGCGCGGGCTGGCCGGTGGCGTGCTGGAGGCCACCCTTGACCGCCTGGCGCTGGCGCCTGAAGAGGTATTGGTGTGGCTGGGGCCCGCCATCGGGCCGCAGGCGTTCGAGGTGGGGCTGGAAGTGCGCGATGCCTTCACTGCCGTGCATCCCGAGGCGGCTGAGGCGTTTGTCGAGGGCGAGCGTGCGGGCAAGCTGATGGCCGATATCTACCAGCTGGCGCGGATCCGCCTGGCGGCGCGTGGCGTTACCGCCGTTTATGGTGGCGGGTTCTGCACGGTCAGCGACTCGCGTTTCTTCTCTTATCGCCGCACCCCGCAGGGTGGGCGCTTTGCTTCGTTGGTCTGGTTGCAGCCGCGCTGACCTTACGCTCCCATGTTGCCTGACGTCACTGGTGCTGACCTCTGTCAACCCCGCTACGCTTGAATCTTCCAGAATCACCCTTATGTATTGGTCATCTCAGGCAGGTTCTTCATTACAGGTGCTGTCCATCGCTCCGCCTGCCCTTTAAAGGAAGGTATCCCCCATGCGAATAGACCGACTGACCAGCAAGCTGCAACTGGCATTATCCGACTCCCAATCCCTGGCCGTGGGCATGGACCACCCGGCCATCGAGCCCCTGCACCTGATGCAGGCGCTGATCGACCAGCAGGGCGGCTCGATCAAGCCGCTGCTGATGCAGGTCGGCTTTGACATCAACAGCCTGCGCAAGGCGTTGACCAAGGAGCTCGACCAACTGCCGAAAATCCAGAACCCCACGGGCGATGTGAACATGTCCCAGGACCTGGCTCGCCTGCTCAACCAGGCCGACCGCCTGGCCCAGCAGAAGGGCGACCAGTTCATCTCCAGCGAGCTGGTGCTGCTCGCCGCCATGGACGAGAACAGCAAGGTCGGCAAGCTGCTGCTCGGCCAGGGCGTGAGCAAGAAGGCCCTGGAGAACGCCATCAACAACCTGCGCGGCGGCGCGGCGGTGAACGACGCCAATGCCGAGGAATCGCGCCAGGCCCTGGACAAGTACACCGTTGACCTCACCAAGCGCGCCGAAGAGGGCAAGCTGGACCCGGTGATCGGCCGTGACGACGAGATCCGCCGCACCATCCAGGTGCTGCAACGCCGCACCAAGAACAACCCGGTGCTGATCGGCGAACCCGGCGTGGGCAAGACCGCCATCGCCGAGGGGCTGGCCCAGCGCATCATCAACGGCGAGGTGCCCGATGGCCTGAAAGGCAAGCGCCTGCTGGCCCTGGACATGGGCGCGCTGATTGCTGGCGCCAAGTACCGCGGCGAGTTCGAAGAGCGCCTCAAAGGCCTGCTCAACGAACTGAGCAAGCAGGAAGGCCAGATCATCCTGTTCATCGACGAGCTGCACACCATGGTCGGCGCCGGTAAAGGCGAAGGCGCCATGGATGCCGGCAACATGCTCAAGCCGGCCCTGGCCCGTGGCGAGCTGCATTGCGTCGGTGCCACCACGCTCAACGAGTACCGCCAGTTCATCGAGAAGGACGCCGCCCTCGAGCGCCGTTTCCAGAAGGTGCTGGTCGAGGAGCCGAGCGAGGAAGACACCATCGCCATCCTGCGCGGCCTGAAAGAACGCTATGAAGTGCACCACAAGGTGGCCATCACCGACGGCGCGATCATCGCCGCGGCCAAGCTCAGCCACCGCTACATCACCGACCGCCAGCTGCCGGACAAGGCCATCGACCTGATCGACGAAGCGGCCAGCCGCATCCGCATGGAGATCGACTCCAAGCCGGAAGTGCTCGACCGCCTCGACCGTCGCTTGATCCAACTGAAGGTGGAATCCCAGGCGCTGAAGAAAGAAGAGGACGAAGCGGCGAAGAAACGCCTGGAAAAACTGACTGAGGAAATCGACCGCCTGGAGCGCGAGTACGCCGACCTCGAAGAGATCTGGGCCTCGGAAAAAGCCGAGGTGCAGGGCTCGGCGCAGATCCAGCAGAAGATCGAGCAGTCGCGCCAGGAACTGGAAGCCGCGCGACGCAAGGGCGACCTCAGCCGCATGGCCGAGCTGCAGTACGGGGTGAT
The DNA here is from genome assembly GCF_057480955.1 of Pseudomonas sp. P65(2024). NCBI lineage: Bacteria > Pseudomonadati > Pseudomonadota > Gammaproteobacteria > Pseudomonadales > Pseudomonadaceae > Pseudomonas > Pseudomonas sp. P65(2024). The sequence continues at coordinate 20,455 of NZ_JBLIYX010000007.1, forward strand.
CCCGGACCTGGAGCGCAGCCTGCAGATGGTCGACCAGCACGGCAAGACCGACAACCAGCTGCTGCGCAACAAGGTGACCGAGGAAGAAATCGCCGAAGTGGTGTCCAAGTGGACCGGCATCCCGGTGGCCAAGATGCTCGAAGGCGAGCGCGAGAAGCTGCTGAAGATGGAAAGCCTGTTGCATGAGCGGGTGATCGGCCAGGACGAGGCGGTGACCGCCGTGGCCAACGCCGTGCGCCGTTCCCGCGCCGGGCTGTCCGATCCGAACCGCCCCAGCGGCTCGTTCCTGTTCCTCGGGCCTACCGGCGTGGGCAAGACCGAACTGTGCAAGGCGCTGGCCGAGTTCCTGTTCGACACCGAAGAGGCCATGGTGCGCATCGACATGTCCGAGTTCATGGAGAAACACTCGGTGGCTCGCCTGATCGGCGCACCGCCAGGCTATGTGGGTTATGAAGAGGGCGGCTACCTGACCGAGGCCGTGCGTCGCAAGCCGTACTCGGTGGTGCTGCTCGACGAGGTGGAGAAGGCCCACCCGGATGTGTTCAACGTGTTGCTGCAGGTGCTGGAAGACGGTCGCCTGACCGACAGCCACGGCCGCACCGTGGACTTCCGCAACACGGTGATCGTGATGACCTCCAACCTGGGCTCGGCGCAGATCCAGGAACTGGCCGGTGATCGCGAAGCGCAGCGCGCGGCGGTGATGGACGCGGTGGGTTCGCACTTCCGTCCGGAGTTCATCAACCGCATCGACGAGGTGGTGGTGTTCGAGCCGCTGGGCCGCGAGCAGATCGCCGGTATCACCGAGATCCAGCTCGGCCGCCTGCGTGGCCGCCTGGCCGAGCGCGAGCTGTCGCTGAGCCTGAGCCCGGAGGCATTGGACAAGCTGATCGCCGTCGGTTACGACCCGGTGTATGGCGCACGGCCGCTCAAGCGTGCGATCCAGCGCTGGATCGAGAACCCGCTGGCGCAGTTGATCCTGTCTGGCGAGTTCTTGCCGGGTGCGGCGATCACCGCGAAGGTGCAGGGCGAGGAAATCGTCTTCGCCTGATCACGGCAGTAGTTGAAGAGCCCCGCGAAAGCGGGGCTTTTTTATGTGGGCTTTCCCGACGCCATAGCGGGCTTGCCCCGCGATAAGGCCAGTGCAGGCGCCGCAAACCCCTGATTTTTCGGCTTCCTACCTAACTTGCTGAAAATTTTGAAAAAAGTGCTTGCACAAAACTCAGAGTGCCCCTAATATTCGCCCCGCTGTCAGGCACTGAGCGAATCACCAGCAACATCGGAGATCGCAAAACAACTTACAAATCAGTAAGTTGAACGAAAAAAAGTGGTTGACAAGCAAAACGAAGAATGTAGAATAGCCGGCCTCAGCAGCGACAACGCGAAAGCGAAGCAGCTAAAGAGTTCGAAGCTAACACAGACTTCGAAGCAGTAAAGATGTACCGAAGTTCAGTTCCGCGATAGCTCAGTCGGTAGAGCAAATGACTGTTAATCATTGGGTCCCTGGTTCGAGTCCAGGTCGCGGAGCCAATCTCGGGGTGTAGCGCAGTCCGGTAGCGCGCCTGCTTTGGGAGCAGGATGTCAGGAGTTCGAATCCCCTCACCCCGACCATTTTCCGGGTCGTTAGCTCAGTTGGTAGAGCAGTTGGCTTTTAACCAATTGGTCGTAGGTTCGAATCCTACACGACCCACCATGTAAAAAGGGCATCTCGACTGAGATGCCCTTTTTCTTTTGTCCGCGATTTATCTCCCCGCCCTTTGCTACCCTGTGGCCTTTGCCCGCAGGAGCGCCCGCGCATGCCACTCAAAGCCAGTGTTTTCATCGCCACCAGCCTGGACGGCTACATCGCCCGCGAAGACGGCGGCCTCGACTGGCTGATGGGCGCTACCCAGTCCGCTGACGACCATGGCTATGCCGGGTTCATGGCGGGCGTCGATACGCTGGTGATGGGGCGCGGGACGTTCGACAAGGTCATGACCTTTGGCGAGTGGCCGTATCCGGATACCCGGGTGGTGGTGGTCAGCAGTACCCTCGAGGCGCTGCCCAGAGGTGTGCCAGAGCGCGTCGAGCTGCACCCGGGGCCGATCCCGGCGTTGCTCGAGCACCTGCAGGCCACGGGCGCGAAAAGCCTGTACCTGGATGGCGGCAAGCTGATCCAGGGGTTCTTGCGCGAGGGGTTGGTGGACGAGCTGACCATCACCCGCATTCCCGTGCTGCTGGGGCAGGGGATACCGTTGTTCGGCGTGTTGGCGAAGGATGTGCTGTTGCAGCACATGAGGACGACCAGCTACGAGAGCGGGTTTGTGCAGAGCACGTATCGCGTGGTGCGTTGAATCGCTGGGGCTGCACTGCAGCCCCAGGATCTTGAAGCCTCAGTGCAGCTTCAGACGCGGCTCGGTGCCCCGGCCAATCTTGCTGCCCAGCATCAGCATCAAGGTGCGGAAGGTCCCGTACAGCGCCATCTGGTGCATACGATACAGCGACACATAGAACATCCGCGCCAGCCAGCCTTCCAGCTTCACGCTGCCCATCAGGTTGCCCATCAAGTTACCCACAGCCGAGAAGCGCGACAGTGACACCAGCGAGCCGTAGTCCTTGTACTCGTAGGTCGGCAGCGCCTTGTTCTCCAGGCGCAGCTTGAGGCTCTTGGCCAGCAGCGAGGCCTGCTGGTGCGCGGCCTGGGCCCTTGGCGGCACATTGCGGTCGCTGCCCGGTTGCGGGCAGGCGGCGCAGTCGCCGAAGGCGAAGATGTTGTCGTCCAGGGTAGTCTGCAAGGTCGGGCGCACCACCAGCTGGTTGATGCGGTTGGTCTCCAGGCCATCGATGTCCTTGAGGAAGCCCGGCGCGCGAATGCCTGCCGCCCAGACCTTCAAGCTGGCCTGGATCACTTCGCCCGAGGCGGTCTTCAGGCCATCGGCGGTCACTTCGCTGACCGCGGCGTTGGTCATCACCGTCACCCCGAGTTTTTCCAGGGTCTTGTGCACCGGCACGCTGATGCGCTCCGGCAGCGCCGGCAGCACCCGCGGGCCCGCTTCGATGATAGTGATGTGCATGTCTTTGGGCTGGATCTTGTCCAGGCCGTAGGCTGCCAGCTCATGGGCCGCGTTGTGCAGCTCGGCCGCCAGCTCAACACCGGTGGCGCCCGCGCCGACGATGGCCACGCTGATCTGCTCGCTGGCCACGTCGCCCGCGTGGGCACGCAGGTAGTGGTTGAGCAGCTGCTGGTGGAAGCGCTCGGCCTGCTTGCGGCTGTCGAGGAACAGGCAGTGCTGCGCCGCGCCCAAGGTGCCGAAGTCGTTGGTGTTGCTGCCTACGGCGATCACCAGGGTGTCGTAGCCGAGGGTGCGCGCAGGTAGCAGCTCGCGGCCCTCGTCGTCGAGGGTCGCGGCCAGCTGGATCAGTTTGTTCTCGCGGTCCAGGCCACTCATGCGGCCCATCTGGAAGTTGAAGTGGTTCCACTTGGCCTGGGCCACGTAGTTCAGCTCGTCTTCCGAGGAGTTCAGCGAGCCGGCCGCCACTTCGTGCAGCAGGGGCTTCCAGATGTGCGTCAGGTTGGCATCAACCAGGGTGATCTCGGCCTGTTTGCGCTTGCCCAGGCTTTTACCCAGGCGGGTCGCCAGTTCCAGGCCGCCGGCGCCGCCGCCGACAATCACGATGCGATGAGTCATGGGGATATCTCACAAGTTTTACGGAATTCGTGGACACAAGGTCCGGCCGCATCCGGCACGAGGGGCGGGCGAGCGCAAGGCAGCTCATAGCACCAGTCCACTCAGCAGGCGGCTCAACAGGCCCAGACCGATGGTCACGGCCACCACCAGCAGCAGGAGCAGCCATGGCCGGAAAGGCCGGCGCTCGACTTGATGCTGGGGGGCACTCAGATACTCATCGACGCGACGCTGATCTTCGGGATTCAGGCGGCTGGTCATGGTGGGCCTCGTCAGATAGACGTTTGTGACTGCGTGTACGCCACAGCGTTCACGCAAACGCATGGATCGAATGATAATGCTTTCTATCCCTGGCGCCGAGTGTACGTGAACGCAAAGACACCCGGCACTGGATCAAAGACTGATGCCTACGTCGAACACGATGCTGCGCCCCAGGTTGCCGCGCAGGAAATCCGGCGCGTCCGGATGGGCGAACAGCACCCGGGCGAAGGTCGGCCCCACCAGCGACAGCGAGCGCCAACCCTGGCGCAGGTACTCGGTGGGCGGCGGGAAATGGCTGTTGAGGTCGAGCACTTCGCGCTTGAGACTGGCGAAGGCGATGATGTCCAGATCGCCCAGATCCAGCCCGCGTTCGCGGTAGTTGTGTGATTTCTTGCGCAGCGTCGGCGCCAGGCGCGCCAGCAGTTCCTGGGCGCTGATCCGCCGGGGCCGCTGCTCGCGGCGCACCAGCTGGGCCAGGGAAAACGCGCTGCGCCGCCGTTGCAGCTCCTCGCGCCACTCGTCGTTGAGCCGGCGGCCCTCGTCGAGCACGAAGAACACTTCGAATGCCGCGTCGCGGAACAGCACGTCCGGCGGCTCCTGCCCGGCCGGGGTGAAGTCCTCGCTGCGGTAGGGAATGTTCAGCCCTTGCAGCAGGCGCTGGCAGACCCAACGCTCGCGCTCCCATTTGCGGGCATTGGACAGGAACGCATTGGCTTGTTCGGCCTGGATGGTAAGCAGGCGCAGGTAGTCTGAGTCATCCATGGGGACAAGCTTAGTCGCTAATTGATGACGGTAAGATGCTGTTTGTGCGTGGGAATCAGCCCAGCACCAGCCATTGCTGGAACACGCCGAGCAAATGCAGCAACCCGCCGCCCAGGCAGATCGCCGAACTGACCGCGATGAAACGCCGGCTGCGTCCGGTGCCGGCCAGCAACAACGGGCCCAGCAGGCCACGGGCCAGGTACACCAGGGTGATCAGGCAGATGATCGGCATCAGCAACGGCAAGGGTGCGATCATGCCGGCCGCCGACAGCGCGTAGGCGGCCCAGACCAGCAGTACCGATGAGATCACCAGGGTGACCAGGGCAGGGTAGGCGCGCCCTTGTTCGGCGGCCCGGGCCATGCGCTCGCCCGCGCCGAACAGACGGTACCAGCGCGGCCCCACGGCGATGACCATCAGGTGCAGTACCCCCGCGATGGCGCTGAACAGCGCGCCCAGCAGCAAGGGCAGGTTGATGCCTTCGGTCATCGGGGATGCGTCCTGCAGCGAAAGGAGTTGCCAGCCTATAGCAACCGGACGAAAGGGAGAATGGGTGTAGACTCAGGCTTGTCCACATGGCCGACAGGGATATTGTTCAGGTGATCAGCGCACAGGTCTTGTCCAGCACCAGCCTCACCCTTGGCTGGCTCGGTTACGTGCCCCTGCTGGTCTGGGCCGCCAGCCGCACGCGCTGGGTGGAGCTGTTTACCGACACCCGCCGCCAGCACCTGCTGTTCGGTACGGTGTTCTGCCTGTTCGTGCTGTGGCTGGTGCGGCGTGATTTCGATACCGGCGTGTCGTACCACTTCATCGGCATGACCGCCGTGACCCTGCTGCTGGATTGGCCGCTGGCGGTGCTCGGTGGCTTCCTGGCTCAGCTTGGCCTGTTGCTGCTCGGCCGCCAGGACCTTGCCGCCATCGGTGTCAATGGCCTGCTGATCGTTGGCTTGCCGGTGCTGGTCACCGAGGTGTGCGCGATCCTGGTCGAGCGCGCCCAGCCGCGTAACCTGTTTGTGTATATCTTCTGTTGCGGTTTTTTCCCCGCCGCGCTGACCGTGCTGGTATGCCTGGCGGCCGGGCTGGGGGTGTTGTGGATGGACGAGCGGTTCGCCATGCCGGAGTGGCTCAGCGACTTTGTTGGTTACCTGTGGTTGATGATGTTCCCCGAGGCGTTCATCAATGGCACGGTGATCAGTGCCTTGGTGGTGTTCTGCCCCGAGTGGCTGGAGACGTTCAACCGCACTCGTTATTTGCAGGCGCCGTGGAAGGATGAAGAGCGGTGATGCTTTCTGGGGCTGCTCTGCAGCCCTTTCGCGACACAAGGCCGCTCACAGGGGAATGCGATCACTTGTAGGAGCGGCCTTGTGTCGCGAAAGGGCCGCAAAGCGGCCCCAACAACGTCGAACCTATCAGCGTTCTAAAAACGCCTACCTCAATGCCGCGGCTCCAGATCCCCCGAATACAGCTCATCCTCGGACTCTTCGGCCCCCGCGATCTTATGCTCCTCGGCCGCCCAGGCCCCCAGGTCGATCAGCTTGCAGCGGTCCGAGCAGAACGGCCGGAACGGGCTCTTCTCCCCCCATTCCACAGGCGCCCCACAGGTCGGGCAATCAACGGTCATCGGCTGGCTCATGGCTGGCCTCCTCGCAAAGTCAGGTAAAAGTGGTGCAGGCGGTCGATCTCGTCGTGCAGCGATTGCAGGTCACGATCATTGACCACCACGTCATCGGCATGGCGCAGGCGCTCTTCCCGGGCCAACTGGGCCTTGAGAATCGCCTGCACCTGCTCAGGATTGGTGTTGTCCCGCTGCAAGGTGCGCTGCACCTGCAACTCGGTCGGCGCATCGATCACCAAGATGCGCTGGGTCTTGCTGAACTGCCCCGACTCGATCAACAGCGGCGACACATACACCGCATAGGGCGTCTCGGCCTTGGCCAGGTAGCTGAAGATCTCCTGGCCGATCAACGGGTGCAGCAGCTGCTCCAACCATTGCCGTTGCGCAGGGTCGGCGAAGATCTGCTGGCGCAAGGCGCCACGGTCGAGCTGGCCGTCCTCGAGCAATACGCCTGGGCCGAAGCGTTCGACGATGCTGGCCAGGGCAGGGCGCCCCGGCTCGACAACCCAGCGCGCGGCCTGGTCGGCATCGACCAGGTGCACGCCCAGCTCGACGAAACGCTCGGCGGCGGCGCTCTTGCCGCTGCCGATGCCGCCGGTCAGGCCGAGAATCCAGGGGGTGAAAGGCGCTGTGCTCATCAGGTTCCAAGCAGTTGCAGGTAAGAAGCGACTATTTCATCACCCCAGAGCACTGCGATCCACCCCGCAATGGCCAGATAAGGCCCGAAAGGAAGCGCAGCGCCCATTTGCGTGCGCTTCAGACGCACCAGCGTCAGCCCGATCAGCGCCCCTACCAAGGAGGCCAGCATCAAAGTCAGCGGCAAAATCTGCCAACCGCCCCAGGCCCCGAGCATGGCCAGCAGCTTGAAGTCGCCAAAGCCCATGCCCTCCTTGCCGGTTACCAGCTTGAACACCCAGTACACCGTCCACAAACTCAGGTAGCCCGCCACCGCGCCCCACACCGCGTCGGCCAGCGGCACCAGCAGCCCGAAAGCATTGACCACCAGCCCCAGCCACAACAGCGGCAGCACCAGCACATCCGGCAGCAACTGGTGCTCGGCATCGATCAGGCTCAAGCCGATCAAGCCCCAGGTCAGCAGCATCACCGCCAGCGCCTCCACGCCCGGCCCGAAATGCCAGGCCACCAGCAGCGACAACAGGGCGGTGGCCAGCTCCACCAGTGGATAATGCGCACTGATCCGCGTCTTGCACCCCGAGCAACGCCCGCGCAAGGCCAGGTAACTCAGTACCGGAATGTTTTCCCACGCCCGGATCGGGCGCTGGCAATGCGGGCAACGCGACGCCGGCAGGCACAGGTCGAAGCGCTCGTGCTCGGCCTGCGGCAGCCCCAGCACCTCCTGCGCCTCGCGCTGCCACTGGCGCTCGAGCATCAGCGGCAGCCGATACGCCAGCACATTGAGAAAACTGCCCACCAGCAACCCCAGCACCGCGGCCAGGGTATAGAAGAACGGCGGATGATCGACGACGACGGCCCAGGCATTCATGTTCAGATCAGGCTACCCAACTGGAAGATCGGCAAGTACATCGCCACGACAAGGCCCCCCACCAGCAGCCCGAGGATCAGCACGATGGCCGGCTCCAGCAGCGTGGTCAACTGCTCCAGCGCCTGGCTCACCTGCTCTTCGTAATGTAGCGCGGCCTTGTCCAGCATGGTGTCGAGGGTGCCGCTGGCCTCGCCGACCGCCACCAGCTGGCGCAGCAGCGGCGGGAACAGCCCGTCCGCCTCCATTGCCTGTTGCAAGCTTGCCCCGTTGGCCACACCCTGGCGCAACGCCAGGATCGCCCGCTCATGCAGGCAGTTGCCACTGACCGGCGCCACCGTTGCCAGCGCATCCAGCAACGCCACGCCCGCTGTATAAGAAGTCGCCAGGCTGCGCGCAAACCGCGCCAACGCCGCCTGCCCGAGCAAGGTGCCAACCACCGGCACCCGCAGCCCCCAGCGCACCATCCACAGCCGTGCAGGCAAATGCCGCCGATAAACCTCCCGCCCGCCAACCCCCAACACAGTTATCAACAGCACCAACCACCCCACGTGATTGCCCAGCCCTGTGGATAAATCGATCACCCACTGCGTAAACGCCGGCAGCGCCTTGTCGAAACTGGCGAACAGCCCCTGGAAGCGCGGCACCACCTCCAACAGCAACAACGCCGCCACCCCGAGCCCGGTCAACAGCAGCAGCGCCGGATACAGCATCGCCTTGCGCACCTTCTGCCGCAGCGCCTGGCGCTTCTCCAGCATGCCCGCCATCTGCTCCAGCTGCCGGTCCAGCGTGCCCGACTGCTCGCCCACCCGCACCAGGTTGCAGTACAGCGCATCGAACCACGCCGGATGCCGCTGCAACGCCTCCGCCAGCCCCAGCCCCAGCCCCGCCGCCACATCCTGCTTCAACCGCGCCAGCAACGCCGCCATGCCGCGGTCCACCGTGCTGCGCGCCATCACCTCGAACGCATGCAACAACGGCACCCCCGCCGTCAGCAAGGTCGCCAGCTGCCGGCTGAACCCCGGCGCATCCGGCTTGCCCGCCCGCTGTGGCCAGCGCCACTGCAACCCGCCCGCCAACCTCACCCGCGTGGCCCGGATGCCCTGGCGTTGCAGCCAGGCCTGCACGAACGCCGGGCTGCGCCCCGGTTGCTGGCCGTGTTGACGAGCGCCGGAGGCATCGATGCCCTCCCAGGCGTAGAGGCGGGTAGACGGTGGCATGCGAAGGTCCTTTGCAGTGCGGCGACAAGCCCCGTAACAGCTTGCCGGGCCCGAGGCCGGGCGCGTTTCCATGACGCTCACTAGAGTAGTTCAGCGAAGATGACGCCCTGCCGTGCAGGGGTGACAAAAGGTGTCGGTTCAGGCCTACTGCGCGCCTGCCGGCCGGGGCGCAACCCAAGATGAAATGCGCCGACCGCGCCTCCATGTATTACGAAGGAAGACCGTTCATGAAAGGGCAACGAGGTATCACCCTGATCGAACTGATGATCGTCGTCGCGATCATCGGCATCCTGGCGACCATCGCCATCCCCATGTACACCAACCACCAGGCCCGGGCCAAAGCCGCCGCGGCGCTGCTGGAAATCTCCGCGCTGAAAACGCCGATGGACATCCGCCTGAACGAAGGCAAGGACGTGCCCGACGTCGCCAGCCTCGGCGGCCAGCCCGCCACCGCCCATTGCGCGATCACCGCCAGCGGCACGGCGGCCGACGGCAGCGCCAGCATCGCCTGCACCCTGGCCGATGCGCCGGCCAATGTGCTGGGCAAGACCGTGACCCTGGCCCGCACCCAGGCAGGGTGGAGCTGCGTGACCACGGTGGAGGAAGACCTCGCGCCGAATGGCTGCAAGGCGCCGTGAAAGTGAGGTGAAACAGAGGTTTGCGTAACGGACACGGCAATGGTACGTTGCGCAACACGCCGGTGTAGCTCAGTCGGTAGAGCAGCGCACTCGTAACGCGAAGGTCGCAGGTTCGATTCCTGTCTCCGGCACCAGTTCAAGTTCCAGCGAAGGCTACCAAAATCTCTGGAACCCCCGCAAAACCCGCCTTCCGGCGGGTTTTTTCGTTATGGCGTTCCGTCGGATTCCGACAGCTGCCAGCCGATTTAGGGGTAACGTTTGGGATAAAGTCGATTCGATAAAGGGGTTTACCCTTATGGCTCGTACTACTGCTCCCCTGACCGACACCGCATGCCGTTCGGCCAAACCTACTGACCGCCCCTACAAGCTTTTCGACGGTGACGGTCTTTACCTCCTCGTTTACCCCAATGGCTGCAAAGGCTGGCGCTTCCGGTATGTGAAACCGGATGGGCGAGAGGGGCTGACCTCGTTTGGCAATTATCCCGTCATTGGTCTCGCAGATGCTCGGCAGAAGCGTCTGGAGACTAAGCGGATGCTGGCTGAGGGCATCGATCCGATTGCGTCCAAGCAGCAGGCCAAGGCCGAAGCGGTTGTGAGAGGCCACACATTCGAGCGCGTTGCGTTGGACTGGCATAAGGAAATGTCCGTGAAGTGGGCGCCTGGCCATTCGAGGACGGTGCTGAGTCGCTTGAAGACGCACGTATTCCCGCTGCTAGGCGCACGCGCCATCGTTGATCTGGATACCTTCGACCTCATGCAGCCGCTTGAGGCGATCAAGAAGCGCGGCACGATCGATGTGGCCTTAAGGGTACAAAACTACCTTCAGAGCATCATGCGTGAGGCGAAGCGGCTGAGGTTGATCACGGTGAACCCTGCATATGACCTTGAGGGCTTCATCAGCGCGCCACGGGTTACGCACCGGCCTGCACTTCCGCTGTCACGTTTGCCTGAGTTGATGGACCGCATCGAGAACTACAAGGGACGCATGCTCACTCGGCTGACTGTGATGCTGTCGCTTCATGTGTTTGTCCGCTCCAGCGAATTGCGCTTCGCACGTTGGAGTGAGTTTGATCTGAAGCGCGGCATATGGGAGATACCTGACACGCGGCCCGCTTTGGATGGCGTCCCGTATTCGACACGCGGGACGAAGATGGCAGGTGACATCCATCTTGTTCCTCTGTCATCGCAAGCGGTGGCGTTGCTCGAACAGATTCATGCGATCACAGGGTACTTCGATCTGGTGTTCACCAGCGACGCTCGCTCGTGGAAGCCTATGTCCGAGAACACTGTCAACAGCGCTTTGCGGAATATGGGCTATGACACCAAGACCGAAATCTGCGGGCATGGCTTCCGGTCAATGGCTTGCAGTGCCTTGGTCGAATCCGGGCTGTGGTCAGAGACGGCTATTGAGCGGCAGATGAGCCACAGGGAACGCAACAACGTTCGCGCGGCGTATATCCATAAGGCTGAGTTCCTGGAGGAACGGCGAATGATCATGAGTTGGTGGAGCCGTTACCTCGAAGCGAACCGGCAGGAGCATATCTCGCCACATGAGTTCGCCAATCAGACCGGAGCAAACGTTTCTCGCCTAAGAGCAAGGCGTGGCGCAGTCGAGTGAGCGCACGGCTTTGAAAATTTTGGTGATCTGCTTTCCATGCGGGTCCATCCAAACAGGGCTGCAAAGCCGCCCTGTTTGGATGGACCTCACCTAAAAAAACAAAAGCACCCAATCGGCCACTGGAAACCACGGGATTCCGTACACGCCCAATGCCATTTTCAACTGCAAAATCCTGCGGGCGAGTCGCTTGACCCTCCCGGATTGCGGGCGTAGAAAAGACAGTGCAAAGGCTGTCGTTGACAGCACCCCAGGTGACCCGAGCCTTCAAGGTCACGCCGCTCCCGCGGTGGTTCTTCCCAAGGGCGATTCGCATCCGGCAGCTCGCCCGGTCACTACCCATGTGATGGATGCTCTTACACATATAGCGCTCGTGCGCCAGATACACCGTACCTCGCTGCCCTGCAGCAACCTATCCGCTTGGCCGAATATTGCGCCAACCTGTGCCCGTCTCTTTCTTCTGGAAAGAGACGGGCACTTCTACCACTGCTACAGCCCTGATCGCACATGGCTTTGCGGTTTTCCCCCTCGTGACAATCGGCGTGACAAACGCCGATGTCACTAGCAACAGCGCTGTAGATGATGGTGCCGCAGACCAAGGAATGGACTGCACCTGACTGACAGTCAGGCATGCCCCGGTCATCGCATTGCTGCTTGCACCTGGCTCAGGATCTTCAGGCACTGGTCTCGTCAGCCAATGCTGCCTCCACCCGCCCACCGGTAACGGTGCTCAGGAGGCCAGATCATGAGATGCCCTTGCTCCCGGACGTAAGGAGCCGCCAGTCCCGCGTAGTGGACATTCCCACAGGTCGCAGGGGCCTTGATCCCTGATAACACTCAGCATTCTTGGCGGGATGACGTGGGGCGAGGATCGGAGATCGGACGATGAGGTGACTGACATGGAATTGGTGGGTAGACGCGATGGTCGTAATTTCGGCTACGGCAGGCAATTGAACTATGCAGGGCCGCAGGCGCTGAAAGACATGTTCGGCGGCCGTCATTACGGCACGGTAAAGGCGCACTGTGACCGGTAGTTGGCGTTCGTGAAGTGGCGTCGCTCCGACCAGGGCCCCGGTATCAATGATGCACGGCAGATTGATCGGAAAGTGTTGGCCGACTAGGCGGCGTATCTGCGCGACGTGGTTGCCTGCATGGGTGTTGTTGGACGCAAAATCCTACAACCAAAGGACGCCCCTCCGGATCGCAATAGTGTAGTTTTATGGCAGCTTGCCATCTATGTAATATGTCACTATCTTGTGGTTTATGGCTGGATCATAACTACATATGGTGGTTTTAAAGGGCGGGCGTCATCTGCGATGTTATCGCTTGGTTAGGGGCAATCGGGCTCCAGCGACATTCTCTGCACACGGGAGTGACACAACGCGCAGGGATGACATAAAAGGACTTCTATGCGGTTGATCAATTTCCATACTGAACACCCTGCAACTCAGGACGTGTTCCCCGGTGGTAGCCATGACAAGGTGGCGAGCGCAATCCACGGTCATTTGCTGAGTGACGGGCCCTCAAAGGTTGTGGGCCTAGATGGTGAGTTTGGCTCCGGTAAGAGCTCCATTCTGAGCATGCTGAAGACAAAGTTGACGGCTGCTGATTCTGATTTCAGGGTCTGGTTTTTCGACTGCGAGCAGAATTACCAGGGATCGACGAAGAGCAATTTCATCGAGCTCTTCACCGATGAGGTGCTCAAAGAAGTACCTCATGTCAGCAGGGCTGCGGAGACCCTGAAAGCCTCTCGCGATCGGGCCCTCGGACGCTTGTTCGAGTACAACAAACGAACAACGAGCCGGGTCAGTGCCTGGGCCTTGGCAGTGGTCGCCAGCCTGTTTTTCGCCGCCACGTCATTCCGGGAGCTTTTTGCACTTTCGCGTAGCTCTCATGCGGCCATCACAGGGACGTCGCCCGAAGCCGCCGCGCTTACCAACACGTTGCAAGACCCGTTTTGGTGGCTGATTGCGGTGCACCTTTTTTCCCTTTTGAGCCCTGTCCTGATCCTTGGCACTGCCAAGTTTTGCCATAGGAAGGTGCGGGTCGGCGCCCAGAAATGGAGCCTTCTGAGTCTATTCAAAGGCTCTAGTGACGATCATATTGAGGAGAAGATTGAAGTTGGCAAGGAGGTGACGCCCCTTGATCTCAAGAAGACGCTTCTCGAACAGCTGAAGGTGGTTGAAGACAAGCGTTTTATCATCATCCTAGACAACCTTGATCGCTTGCCAAAGGACAGCCTGCGGTCGGTGTGGAGTGACCTGGAGATCTTTATTGAGGTTGCTACCAAGGCTGCGAATCTGACGGTAATCGTTCCGTTTTGCTCAAACAAGGTGGCTGAATACCTGAAGGCAGACGGTGATCGACGGTACGATGCCAGGGACTTCATAGCGAAAAAATTTCCGGTGGTTTTCCGTTCGCCACCCATCATCACCTCGGGATGGAAAGATGGCTTCCGTCAGTTGTGGAACCATAGCTTCCCGGATGTTGACGGGAGCGTCATCGAGCAGTGCGCACAACTGCTACAGCGCCACAGCCCCATGGCCAACAACCTGGTCACGCCCCGGCTGCAGAAGAAATTCATCAACGACATCGCCACGACAGCATTGGTGGTGGGGGAGGAGATCAGCCTCCTGGCTATCGCCAGCCATCTTCTGCTTTGCAAATATGCCGATCTTTCGCTGGTGGAGATACTGCGCACGGATGGTTTCTCGGAAACCTATCAGAAAGAAATTGGGGAGGAGCAAACTGAGCTGGTAAAGGACACTAAAACCTTGCTGGGTGCCACCCTTGGCGATTCCATGGAGACCGGGTGGCAGATCCAGTTCCTGCAGATTCATTATCTGACTACGGGTGATATTGCGATCGCCGAGCTCTTGGACACGCCATTGGCAGAAGCCTTTGCCAACGAGGATCACGACGCGTTGGGCGAGCTTACTTCACTGTTCGGCTTCTCTGACGCCATGAAGCGCCTTCTATCCCAGCGTCCTTCGCTGGCTTCTCTGCTGCCAACCATTTCCCAGGCACATCAGGCGCGTGAAGGCGACTGGATTGAGCCTCTCCTGCAGTTGATCAATAGCGCGCAACTTGAACTGTTCGGCGAATCGAAAGCGGGAGCTGAGGAGTTCTACGAAGCCGTGCGGTATTGCAGAGGCCATGGATTGAAGGGGCAGCTACTGAGTGGTCATGGCGGCCAGCTGAAAACTAGCCTGCTGAAAATTCTGAACTCTGCGTTCGATCCTGAGCAGCTGAAGCCAGCCTGGAATCTCCTGCAGGAATACGACCATTATCTCCATGCGCTAGGACTGGAGTTTGAAGAGGCCGTTGTTAAACGTTCCGAATATGTGATGCACCTGCTGCCTGATATTGCCCATCTGGAAGTGATCAAGGCCAGTGGCTTTTCCTTTGCGAACGCAGGTCTGCCAGATGCACACGCGCAGCTAGCCAGCTGTGCTGATCACCAGATGGGTATAGCGGTATTGCCGACCGATTGCGTCGTGCCTGCGCTCGAATGGTTGTACGGGGGGCGTAATCTCGGTGGCGGTATTACGGGCGGTATCTCGGCTGGTGACGTGGCCATCTTAGCGAAATTTACAGGTGCTGCAGGCGAAGTAGATAGCGCGGTGCTGGGACTTGGGTTGGCCACGAATGTCGACCAGGTCATCGGCACTGCGATTACAACGTTGCTGGCGAACAATACCAGTCCGCTGATTAAGGCGGTGGCGGCGGTGACGTACATTCGGCAAGCCGACGCCGATTCGCTCGCCAAGCTCGATGATCTGGATGGCGTATTTGAGTCGTCAGTCTTCAGAGCCCTGGCGAATGCATCGCTTACCACAGGTGCTTTGTTCCAATTGGTTGACGACCCCCAAGTGGGAGAGTCGGTTGCTACCTACCTGGCTTACCTGATTCAAGAGCAGCGCATAGGGCCCCTGAACTGCGACAGGGTTACTACCAAATTTAGCGTGATTACCCAGGCGCTTTCGAAGGTTGGCCTTGTTGAGGCCGATGTCGCGGCTTGGCTCACAGCTTGGGATGTTCATATTGCAGAAGCCTCCAAGGACGCTCTGAAGGCGGACGCCCGATTAATCAGTGTCGTTATGGAGGCGGATGAAAATGTGCTGCCGAAAACTCGGGCGGGTCTACTCAATCAGCTCACGAGTGAGGAGCGGACTCGTGATGAGTGGGTACAGATCATCTCGGCAGGGGCCAAACAGCACCAGGCAATCCTGAATGGGATAGTGAGCAATGAAGTGCCCATGCAGTCGACCGCGGCTGTCGGCGATGCCTTGATCGACGTGCTCACCTCCCTCGCGAACGGTACCGTGACTTCGCCGTGGGGAGCGGCCCAGTACGCCATGATGGATTCGCTGCTCAAGTTGCTTGATGCCCAGCAGCGTGACGTCATCGGTATCCGATTGAGGTCGATGCTCTTCGCGGAGTCGGTGGAGCCTGACGATTTCGCAATCCCGCTATCGAAATATGGCCATCTCATCCCGGATGTTCAGCCGTCTAATCCGCAAGAGGTTCAACGGATCGTCCTGTTCCTGGCGTACCTGAGCCGCAACCCCGACAGCCTTCCAGCCTTGGCCAAACTCTTCGATGCGAAGGCCGAGCAGATAGCGGCGTTCAGGTACTCGACAGAACTCAGGAATACGATGGGGGAAGCTGTTGCCAAACTTTCAGAAATCACCCCGGCTCTCTACAAAAAGTTTGCTCAAACCAAGGGCTTCAAGCGCCTGATCCAGTCGCTCAAAAGGGCCGCGCGTGATCCAGAACCTGAGCAGGACGCGTGAAGGGCTGTTCCCGTTCAGAGCCCACGTACAGCGACGGTCGTGGTATGACCGTCGCTGTACGTCTAAACGCGGCCTATCTTCAGTAACTCGCCCCTCTCACTACTTCCAAGGGCAGTCACCTTTTTTGTGCTTATGCACTTCCAAATCAGGATGTTTGGATTTGTTTTCTTCGCTCAGTTAAAGGGGACAGATTTATTTTTTGTGACGCTCGTTGATGAAACATAAATTTTGAGCCTGCCCCGCGTCAATGGACGTCAAGAGGCGATGTTCGAGTCGCTCTCTTGAGGGTTGTGATGTTCACTCGAACCTACGGTAAAAATAAATCTGTCCCCTTCTTATGTGTTCAGATTAATTAGGGTGCGAAATGTTATGGGCTGATGGCTAGTTAGCAGTTTTGTTAGTGGTAAATGTGTTCTAAAAATAGCAATATAATAGCGATGTTGGAATAAGGTTTTAAATATGAGCGGTAAATTTCGGGTTGACGAGTTTTCTTTGCAGGCGCAGCGGCATATTTATCCGCTGTATCGTAAAGACGGGCGAGGGGGGTACGAATTTTCCTCTACTATGACATTTGTGAAATTTAAAGAGCTGTATTTTTGTGTGTTTGCAGCGCATGCTCTTACTTTGCGGGAAGATCAATTGAGTGGGATAGGAGCTCTTAAGACGGACGGAAGCTTTATGTCGCTGTCGGATGTGTCTTATTTTTATAAGATCTGTCGGGAGAGGGATTTGTGTATATGTGCAACTAATGAGTTTGAGTACAAAAATTATTTTGATCTTGATCATGAATCAACTACCGAGTTTGTTGATGATTTCGGGTGGATAGGTTTTCCGAAGAAAAAAGCTATACAAAGCATACATAGTAGCAAATCTTCGTCAGAGAAAATTAGAGAGTACCTTTCGGAAGGGGTTGATGGTCTTAAAAAATGGGAGCATGCTAATTTTCTCTTGCTCGGCGTTGAATTTGAGTCAGAATCAGAAAGGGAAGTGGTCGGAAAACATGTAAATGAAAATGTAGAATACGAGCACGAAGGATTCAAACAGAAAGGTTACTCACTTAAAGGTATGAGTGGTGGGGCTTTCTTTAAAGGTCCTAAAAAAATTCATTCAGATCAACCCCGTCTCGGTGATGTTTTCAAGTTTTTTGGTATAGGGCTAGAGTATAAAAATGGTATTTTGGTGAAAGGAGCGTCTAGACACTCTGTTCAAGAGATGATTAATGAATTGCTAGAAGCTTCGCTTTAATAAAGCTCTCGGGGGTGTGACTATTTAGTAACGCTTGAGTAATGTGGCGAATAGGGGAGGTTTCCTGATTTTGATTATTCTCGTTTCCCGTGGTGTTAGTTTGGTTGTGATTCGCTAGCTAAGAAAACTATCGCGCTAAACATTAAGTTATATTTTGGAGGGGTTATGCTTTCAGATGAGGAGTGTAGGTTTCTATCTGAACGTATGAAGATTTCGGTCTCTCATGTTGAGGAAAAACTGAGTGAGGTTTTTTTATCTGGGTATAGGGCAGGAATTGAAGAGTTTGTTTCTTTTTGTGTGAAGGCGATTCGCACATGTCAGCTTGATGTCCTTGCTGGTTCTCAACTTGTGTCAGGTTCTCATGAAGTAGTGGAGAGAATAAACAAGTGCGCCATTTTGTTACAAGGTAAAATATATGATCAAGGTGCTAGGGATATTCTTGATGCGTTTAGGCATGCTTTTCGACTCTATGCGCTTGGAGGACTTCATGATTTATGGGTGTATCAAGAGAATGAGATGTGGTATCCAAAAATAATTTTGGATTGTGAACTTAAGCCCAATTGCATCAATCTGCTGCCAGGAGAAATAGTAATTTATCGAGGTGCAAGCATCTCAGAATGGGAGGTGTCACGATATGGCCAATCTTGGAGCACCGAAGAGGCTGTGGCGCGGAGGTTTGCGTATCAAAGTTATGAGCACATGCCTTGGTTCAAAAGAGAAGAGCGTGTGATGTTTAGAACTACGGTAAATAAAAGTTTGGTGTTTTATGCTTGCCAAGCTCCGGAGTATGAGGTGGTTGTTGATTCTACGAAAATCGGTTGCGTCGAATTGTTGTCTTAGTTTGGGTGAGGCTAATTTGAGCACCTACAGTTTTCTTGTAGGTGCTTTTAGTATCGCATGAAAGCTTTTTATTGAATGTTGGGTGCGAACATTGTTGATAGGGGGCGTCCCCTTCTGACTAGCGCAAATTGATCTACTGAAAATCCGCTACATTCTTTCGTAAGCTGGTTATATGTAAAGCTGGCTAAAAAGCCAGGTCTAATATACAGGCTTATAGTAGATATTTCGTGGCTGTGCTCTTCTTCGAAGAAGCCATCACAAGCTGTGATTAGCTCGCGATGGTTTTCGAATTCTCTGGTCGTAATGTCAAGTATGAGCTCGGTAATTCTCAGTTCAAATTTGCAGGAAACATATACCTCATGATTTTCAAGCGCTTTTGTTTCTATGTAGAAGAAGTCTTCTAGTCCCTCCATGATGTGAGCGGACAAAGGGCTGCAGCTTGAAAGTATTCCGGTGTGACTGAAAAGCTCTTTGCTTAAGGCTGAGCGCACACTACTGTCCATACTTTGTAAGTATGATATAGCGCTTTCTTCGAGATACTCCCTGAATTCCTCCTCGTCTCTGTGTCGGTCCAGTGCATGTTCGTCAGAATTTACGTGGTTTTTCAGGAATTCGTTCAAGGAGCTAATTAGGTGGATTTTGCACTGAAGGTTTTTTTCGTCTATGTCGTTCTGTAGGTCGTCGTGGAAATGATCCTTGGTTTTTCCCATGAAGTCATTTGTATTTGATGTTATGAAGAATACGTCTTCTGTGATTTTGTTATTTTCCAGATGGTCGAGTAACGAAAGCCAGATTAGAGTGTCCCTGTATCCTTTTTCGTTTTCGCGAAATGGCCTGACCCTTAAAATAGCTCGACGCGCCATTTCTTCGTGAGAAATGTTTTTGTATTCAACTATTATGAGGTCTTCAATTTTTGCTTTTAATACGGACTCTAGACTATATGGTTCTTGCTGCTCTAGCCTTGGTGCCTCTAGCTTAATACTTGGTGCCACTTTTTCAAGAGCCTTGTTGGAATTCTCCACGTCTCGAATAGCATCATTGAGTGAACGCATGTATAGATTGTCGACTTCTTGTGTTACCACTCTCGGTATGACCAGTGTGCAGCCTTCATTGTTTATGTAGTGGATGAGCAGTCTTAGTGGTGCTGACCTAAGGAACCAGTTGTTGTGTATTATGTTTGAGTCGATAATTATATGCATGTGCTCGATGCCGGTCTGTATGGGGTGTGGTTTTTGGGGTGGGCAGTTAAAGTTTCGATTCAAGGTGTTGGTGAAGACCTTGTGCTGGTTGCCCATTAAAGAATTAGTGAACTATTACTGAAGCACCGGGCGCATGTCAACCAGCACCTGCCAGATTAAGGTATGAATCACAAGTGTAAATAATTACGATTTAATGAGGCTTTGTGCCTATAAGCCAATGTGCCAAGCAACTGATGATGGTAGGTTAAGGGGGCTTCAGTACCATTGCCTGGCGATGTGGCTTCTAAATTTTTGGCATGGATGCTTTTGTGACTAAACACCCGGGTGGCGTGACGAGTAGTTATACAGTTCTGTTACGGTAAACATGCTTGGATACAACATCCTTCAGATCGCTTTGTTTTCGGTTAAGTTATGAGGGGCTGCCATGGTTAAACGGCCATTACTGCGCGTTCAGTGGTGTTGTCTTTGGACTGCAAACTATCGATAAGGTGTCATGGGGTAGTTTTAGAGATAGAAAATTTTAGTCTCATTGAAATTAATCAAAAAATCAGTAGCTTGTGTATTGATTCGACTCCTGTCTCCGCACTGCTCGCTTCTCTCCGATTCAGCTTCATTTGGTCAGGCTGGGCCTGTCGCGTGAAAGGCTCACTGCCCATTCGTTACGATGTAGGCAATTTCTCGCAGCCACCATTGCCTTTTCTCAACCGTCCTAAGCTTGCATTAGCAGCCCCTAAGGAATAAATTCCCTCCGTCGCGGCCACTTCCGCGACCGGGTTTGGCGACCCGACCGAAAAAGGCGCAACGGCGCCCCGATCACGATTGCAGGCGCTTTTTTTGTGTCCGCAGTTCCGTGTAATGGCGGCTGTGCGTGGGAGACCTTCGGGTCTGCCGGGTTCCTTTTCCTCGGTTCGCCAACCTGCGTACAGCTGCCACCCTATTCGTTTGGCGACGATGGTGTGGTGCTTCAACCGAAAAGGACCTCATGCATGCATTTCGCAAATCTGTACAGGATCCTCGCATCCGCTCTCCGCCGGCCAACCCCCGCGGCCAACCCATCCCCAACCTTCTACCCAATCGACAGCCACTCCCTCGCCACCCGCACCAACCGGGAGGTGCCCCATGTCTGACCATGAACGCCTGTCCACCCTCCAAAGCTACGTCTGGACCCTCGAACTGCTAGGCGAGGCGCTGGTCCAGCACGACGAGGTGCTGGAGTGCGAGCACAACCCGCAACTGAGCTTCCGCAACACAGCGGGCATCCACCAGGCGATCCGGATCATCAGCCGGTTGGCCAGCGAGCAGTTCGGCAAGCTGGAGGCGATGAAAGAAGTGTGTGCTTCTGAAGACTGATGCCACGCATCATCGGGGCCGCCTTGCGGCCCTACTGCGTGGCGTGCCCTGATCGACCGCCACTTGCACCGCCCGGTTTTCAACCATCGCCAGAACAATATGGCTGCTTCACCCACCCCCTTCTCGTATCATCAGCGCCTTCGCATCCGGAACGAACTGTGTGAAATCGCCAACTGGTAAAGCGCCAACTGCCGCTGATGGGCCGAAGTGGGACGTCGCCGAGGCTGTCAATCAGCTCTCGTGGGACGACTTGCGCATCATCAAGACGCTCAGCGATTGCGGCAATCGTGCGGCGACGGCCAAGAAGCTTGGCATCAATGTCTCCACCGTTTCGCGCCGGGTTGCCCAGGTCGAGCGAACCCTCGGCATCGCGCTGTTCGACCACCGCAAGTCAGGCTATCTGCTCACCGCCGAGGGCGCGGAATTGCGAGCACTCGCCGAGCGCGTGGAGCTGGATATCGTCAGCGTCACGCGGCGTGTTTCACGTTCTGGCCAAGGCCCGCTGGGGAAACTTCGCATTACCACCAGCGACTCGTTGCTGCTGTACTTCTTCACCCCGATCATCGCGGACTTCAAGGCCCTGAACGAGGGGATCAGCCTCGAGGTGCTGGTGGGCAACGAAACCCTCAGCCTCGCCCGGGATGAATCGGATATCGCCATTCGGGCGACGAGAAAACCTGCGGAAAGCCTGGTGGGCCGTAAGCTGGCGAACATTGCCTGGGCACCGTACTGCAGCGCCAAGCAGGTGACTGGCGAGGCCCTTTTCGCAGAGGGGCAGGCATGGGTGTCCTACTCGGCAGCGCTCAGCGGTTTGAGGGCTACACGCTATGTCGAAAGCAGGGTCGCCGCTGAGCGCATTGCCTACCGCACCGATTCTGTTGCAGCCGCAAGCGTCGCCATCGCGGCGGGCCTGGGGTATGGATTCCTGCCCTGCATGCTCGGTGACATCACCCCGGGGTTGGTACGCGCAGGCCCGGTGGTGCCAGAGCTTCAGGACGAGTTGTGGCTGCTGACGCACCAGGACATTCGCAAGTCGTGGCGCGTCAAAGCATTCATGACCTTCTGCGCCGCTGCCGTGGCCAGTCAAAAGCCCTTGGTCGAAGGGCAATCGGTACTCCCGGTCAGCTGATCGCAACCGGGAGTGCAGCTTAGATGTCCCGGGCTCCAATCACGGCCTTGCAGGCGATCTCGATCAATTGCGGGCGCTGGGCAAGCCTCGACACCCCAATGATATTGCTCGCGCACTGAGGCCGCTCAGTGCCATAGGCCGCCTTGCGCACTTTGCCGACCACCGCGAAGGCAGCGTCCATGTCCAGGACATAGAGCGTTTCCTCGACAACGTCTTGCAGCGTCGCGCCATACAAGGCGAGCAGCTTTGAGATGTTGTCGTAGGCGACCTGCATCTGCTCGCCCATCGACGAGAAATCACTGGGCTTGCCGTCGGCGTTCAGCGGCGCCGGGGCCAGCAGATTACCGGCCTCGTCATGATTGAACTGGCCTGATACGTAGATCTCGTTGCCTGCCCGCCGTGCCTGCGGATAGCCATACGCCTCCTCCCAGGCAACGCCCCAGTAGGCGGTCTGCTTATTGATCGGTTGTGAAGCTGCCATTGCATTCTCCTGCACATGACGGACCGGCTTGATCCGAATGGAACGGCGAATGCTAGCAGCGCGGCTGCGTATTCAATGGCGCAAAAATGAGCCAGTAGAGGCGCAAACGTGCGCCACCGACAGGCGCTTTGTTTCGTTATCTTTTGCTCGTCCTCAAGCAACGACGCTGAGGCGAGCACTCGTGGCTACGGTGATGCCCGCAACGTGCAGGCCCCGAAACGGGTGCGATCGAACTTCATCAAATTGAAAGGAAACAACAATGAGCAATCCTAAGACTGAAGTCCTGACCCCGTTCAACAGCCAACTGATCTTCATCGATCAGCAGCCACAGATGGCCTTCGGCGTTCAGAGCATCGACCGGCAAACGCTGAAGAACAACACCGTTGGCCTGGCCAAGGCCGCGAAGATTTTCAATATCCCCACCACCTTCACCACGGTCGAGACACAAAGCTTCTCGGGCCACACCTACCCCGAGCTGCTCGCGGTGTTCCCGGACGCGCCGCTGCTGGAGCGCACCTCGATGAACTCCTGGGATGACCAGAAGGTGCGCGACGCCCTCAAGCGCAATGGCCGCAACAAGATCATCGTCTCCGGCCTGTGGACCGAGGTCTGCAACGCCACCTTCGCCCTGTCGGCTATGAACGATGCCGGCTATGAAATCTATATGGTCGCCGACGCCTCCGGCGGCACCACCAAGGAAGCCCACGATTACGCCATGCAGCGCATGATCCAGGCCGGCGTGGTGCCGGTGACCTGGCAGCAGGTACTGCTGGAATGGCAGCGGGACTGGAAGAACCGCGACACCTATGACGCCGTGATGGAGCTGGTGAAGGAGCATTCCGGTGCCTATGGCATGGGCGTCGACTACGCCTACACCATGGTGCACAAGGCGCCTGAGCGCGTTCAGCATGGCCCCACCTTGGCGCCTGTCGCTGCTGTCTGAGCCTTTGCCAGCCCCTGCCTTGGGGGCTGTTCACTGACGTGCGAAGGGTGCGCAGTGGGCTGATCCGAATCAACGAGCCTGGCCTGGAACCTCTGGGGTTTCCAGCGCCCAGCGCTGTTCGCGTCAGGCGCTCGCATCCTGCTACCTGGATTCGTGGGTGTGTATGAACAAGGACAACTCTACCGTGCTGGCGACGCTGACACTGGCTTCGACCGGGCAGCTCAAATCCTGGCAGTTGAGAACGGCCAAACAGCTGATGCTGGAGAGGCTGGATACCTGCCTATCAGTGACTGAAATCGCCCAAGCGTGCGCATTGTCGCGCAGTCACTTCTCACGCATGTTCAAGGAAAGTACCCGGATGTCGCCGCAACAATGGCTGCGTGAACAGCGGGTGATGAAGAGCAGGGAGCTATTGAAGACTTCCACGATGTTGCTCGCAGAGATCGCGCTGGAATGCGGCTTCTGCGATCAATCTCACTTCTGCCGCACCTTCGTGAAGGCTGAAGGCATGACACCAAAGGCTTGGCAGCAACAAGTTGTCTGCACGTGACCACCTGACTACCGCCTCAACAGAAACAGGGGAAATGAATTGAACGTTTTGACCAGAACACTCGCGGGCTCGCTCCTTGCCTTGTCGATCGGTAACGCATTCGCCGACGCTGGCGTCGAGCACAACACCCAGGCATTCCTCGATGTCTTGAACGCGGGCGGTGGCAAACCCATCGAGCAGCTTTCACCGAAGGATGCCCGCGCGGTGCTGAGCGGCGCTCAGGCCGGGGTGAAACTGACGCTGCCCAAGGCGGATGTCAGCGAGAAGACCATCACCGTCGATGGCCAGGCCATCCGCTTGACCATCGTGCGCCCGGCGGGTGTGAAGGGGACTTTGCCGGTGTTCATGTACTTCCACGGCGGCGGCTGGGTGCTCGGCGACTTCCCGACCCATGAGCGCCTGGTGCGCGACCTGGTCGTCGGGTCCGGGGCGGTGGCGGTGTTCGTCAACTACACCCCGTCCCCTGAAGCGCACTACCCGACGGCGATCAACCAGGCCTACGCGGCAACCCGATGGGTGGCCGAGCACGGCAAGGACATCAATGTCGACGGCAAGCGCCTGGCGGTCGCGGGCAACAGTGTCGGCGGCAACATGGCGGCGGTGGTCAGCCTGATGGCCAAGGACAAAGGCACCCCGGCCATCAAGTACCAGGTGCTGCTGTGGCCGGTGACCGACGCCAACTTCGAGACCGCGTCGTACAACCAGTACGCCGAGGGGCACTTCCTTACCCGCAACATGATGAAGTGGTTCTGGGACAACTACACCACCGACCCCAAGCAACGTGCCGAGATCTACGCCTCGCCGCTGCGCGCGACCACCGAGCAGTTGAAAGGCCTGCCGCCAGCGCTGGTGCAGACCGCGAGTGCCGATGTGCTGCGTGATGAAGGGGAAGCCTATGCGCGCAAGCTGGACCAAGCCGGCGTGCCGGTCACGGCGGTGCGCTACAACGGCATGATCCATGACTATGGCTTGCTGAACGTGGTCAGCCAGGTGCCGGCGGTACGCGCTGCAATGCTGCAGGCTGGCGAGGCGTTGAAAGTCCATTTGAAGTGATCCCACCCAAGCCCGCAGGTGGATGCCATGAACGGGCGATCAATGCGGGAAACGAAAAGCTGCCAGTCAGTTAGCGCTTCATCGCACTTATTGGGGCTGCTTTGCAGCCCTTCGCGGGTAAACCCGCTTCCACAAGTACAGTGCTCGATTCAGGGGCTGCGCGATCCTGTGGGAGCGGCCTTGCGTCGCGAAAGGGGCGCGCAGCGGCCCCAGGTTTTGAGCCACCATCAACATTGCCGGGGCTGCTGTGCAGCCCTTTCGCGACGCAAGGCCGCTCCCACAGGGACGGCGCTGGTTTGAGATTCTGCGTAGTCCTGTGGGGCGGTGCGCCGATGCTATTTGCCCGCGAAGGGCTGCAAAGCAGCCTCGTTATTGGCGATGAAGCGCTAACTGAGCAGGCCAATATTTCAAAGCACACCTGCGTCAGGCCCTACCAGAACCACCCACCCCGCGCGAGCTCCTGCTCGCAACTCCGATACTGCGCCCCGAACACCGAGGCCCGCGCCTGGACCTTCTGCGACACATTCTTCAGCCACGGCTTGGCGTCGTAGCTGCGGTTGCGGTAGCCGCCCCAGCCTTCGTGGTAATTCAGGTACTGGCCATACGCGTCCCACTTGGACACGCCGTTGACCTGCTGGCTCTTCTGCATATACCAGCCCATGAAGTCGAGGGCGTCGGCGAAGTCGTCGCGGGCGGCGCCCCAGCCGCCGGCATCGCGCTTGTAGTCGGCCCAGGTCTCGTCCTTGGCCTGGGCGTAGCCGTAGGCAGTGCTGACCCGGCCCCAGGGGATGAAACCGAGGAAGTAGTAGCGCGGCGGCAGGGCGTCGTGCTTGAACGAGGACTCCTGGTACATCATCGCCATCGGCACCTGCACCGGCGCACCCCAGCGCGCCTGCATCTTCAGCGCCGCCTCGTGCCATTTCGGCTTCTCGCGGAAGATCTCGCAGAGGTTGTCGAGGTTGGCCGGGGGCTTGGTGGCGCAGCCGGCAAGCAGCAGGAGCAGGGCTGGCATCAAGAGCCGAAGCATGGAGAGTTTCCTTTGGCAGACGTCGGGGGCGCGGGTTGCTGGCGCTTTATACCTGCTTTGGCGAGACATATGAATCAGCGGCCGGTTGCGCGATGCCGAGCCGGACACGGCAGGACGGTCGTCGCCCATGTATCGACGGGTAGGAATATCGGGTTTATATTTCTTGGTAATTTTATAGATTCGTAAACCGAGGGAGATAGCCGATGATCGGCGAGCGGCTCAAACGTGCCCGCGCTGCTGCTGGCCTGTCGATGCAGGCGCTAGGTGATCAGGTGGGCGTGAGCGCCAACATGGTCAAGAAGTATGAACATGACCAGAGCATGCCCAGTTCCGGCGTGCTCGTGCGTTTGTGCAAGGCGCTGTCGGTGCGCGCCGAGTACTTTTTCCGCCCTGCCACGGTCGAGCTGGCGGGTGTCGAGTATCGCAAGCGTTGCAGCACGCCCAAGGCGATCCTCAAGCGCATCGAGGCCGATGTGCTGGATCAGGCGGAGCGTTGGCAGGAGCTGATCAATCTATGGCCGGATTATCCCGTGCAGGCGTTCAGCGGGCCGGCAGGGCTGCCCGCGCAGTTGGATTCGCTGCAGGCGGTCGACAACCTGGCGGACCAGGTGCGGCAGCTGTGGGGCCTGGGGGCGAGCCCGATTCCCGATTTGATCGACGTGCTGGAGACGCATGGGATTCTGGTGATCATCACCCAGGTCGATGCGCAGGCGAAGTTCGATGGCTTGCAGGCCAGCGTGGCGGGGCAGCCGGTCATCGTGGTATCGGCCGACTGGCCGGGTGACCGGCAGCGGTTCACCTTGGCCCACGAACTTGGTCACTTGCTGATGCATGGTCGGTTGGCCGAAGGGCTGGACGAGGAAAAGGCCTGTAACCGTTTTGCCTCGGCATTGCTGGTGCCGGCCAGCGCAATGCGGCAGCATCTGGGCCACAAACGCCACATGCTGGAGGTGCGCGAGTTGTATCTGCTCAAGGCGGAATTTGGCCTCAGCATGCAGGGTTGCCTGTATCGCGCTGGCGACCTGGAGATCATCCCGCATGCCGTGCGCGAGCGGCTGTTCATGCTGTTCGTCAAACAAGGCTGGCGCAAGCAGGAGCCAGGGGCTGCGTACCGGCAGGAAACCACAGGGCTGTTCCAGCAACTGGTCTACCGCGCGTTGGGGGAGGGGATTATCGGCGAGTCCAAGGCGGCGGAGCTGCTTGGGATGACGGTCTACCAGTTCCACCAGGCGCGCAAACTGGAGTTACTGGATGCAGTTGCTCATCAGTGATGCCAACATCCTGATCGACCTTGAAGAGGGCGAGCTGCTGGCCCAACTCTTCACGCTGCCTTACCAGTTCACTGTGCCGGATATCCTCTATTTCGATGAGCTCGAAGCCCAGCATGCGCATCTGCTGGGCCTGGGGCTCGAGCTGGCTGAGCTCAGCCCTGCCACCATGCTCTATGCCGTGGAGTTGGTTGGTCGGGTCAGGGGGCCTAGCCGTAACGATTGCTTCGCGTTGGCGCTGGCAAGGCAGGAAAAATGTCCGTTGCTATCCGGGGATGAGGCGTTGCGCAAAGCGGCATTGTTGGAAGAGGTTGAGGTGAAGGGCACGCTCTGGGTAGTCGAGGAGCTTGTGCGAAGTGAGGTGATCACGGTCGAGCAGGCCCATGAGGCCTACCTCAGAATGCGGGCGAATGCGCGGCGGCTGCCCTGGGCGGTCGCCCATCAGCGGCTGGATGAGTTCTATCGATAGCGGGCTGTTCAACCTGGAGCTACTTTATATAGTGGCTGTTGGCTTGTCGCTGGATCGCCGGGGCCGCTTTGCGGCCCTTTCGCGACACAAGGCCGTTAGCGGGCGGTTGCCTGCTCGATCAGCAATTGCCAGTTGCGGGCTTCCTGCCAGTCATCGGCGAAGGGCAGTTGAATCCAATAGGGATGCTGGCCGGCGCTCTGCAATTGCACGTGCAGGGTGAAGGTGCGCACGGTGTCGTGGGTGGTGGTCGAGGTGGAGCGGGACTTGCCGCCGCCGATCATGCCGAACTGGTTGTTGAACGCGTAGACGTTGCGCCAGCCGTGCTTGGTGGTGGTCTGGGTGGTGCTGCGGGTGACGGCCTGTTCGTCCACGCGCACTTGCTTGACTACGCGTGGCGCGTCCATCAGCGCATGGCGCTCGCCGACCTCCGGGGCCAGCACATACAGCATGTGGCTGTCGGGGAACACCGCCAGCATGCGCCCGCCGCGGTAGACCCAGCGATACGCGCCCAAGGCCTTGCTGGCCAGGAACGCCTTGCCTTCTTCCATCCGCGCCGCATCGAGCGTGCGATAGGCCTTGTCCAGTGCGCGCTGGCGCGGGTACCACAGCACCGACACCGGGTAGTACAGCAGCCACAACAGGCACCAGAGCAACACGGCATAGATCGGCCCGCCGATGTAATGGCCCTGCCAGATCCACTTGAGCATCAGGTAGCCGCAGTAGGCGGCCTGGACGCACATGAATGTCAGGGTGACCTGGCGTCTGCGCTGCAGCAGCCGGATTTCGGCCTGCCGTACCTGCTCAAGGGCATGGTTGAGCGGCTCGAGCGCGGCAGTGAAGGTGGTATCGGCGGCGGCAACGTGTTGCTGAACTGACATAGGGCATCCTGCACATGAAGGCTACGCGCCACTCTGGGCGCGACGGGGCGGGAGTATACCTTGGGTGAAACGCAGGGTTCGAGCCGGGGCGGGTGAGCAATGCCAGTCCTGTATTTTCTGCCCGGTCAGTGCCTATGCCGATGATGAACATCCGGAAAATGCGCATGGCTATGTCGAAGCGGCACATGCACATGGGGGTGGCTGTGCGGCTCGGTGCCATCCCACTCAAAGTCATGCTCATGTTGATGGTGCTCATCGTGCGTATGCCGGTGGCTATGATCGAGGGCCTCATGCTGGTGTTCGTGAACATGGTTCTCCATCAAGTGAATCCACACACCCAAGGCCATCAACGTCGCAGCGAGCAGGAACGTCATGGACACCGACTCACCCAGCATCAGGATCGCGACCGCCGCGCCCAGGAACGGCGCTGTGGAAAAGTACGCCCCGGTACGCGCGCTCCCCAACCCGCGAAGGGCCAGGACGAACAGCACCAGGCTGACGCCATACCCAAGAAACCCAACCAGCAGGATCGACCCCAGCGTGCCCAGGGCCGGCAGTTGCGAGCCGATGGCCAAGGCCAGGCCGCCATTGACCACGCCCGCCGCCAGGCCTTTGCTGCCAGCGATGAACAGCGCGTCGGAGGCGGAGACCTTGCGGGTCAGGTTGTTGTCGATCGCCCAGCAAAGGCAGGCGAATGCCACCGCCAGCGGCCCGGTCCAGTCATGGTCCACCGCGGTCTCTTGCGGCCATGACAGCACGATACCGCCCAGGACGATGGCGATCATACCGATCACGATCCGGCGGTCGGCGTTTTCCTTGAACACCACCCATGCCAGCACTGCCGTGAGGACCGACTCGAGATTGAGCATCAACGATGCAGTGGCCCCCGCTGTGCGAGTGAGCCCGAACATCAGCGCCACAGGCGCAAGCACGCCGCCAAAGAAGATCGCACCTAGCAACCAGGGCCATTCTCCGGCAGGCAGCCCGGGCCGCTGCCAACCGCGATCGCGCACCAGACGGACGAGGGTCAGGCTGACGCCGCTGCCCAGGTAGAGCAGCCCGGCCAGCAGGATGGGCGGGGTATCGACACCCAACAGTTTGGCGAGCGGTGTGCTTGCGCCAAACAGTGCGGCTGCAACCAACGCGTAAAGAACACTCAGATTCATGATGGGGTCGCCCTGTCAGGCTGATTGCGTGCAGAAGAGCATCATAGCCATTCTGCACAAGGGCTGGAGCCACGCTGTGGGGCCAGTGGGAGAGCCATCGCGGGGCAAGCCCGCTCCCACGTTGATTCTATCGTTGATGCAAATGTTGTCTTCCGAGCGACAGCCGAGCAGAGTCTGCCTACCTTGTCAGGAGACGCCCATGCCATCAGCCGTTTTTGCCGCCGCCCAATGCGCCATTGGTGATGGCGACCTCCCCGCCAACCTGGCCTTGCACCTGGCGTTCATGCGCCAGGCCCATGAGCATGCCGTGGACCTGTTGCTCTTCCCCGAACTGTCGCTCACGGGCTATGCCCCCGCGTTGGCCAGTGGCCTGGCGCAGGATCTGGACACGCCGCTGCTGGCGCCACTGCGCCAGTTGGCCCAGGCAGCGGGCATGACCACGGTGGTCGGGATGCCGCTCACGGTACCGGGCCAGGACAAGCCGCGAATTGCGGCCTGCATCCTCCACCCGGATGGCTCGATTGCGGCCTATACCAAGCAGCACCTGCATACCGGCGAGGACGCGTTCTTCAGTGCGGGGAGCGGCGGTGAGTTGTTGTCCGTTTCCGGGCTGTCCGTGGCCTTGTCGGTGTGCGCCGATTTCAGCCATCCGCAGCATGCCGCCCAGGCGGCGCAGCGTGGCGCGCAGGTGTATGCGACAGGTGTGCTGATCGGGGAGGGTGGGTATCCGGCGGATAGCGCATTGCTGCAGGGTTATGCGCAGCGGCATGCCATGGCCGTGCTTATGGCCAATCATGGCGGCACCACGGGTGGCTGGGCGGCGGCTGGGCGCAGCGCGTTCTGGGACGAGCAGGGGCGGTGTGTCGTGGCTGCTTCAGCTGCCGGGAATCGGCTGTTGGTTGTATCCGGTCAGGCTGGGGAGTGGCAGGGAGTGGAGGTTTCACTGGCTCAGCACGCAGGCTGATCCGCTCGTGCCTGGCTACAGGTCGTCCAGTGAGACCTTCACTCGTTGTGGCGCAGCCAGGCGCTCCCGTGTTTTGGCAAGCAGGTCGTCGTCGCTCATCGGTGTGGGCTCAAGTGGCGCAGGCTCGAACCACACCGGCCACGAACTGCGATGCCGGCTCTCCACCTGCACGCAAGGAATCAACCGCTCGCGCAATACCTCGGTCCGGCCCACGCTCACCGCCAGCCGATACTTGGCACTGTGCACGCACTCCCGGTCGCCAAACTCGCAACGGTCCAGGCTCGTGCCGCCGCATGGCCCGTTCGCCAGGCCTTTGGGGCAGGTCTCGGGGCAGATGTAGAGGGTGTCCTGCAACCGGCAACTGCCGCAGGTATCGCACCCCACCAGCGGGCGTTTGATACGTCGCTCCAGCCGATGCAGCCACTGCGCCGCCATGGGGTTGGCCCACAGCGACCGGGTCACGGCCCAGCCGAAGCCCTTGCTCAAGGCCGTGGTGCGGCTGAACAACTGATGGTGCATCGCCGAGAGCAGGTGATAGCGGGCCTTTTCCTTGTTGGACGCGGTGATCTGCCGTTGCCCGAGGCGCCAGGCGTGCCCCGGTGGATGGAAGGTGACCGGCGCTAGGTTTGCTTCCTGCCAGGCCGCTTCCCAGGCCGGGGTCCAGTCCTGCAGTGAAGTGAACTGCGGCTGCAGCGCATCGATGGCCTGCTCCAGCGCTTCGAACTGCGCCACTTCGTGGATACCG
The DNA here is from genome assembly GCF_057480955.1 of Pseudomonas sp. P65(2024). Taxonomy (NCBI): domain Bacteria; kingdom Pseudomonadati; phylum Pseudomonadota; class Gammaproteobacteria; order Pseudomonadales; family Pseudomonadaceae; genus Pseudomonas; species Pseudomonas sp. P65(2024). The sequence goes on from NZ_JBLIYX010000007.1 coordinate 51,830, forward strand.
GACAGGTGCACGCCGGCATAGCCCATCAACTTCAGGCCGATCACCTGCAAGGCCAGGCGATGGTTGGCGCGTTCCCTGGCGTAGGCCTTGGACACCGCCGTTTCGGCGGCCAGCAGCGCGCGCATTGATGGCGTGACGGTTACCCCGGCAACGTGATCGAGCATCCCGGCGCGGCCCTCGGTCAGCGCCATGATGCAGGCCATCAGCGGCTTGGGCCGGGGCTGGCGTTGCATCCAGTCGAAGGCTTCCTGGTGTTTGTCGATGTCGAAACCGAGCTGCAGGATGAACAGGTCGGCGCCGGCGGCGAGTTTCTTTTCGGCCTTGCAGTACTGCGCGCCGCCTTCTGCTTCCTGGTACTTGAACGGGTTGAGCGCGGCGGCCAGCAGCCAGTGTGGACGGGCCTGGCGGACGATCTGCAGGGCGGCGACGGATTCCAGATAGCGTACCGGGCGTTCGCCGGGGGTGTGGCCGGGCAGGCGGTCGCCGGTCAGCAGCAGAAGCTGGTCGAGGCCGGCGGCGTCCATGCGTTGCAACTGGGCCAGCAGGTCGCGGCGTTCGCGGTCCTTGCCGGAGAAGTGCAGCAGGGCGGGAACGGGGTTCGCGAGGCTGCTGAAGGCCTCCAGCGGCGAAATGTCCAGGGCGCTGCTGACGCGGTCGCCGATGGCTACGGTCATCGGCCAACCACACAGCCGGGTGCGGGCCATGAGGGTTTCGAGGGTGGCGAAACGCTCGGCGCCGGGCTTGGGGACGAATTCCAGGATGCAGGCGAAGGCGTTGGCGTCCAGGGTCGTTTTCAGCAGGCTCATTGGGTACGGGCTACCGGGTTGGGGCAGGGTGGCAGTGTGCGGCAGATTGGCGGGTGGGGCATGTCTGATTGCGCGGGGTACTGTGCTGGTTGAGACATTCACAACGCTCTGTCAGGTGGCCTAGATCCCTGTGGGAACGGCCTTGCCGAGGCGTCGGACCGGTCGGAAAGGGCTGCGCAGCGGCCCCAGGATTTCAGCATTCATGCACAGATCGCCGTGGCCGCTTTGCGGCCATTTCGCGACACAAGGCCGCTCCCACAGGGATCATCATTTCTGTAAGGCATCATGAACAGTTCTTGAGTTCATCTCAAATTTAATGAGTTTGTCTCACCTTAGCCCCGCGCCCAGAATGCCCTCATTCACTTTAAGGTTCGAGGGACGACAACATGGCACTGGCACACAACCTGGGGTTTCCGCGCATCGGCCGCGACCGCGAGCTGAAGAAAGCCCTGGAGGCCTTCTGGAAGGGCGAGCTGGACGAAGCCGGCCTGCGTGCCGTGGGCCGTGGCCTGCGCGCCGCGCACTGGCAGGTGCAGAAGGCCGCCGGCATCGAGCTGCTGCCGGTGGGCGACTTCGCCTGGTACGACCAGGTGCTCACCCACTCGCTGACCTTCGGCGTGATCCCTGAGCGTTTCCGTGCCAAGGACGGTGCCAAGCCGACCCTGCAGACCCTGTTCGCCATGGCTCGTGGTGCCGTAGGAACAAAGGGCAGCGATAGCTGCTGCGGCGACGCCCACGCCCAGGAAATGACCAAGTGGTTCGACACCAACTACCACTACCTGGTCCCCGAATTCACCGCCGACCAACAGTTCACCCTGAGCTGGGAGCAACTGTTCGAAGAGGTCGAGGAGGCCAAGGCCCTGGGCCATGCGGTCAAGCCGGTGCTGATCGGCCCGCTGACCTACCTGTGGCTGGGCAAGACCAAGGGCGCTGACTTCGACAAGCTGGAGCTGCTCGATCGCCTGTTGCCGCTGTACGACCATATCCTCAACCGCCTGGCCGTGCAGGGCGTGGAGTGGGTGCAGATCGACGAGCCGATCCTCGCCCTCGACCTGCCGCAGGATTGGAAGAACGCCTACGAGCGCGTCTACAACATCCTCCAGCGTGCCCCTTTGAAAAAGCTGATCGCCACCTACTTCGGCGGCCTGGAAGACAACCTGGGCCTGGCCGCCAATCTGCCGGTCGATGGCCTGCACATCGACCTGGTGCGTGCCCCGGACCAGTATCCGACCATCCTCGACCGCCTGCCGGCCTACAAGGTGCTGTCGCTGGGCGTGGTCAACGGCCGCAACGTCTGGCGCTGCGACCTGGAAAAGGCACTGGACGTGCTGCGCCATGCCCATGAACGCGTGGGCGATCGCCTGTGGGTGGCGCCGTCGTGCTCGCTGCTGCACAGCCCGGTGGACCTGGAGCGTGAAGACCAGCTCGATGACGAACTGAAGAGCTGGCTGGCCTTCGCCGTGCAGAAGTGCCAGGAAGTGGCGCTGCTGGCCAAGGCGCTCAACCAGCCCGAGGCTGCCGAGGTTGTCGAGGCGCTGGCGCAGAGCCGCGCCGTGCAACACCGCCGCGCCACCTCGCCACGGATTCACAAGCCAGCGGTGCAGGCCCGTGTCGCCGCGATCAAGCCAGCCGACAGCCAGCGAGCCTCGGCTTTCGAGCAGCGGATCGCCAAGCAGCGTGCCGGGCTGGACCTGCCGGCGTTTCCGACCACCACCATTGGTTCGTTCCCGCAAACCTCGGCGATCCGTCTGGCGCGTCAGTCGTTCAAGCAGGGCAAGCTGAGCGAGGCCGATTACGTCGAGGCCATGCACAGCGAAATCCGCCACGCGGTGCAGATCCAGGAAAACCTGGGGCTGGATGTGTTGGTGCACGGCGAGGCCGAGCGCAACGACATGGTCGAGTACTTCGCCGAGCAACTGGACGGTTATGTGTTCACCCGCTTCGGCTGGGTGCAGAGCTACGGTTCGCGCTGCGTGAAGCCGGCGGTGATCTTCGGTGACCTGAGCCGCCCGAAGGCCATGACCGTGGACTGGATCAAGTACGCCCAAGGCCTGACCCGCAAGGTGATGAAGGGCATGCTGACGGGCCCGGTGACCATGCTGACGTGGTCATTCCCGCGCGAGGACGTGAGCCGTGAGGTCCAGGCGCGCCAGCTGGCGCTGGCGATCCGCGACGAGGTGGTGGACCTGGAGGCTGCGGGTATCAAGATCGTGCAGATCGACGAGGCCGCCTTCCGCGAAGGCCTGCCGCTGCGTCGCAGTGCCTGGCCGCGTTACCTGGAGTGGGCCACCGAGGCGTTCCGCCTGTGCGCCTCGGGCGTGCGTGACGAAACACAGATCCACACCCACATGTGCTACAGCGAGTTCAACGACGTGATCGAGTCGATCGCGGCGATGGATGCCGATGTGATCACCATCGAGACCTCGCGTTCGGACATGGAATTGCTGGAGGCGTTCGAGCGCTTCGACTACCCGAACGAGATCGGCCCGGGGGTGTACGACATCCACTCGCCACGGGTGCCGTCCAAGGAGGAAATGGTCAAGCTGCTGCGCAAGGCCGCCCAGCGGATTCCGGCCGAGCGGTTGTGGGTCAATCCGGATTGCGGGTTGAAGACGCGCGGTTGGCCGGAGACCGAGGCGGCGTTGGTGAACATGGTGGCGGCAGCCCGGGAGCTGCGTGCCTCAGCTTGATGACGCGTTGGCAGTACCGGCCCTATCGCGGGGCTGGTACAGGTTTTCCATATTTCGGCTAGAGTGCCCGGACATTCCTGCCAAAGCCTCGCCATGAAGCCTACCCACCTCACCCTGATCTGCCACGCCCGCACCGAGGCGCAACGGGTGGGGCGTTTCGCCATGGACGACGAGGCGCTGCGCGATCCACCGTCGCTTTTGACAGACCTGCCTGCAACCGCCCGCTATCTCATGGCACCTGAACTACGTAGCCGCCAGACTGCCGAGGGCCTGAACGCGACTGTCGACGAAGGCCTGCGCGACTGCGACCTCGGCAACTGGAAAGGCATCCCGCTCAAGCAACTGGACGAAGCCACCCTGCGGGTCTGGCTTTGCGATCCCCAGGCTACCCCTCACGGCGGTGAATCCATCGCCATGCTGTGCGAGCGTGTCGCGACCTGGATGGATACAGCGCTGACGCCGGGCGAGTGGGTCGCGATCACCCATCCCTTTGTCATCCGCGCCGCGATGCTGCATGCGTTGGGCGCGCCTTTCGAGTCGTTTCATCGCATTGATGTGCCGCCCTTGGCCCGTGTGTGCTTGAGCTATTACGGGCAATGGAGGCTGCAGTTGGGCTGATGCCTGTGCACAAGGCTGCTATCGCCGGGGCCGCTTCGCAGCCCTTTCGCGACACAAGGCCGCTCCCACAGGTACGACGTTGACCTTGAGGCTAGCGCAGTCCCGTGTCATGCCTAACGCCGAACCAACGCCGGCACGGCCCGCACATAGACCAGCTCGCTCACCAGCTCCACCAACGTCTGGGTAATCACCGCCGCCGCCGCCAATGCCCGGATCGACTCCGGCAGCGCCAACGCCAACGGCAGCACCACCAGCGAATTACGCGTGGCGGCGCTGAAGGTCACGGCCCGTGCTTCCCCTGTGGACAACGTGAACAGCCGCGCCGCGAACCAGCCAAGCAGCGGCGCCAGCAGGGCAAAACCGAGATACACCGGCACAACCGGCAGCAGGTTGTCCAGCTGGCTGGCCACCACGCCGATCTGCGAGCCGATCACTGTAATCAGCACCAGCGCCATGGCCGGCACCGGCAGCCAGGCCCAGGTGTCGTTCCATTTGGCGACCAGCGCCGAGCGCCGCGCGCCGGCACTGGTGACGACCGCCAGCAACAGCGGCAGCACGATCAGCAGCACGAAGGCTTCGATGAACGGCGCCACGGAAATCTCGACATCAGCCGCGCCACCGAGCATCAGCGCCAGGTACAGCGGCAACAACGCCAGCTGCACCAGCAGCAGCACCGGCGTGGCGGCGAGGGTCAGGCGCGAGTCGCCCTTGCCGATATGGGTGAACACCACCACGTAGTCGATGCAGGGCGTCAGCAGCACCAGCAGGGCGCCGACCAGCACGCCGGGGTGCTCGACCAGGCCGCGCGTCCCGGCCCACACCAGCAGCGGCACCAGCACGAAATTGGCCAGCAGCAGCGCGCCCATGAAACGCCGGTTGCCCAGGCCCGCGCGCAGGTCGAGGAAGGGGATCTGCAGGAACATCGCGTACATCAGCACGGCGATGGCCGGTGTCACCAGCATCTCCAGTGCCTGGGCAACGCCGGGTGCAAGCAGGCCGACGGCGCAGGCAAGCACCACGGCGATGAAGTACAGGGGGATCTGGTTGCGTTCGAGTTGATCTCTGTCCACGGATGGCCTGGCTTTTCCGACTGAATTACTAGGTGGGGCAGGGTACTATCTGGCGCAATCCATAGGGAGTGATGCGATGCGAATTCTAGTGGTGGGTGCGAGCAAGGGATTGGGTAAGGCACTGGTCGAGGGCCTGGGTAACGCGGGTGATACGTTGATCGGCGTGTCGCGCACCCGGCCGGCGTCGTTGCCGAGCGCGGTGCGCTGGATCGAGGCCGACCTCGGCCAGCCTCGCCAGGCCGCGGCGGTCATCCATGAGGCGGTGGCCGAGGGCGGGCTGGATGTGCTGGTGTACAACGTCGGGATCTGGGAACAGCGGGCCTTCGAGGAGGACTACAGCTTCCTCGACGATGACGAGGGGCAGATCGAGCGCATGGTTGCCACCAACCTCACCGCGCCGCTGTTGTTGATCAAGCGCTTGCTGCCGGTGCTGCTCAAGAGCGCACGGCCACGAATCATCCTCACCGGCTCCACATCGGGCCTGCCAGGTAGCGGTCGGCCAGAAGTCACCTTCGGCGCCAGCAAGTTCGGCCTGCGCGGCATTGCCGAAACCTTGCGTGAAGGCTTCCGCGAGCAGGGGCTTGGCGTGAGCTGCCTGAACCTCGGCTACCTGAATACCGAGGATGGACTGGAGGTGCCGCTGGCCGAAGCCGAACAGCGCGGCGAGGGGACGCTGATCCCGCTGCACGACGTGGTCCAGGTGTGCCGGATGCTGCTGAGCCTGTCGGCGGCCAGCTACGTGCGCGACATCACCTTGCCCGCGCTGCGTGACGAGCGTTTTTAAGGTGAGTTTCGAACGGCAGGTCCAGACCCTGATCTGCAATGACCCTGTGCGCTGGCCCCTGCTGGCGCTGGTGCGCGATCTTGGCGTGCCGGATGCCTGGATCGGTGCGGGTTTCGTGCGCAATGCCGTGTGGGACCATCTGCATGGACGGGCCATGACCGCGCTGCAAGGGGATGTGGATGTGCTGTGGTTCGATCCGGCGCGTAGCGATCCGGCCGAGGACCTGCGGCTGGAGGCGCGGTTGCAGGCCCAGGCGCCGGAGGTGTTGTGGTCGGTGAAGAACCAGGCGCGCATGCACCTGCGTCATGGCCAGGCGCCTTATGCCTCGACCGGCGATGCCATGTGCTACTGGGCGGAGGTCGCCACGGCAGTGGCGGTGCGGCGCACGGCCGATGACCAGTGCGAGGTGCTGGCGCCGCTGGGGCTGGACGATCTGTTCGGCCTGCGGCTGCGGTCCACGCCGGGCAAGGCCGAGGTGATGGCCGCTCGGGCGCGGGAGAAGGGCTGGTTGCAGCGCTGGCCGAAGTTGCGCTCGCTTGGTTGAAAAGCCCGGCAGGGAAACTGCCGGGCTTGGCGCGCGGCCTCAACTGACCAGGCAGATTGCCCGCAGTGACGAGCCTGGTTTCACTGGCGTGGTGGTGTCACCGAGCCATTGCTGGGTATCGGTTTTCTGCTGTTTGGCGAACACATCCCTGACGTTTTCCCAGCTTTCCACCGACAGCTGGTAAACCGCCTGGGACAGGGTATAGGACGACTGGAAGGTGATGGTGCCTTTCTTGCTGGTGGCCTTGATGGTGAATTCGCTGGCATACAGCATGAAGTTCACCGAGCCGGCGATCCCCGTCTGCAGGATATTCTGGTTGAAGTTGGACTGGCGCTCGGTCTGTTCGGAATAGGACAGCGCCGCATTCACCAGGCTGCTCAGGGATTTCTTGATTTGCTCGACATCTTTGGCCGCCAGGCCGATGAAGCCTTTGACGAACGAATCGATCAGCGCATTGGCGTCATGGCTTTTCTGCTGGATCTGCGTCACCTGGGCGGCGAGCAGCGACAGGAAGGGAATCTCGGCGATCTGCTGGGTGAAGGCGATGAAGTGTTCGCGGTCGCCCTTGGCCTTGGGCCTCTGATCGGTAGGCTGGTCAAGTGGGTTGTATTCCGAGCGCCGGCGGGCGATGTCGATGGCGGTCTGCAGGCCTTCGTAGATGCTGACCGGCGCTTTGCCCGGGCTGACGTTCTTGTTGGCGTCGTTGGCGTAGCTGTCGGTCGCCGCGCCGGCTGCCGGGCTGAAGAACGGGTTGATGGCATCAGCGCCGGTGCGCATGGCGCGGCCTGTCGAGGTGAGCTGGTGAGGGTGGTTGTAGTCGTGGGCGAAGATATTGCCGTGTGCCGTGGTCGACTTCACCCGGGCCTTTCCTTCCAGCCAGGCATGTGCAACTTCTTTCTCGGATGGGGCGGCTCCTGGAGCGTTCATGTCAAATCCCTTTAGCAGATTTATTAATAGGGTCGAGTGCGCTGGAACCTAAGCAGTTCATAGGGCGCCTGACTCAGGCTAGAGGGGAGTTTTAAGGTGTCAAAGTGTCTTTTTTTACGCAGTAGGAAAGTGGTGGGGGATATGGAGCCAATCGAATTAAGTAGTGGCTGGCTTATCGTGAAGTTATTGTTTTTTTCGTTTTAATGTATGTAATTGAGTGTGTTTCTGTTTGAAGCGTATTCGGATGTGTTTTCAAGTCAATTGCAACTAATGCTTCGGCGAGTTGGTGTGATCCGCGTCGAACGCTTCGCGGATAACCCGCTCCCACAGGTTTGAATATCGCCGTGTGGGAGCGGGCTGCTGGGTGTGATCAGCGCTCGATGGCCAGTGCCACGCCTTGGCCGCCACCGATGCACAGGGTTGCCAGGCCTTTGTTGGCATCGCGCTTGATCATCTCGTGCAGCAAGGTCACCAGCACCCGGCAGCCGGACGCACCGATCGGGTGACCCAGGGCGATCGCGCCGCCATTGACGTTGACCTTGGAGGCATCCCACTCCAGCTGCTTGCCCACGGCCAGTGCCTGGGCGGCGAAGGCTTCGTTGGCTTCGATCAGGTCCAGGTCGGCCAACTGCCAGCCGGCCTTGTCCAGGCAGCGTTGGGTCGCCGATACCGGGCCGATGCCCATGATCGCAGGGTCTACGCCGGCGCTGGCGTAGGCGGCGATCTTCGCCAGTACCGGCAGGCCCAGGGCCTTGGCCTTGCTGGCGCTCATCAACAGCACGGCGGCGGCACCGTCGTTGAGGCTGGAGGCATTGCCGGCAGTGACGCTGCCATCTTTCTTGAACGCGGCGCGCAGCTTGCCCAGGGACTCTGCAGTGGTGCCGGGGCGTGGCTGTTCGTCGGTGTCGAACACCAGCGGCTCGCCTTTCTTCTGCGGGATGTGGATGGGGGTGATTTCGTCCTTGAAGCGCCCGGCCTCGATGGCGGCCACGGCCTTGCGCTGCGACTCGGCGGCGAAGGCGTCCTGTTGTTCACGGGTGAGGGCGTACTTGTCCACCAGGTTCTCGGCGGTGATGCCCATGTGGTAGTCGTTGAAGGCGTCCCACAGGCCGTCGGTGATCATGCTGTCGACCAGTTGGCCGTGGCCCATTCGTTGGCCGGTGCGCGCCGAGGGCATCACGTAGGGCGCCAGGCTCATGCTCTCCTGGCCACCGGCGATCACCACCTCGGCGTCGCCGCAGCGGATGGCCTGGGCGGCCAGGTGCAGGGCTTTCAGGCCCGAGCCGCAGACCTTGTTCAGGGTCAGGGCCGGCACTTCGTAGGGCAGGCCGGCCTTGACGGCGGCCTGGCGGGCGGGGTTCTGGCCGGCGCCGGCGGTAAGCACCTGGCCGAGGATCACTTCGTCGACCTGGGCCGGGTCGAGCTGGGTCTGGGCCAGCAGCTGGCGGATCACGGCGGCGCCCAGCTCCACGGCGGACACATTGGCCAGGGCCCCCTGGAAACTGCCGATGGCAGTGCGGGTGGCGGCGACGATGACGACTTCGTTCATTGTTGTTCTCCGGGATGCGGGCGTGATCCTGACAGCATCCCCGCCCGAGGCTTATTTGAGAAATTTGTTTTTCTTTGCCATTGATCCGAAATTCAAATGAATGGCGCATGCAATTCTGTACCGCCGTTCGGATGAAACTAAGCTTGGCTTCAGCTTCGCTGGGCAGAATGAGGCTTCCATCAACAAGCAGGAGTTTCCCAATGCGCCGTTCACTTATCGCGATCACCCTGTTGCTGGGTAGCGCCGCCGCTTTCGCCGCCGAGCCCAAATGCACCACGGCTGACAAGGGTACCTGGCAGGACGCCGAGCAGTTCCAAGCCAAGCTCAAGGACGAGGGCTACAAGATCAACAAGTTCAAGGTGACCAAGGGCAACTGCTACGAGATCTACGGCTTCGACAAGGATGGCCGCAAGGTCGAGATTTATCACGATCCGGTCAGCGGCAACGCGGTCAAGACCGAGATCCATAAATGACCGCCGGCGTGCGGCTGTGGGACCCGCTGCTGCGGGTGTGCCACTGGTCGTTCGCCGCGGTGTTCCTCGCCAACTACGTCTTCAACGAGGCCGGTGACGACTGGCACCAATGGCTGGGTTACTACGCGTGCGGCTGCCTGGCCGTGCGCTGCGCATGGGGTTTCGTCGGGCCCCGCAGTGCACGTTGGGCGGATTTCTGGCCGACCCTGGAAAGGTTACGAACCCATGGACGCGCGTTGTGGCGTGGCGAGCCTTACCACCGCATGGGTCACACGCCGATCGGCGCGCTGGTGATGGTGCTGATGATGACGGGCATCGCCAGCCTGGGCCTGACCGGCTGGATGATGCTGGAGGTGGATGCGTTGTGGGGCGCCGAGTGGCTGGAAACGCTGCACAGCTGGTTGGCCGATGGCCTGCTGGCGCTGGTTTGCGTGCACCTGCTGGCGGCGCTGGTGGAGAGTGTGCGCCTGCGTGAGAACCTGCCCTGGTCGATGGTGACGGGGCGGCGCAGGTCCGAGGATCCGTGAAGTGTAGCCCATCGCGGGGCAAGCCCGCTCCCACGCCAGACCTGCATGTTCAAAACTGGCGTGGGAGCGGCGGTTCGGCGCCCCGACTTGCCCCGCGATGATCGTCTCTACACCGCCGGGCACTGGTTGGTCACGCAGTGAATCCCGCCGCCACCCGCCGCGATCGCATCGATATCCAGTTGCACCACCTTGCGCCCCGGATACAGCTTCACCAGCAACGCCCGCGCCTTCTCGTCGGCACTGCGATCACCAAACTGCGGCGCGATCACCGCGCCATTGATGACGAAGTAGTTGATGTACCCCGCCGCGAAGTCCGGGTTGTCCTCGCTGAACTTGCTGCGCCGTGGCTTCAGTGGCGGTGACATCGTGTGGATCTCCAGCTTGCGGCCATCGGCATCGGTGGCATTGCGCAGGATTTCCAGGTGCTTGAGGGTCACTTTGTGATCGTACGAGTCTGGATCGTTGTCCAGGTTCGCCACTACCACGCCGGGCGCCGCGAAGCGCGCGTAGAAGTCCACATGGGCATCGGTGATGTCCTTGCCCTTGATGCCCGGCAGCCAGATGATCTTGCGCAGTCCCAGCCGCTCCTTCAGTTCGGCCTCGACCTGGGCCTTGCTCCAGCCGGGGTTGCGGTTGCTGTTGATCCAGCTGCTCTCGGTCATGATCCCGGTGCCATGGCCGTCCACCTCGATACCGCCGCCTTCGCCCACCAGTTCGCTCTGCTGGTACTGGGCGCCAGCCAGCCTGGCGACGCGGGCCGCCAGCTTGGCGTCGTAGCGGTGCTGCTGCTTGCCGCCCCAGCCGTTGAAGTTGAAGTCCACCGCGCCCAGCACGCCGTCGTCGTCAACCACGAAGTTGGCGCCGATGTCGCGCATCCAGATGTCGTCCAGCTCAGTCTCGACATAGGTGATGTTGTGGCTGCCGCATTCCTCCTCGGCGATGTCGCGCTCGCTGGCGCGGCAGAACACCGTCACCGGCTGGAACGCGGCGATGGCCCGGGCGATGCGCCCTAGCGCGGCCTGGACGTCTTCGGTGAAATCTTCCCAGATGGCGTCCTGGGCGCCGAAGGCGATGTAGGCGCGCTGGTGCTTTTCACCCTCGTCGGGCATGAACCAGCGGCCCGACTCGGCGGCGCGGGCGCGGGTGCCGCCGAAGGGCAGGCCGAAACTGGCGGCGGCGCCGAGGCCGGCGACGACGCTCATCTGTTGGAGGAAGGTGCGGCGAGTTGGCATGGGGTCAGTCCTGTGCAGTCTTGAAGCGGGTCCAGACGCGCATGCGCGCACGCATGTCGGCCTGGGGGATGTCCTTGCCCGGAATTAACCGGGTGTAGGTGGCATCGCTGAGGTAGATGTCCGGGTTGTCACGCAGGCGCGCATCCACCAGGGGGCGGGCCTTGGCGCTGGCGGTGGGGTAGCCGGTGAAGTTGCTGATCGCGGCCATGTTCTCCGGGCGCATGACGAAGTTGATGAAACGATAGGCGTATTCCGGGTGCTTGGCGTCGGCAGGGATGGCCATGGTGTCCATCCACACCGTGGTGCCTTCGCGGGGCACGCGGTACTGGAAGTCGATGGTCTTGCCCGCGGCCTCGGCGGTGCGCTGGGCCTGGATCACGTCGCCGCTGTAGCCCAGCGATAGGCAGGTGTTGCCGTTGACCAGCTCGGTGACCGGCTGCGACTGCAGCTTGCGCACATAGGGGCGAATGCCCTTGAGCAGTTCGCTGGCGGCGGCCAGGTCTTCGCGTTTGGCGCTGCGCGGCTCGCGACCGAGGTAGTGGAGGACCACGGCCAGCACTTCGTCGGGCGAGTCGATCATCGAGATGCCGCAGTCGGCGAACTTGGCCGCCAGTTCCGGCTTGAACAGCAGGTCGAGGCTGTCCAGCGGGGCGTCGGGCATGCGCTCGCGGATCTTCGCCGCATCCATGGTCAGGCCGATGGTGCCCCAGGTGTAGGGCACGGTGGCCTGGCTGGCCTTGGGGTAGCGGTCGTGCAGCTGGCGCAGGCCGGGCTCGATATCGTCGAGCGCGGTCAGTTGCTTGCGATCAAGCGCCTGCAGGCTGCCGGCGCGCATCAGTCGCTCGGCCACGGTGTCGCCGGGGAACACCAGGTCGTAGCCGCTGCGACCGGACATCAGCTTGGCCTCGAGCACTTCGCTGCCGTCCATGACGTCGTAGATCACCGGGATGCCGGTTTCGGCGGTGAAGCGCTTGAGGGTGTCCTCGGCAAAATAATCGGCCCAGTTGTACAGGCGCAGGGCATCCTGCTCGGCCTGGGCAGCGCTGGCGCAGGCCACCAGGGCGGCGATGGCGAGCAGTTTCGATGGACGGCTTGGCATGGTTCAGGCCCTCGCGGTCTGTGGGGTGCGGCCGTCCAGGCTGAGCAACGGCGCGTACATGCTGGGGCGACGGTCGCGGTAGATGCCCCAGCTAAGGCGGTCTTCGCGCATGCGTTCCAGGTCCAGGTCGTGCAGCCAGACGCCGCTGCTGTCGCGGTCGGCCTCTTGCAGCATCGCGCCCTTGTGGTCGCAGATGAACGAGGAGCCGTAGAAGCGCATCGACAGGTTGTCGTCGCTGCGCGCCACCTCGTGACCGACGCGGTTGGCGGCCACCACCGGCAGCAGGTTGGCGGCGGCGTGGCCGCGCATGGCCATCTGCCAATGGTCACGCGAGTCCAGCTCGGCGGCGCCCGGCTCCGAGCCGATGGCGGTGGGGAACAGCAGCACCTCGGCGCCCATCAGCGCCAGGCAGCGGGCGGTCTCGGGGAACCACTGGTCCCAGCAGATACCGATGCCCAGGCGGCCGAAGGCGGTGTCCCAGACCTTGAAACCGGTGTCGCCGGGGCTGAAGTATTCCTTTTCCTGGTAGCCGATGGCGTTGGGGATGTGGGTCTTGCGGTACACCCCCAGCAGGCGGCCGTCGGCGTCGGCCACGGTCAGCGAGTTGAAGAAGGCGTTGCCGGCGCGCTCGTACCAGCTCAGCGGCAGCACCACGCCCAGCTCCTTGGCCAGGGCGGCGAAGCGCTTGAGCAGCGGGCTGTCGTGGTAGTCCTGGGCCAGGGCCTGGTGGCTGTGGCACTGCTCGATGCAGAAATACGGGGTGGCGAACAGCTCCTGCAGCAGGATCACTTGGGCACCCTGGGCGGCGGCCTGGCGCACCAGCTGCTCGGCGCGCTCGAGGTTGGCGGCCAGGTCCCAGCTGCAGGCCATCTGCGTGGTGGCGATGCGCAAGGTGCTCATGGGCGCGCTCCCTGCCAGGCCGGCTGCTGCTGGGTGATGCAGTGGATGCCGCCGCCGCCGTGGGCGATATGGTCGATGCGCACCGGCACGACCTCGCGGCCGGGGAAGGCCAGGGCCAGCTGCCGGGCGGCGGCCTGGTCGGCGTCGATGCCGTAGGCCGGCATGATCACCGCGCCGTTGGCCAGGTAGAAGTTGGTGTACGAAGCGCAGAACACCTCGGCCTCGGTATCCACGGCCGCCGTGGCCTCGTACAGGTCGAGCAGCTCGAACGAGCGGCCTTGGGCATCGGTGGCCAACTCCAGGGCGCGGCGGTTCTCGCGGGCCACCTCGGCGTACACCGAGCCCTGGTCGTGGGTGGCGTCCACCAGCAGCACGCCGGGGCGGGCGAAGGCGCACACGCCATCGACATGGCCGTCGGTCATGTCGCCGGTGACGTACTGCGGGTCACCCGGCAGCCAGATGGTCTTGCGGATGCCCAGCAGGCGGGCGAAGCAGTCCTCGAAGTCAGCCTTGCTCAGGCCCGGGTTGCGGTTGGGGTTGAGCAGCACCGACTCGGTGGTGATCAGCGTGCCTTCGCCGTCGACATGGATGGCGCCGCCTTCGTTGCACAGCGGAGTGCTCAGGCCTTCGAGGCCGAGATGATCGAGGATGCGTCGGGCCAGGCTGCGGTCCTTGCCGTGCTCGGACTTGTCGCCCCAGGCGTTGAAGCGCCAGCTCAGGCCGGCCACGCCCTGCTGCGGGTGGATGAGGAAGGTCGGGCCGCTGTCGCGGCACCAGCTGTCGTCCACGGCCAGTTCGACCAGCTCGATGCCGGGGCCGCACAGTTCGCGGGCAATGGCCATGGCCGAGGGATCGACCACCATCTTCACCGGCTCGAAGCGCGCGATGGCGGCGGCCACGCGGGCATAGTCGCGCTGCACGTCGGCCAGGGTCACGCCCCAGCCCGCCTCCCACAGTGGCTTGTTGTGTGGCCAGATCATCCAGGTGGCGGCGTGGCGGGCCCATTCGGCAGGCATGCGCCAGCCGCTGTCGCGGGACAGGGTCATAGTGAACTCCGATCTATTAGGGATTTTTATCAACGAAGCCCGCCGTCGCGGGTGTTGCTGCCCATGTTATGGCTGGGAAACCGGAGCGACAAACGATAGATTTAGCGTATTTCTGATCAGTCAGGCTTATCAGCATGCTCAAGCATTGGCCCCCGCTCAACGCCCTGCGTGGCTTCGAAGCCGCCGCCCGTCTGGGCAGCTTCCACAAGGCCGCCGAGGCCCTGAACCTTACCCAGTCGGCGATCAGCCAGCAGATCCGCAGCCTGGAAAGCTATCTGGAGCAACCGTTGTTCCACCGCAGCGGGCGGAGCGTCAGCCTGACCGACGCCGGGCATGACCTGCTCAGCACCACCCAAGCCCTGTTGCAGCAACTGGCGGTGGGCATCCGTCGCCTCGACCAATACCGCAAGCCCAACCAGTTAGTGGTCAATACCACCCCGGCCTTCGCCCGGCATTGGCTGTTGCCGCGCCTGGCGGATTTCCACCAGCGTCACCCGGATGTCGACCTGTGGCTGTTTACCAGCTTCGAGGTCCCGGACATGGCCAACGAGACCATCGACCTGGCGATTCGCGACGATATCGGGCCGCAGGCTGAATGCAGCTTCACCGTGCTGCACCAGGACAGGTTGTATCCGGCTTGTCACCCGACGTTGCCCGAGACCGGGCGCACGACCTTGCACGGCGAGCGCGAGATGGACTGGAGTCACTGGCAGCTGGAAGGCGGCGAGGAGGTGGGGCAGCAGGGCAAGGGGCTGAACTTCTCAGACCCGGGGTTGCTGCTGGAGGCGGCGGGCGAGGGGCTGGGGATTGCCCTGGTCAGTCAACTGCTGGCGCAGCGGATGGTCGATGAGGGACGTTTGCGGCCCTTGTCGGCACAGCGCGTACGCGGGCCGGTGTGGAGCTGCCTGGTGCATTGGGAGAGCCAGGAGGATCCGCTGGCGCGGCAGTTCCTGGCGTGGTTGCGAGAGGCCCTGTCGCCTGTGTTGTCCTGATGGAACGGAACCTGTGGGAGCGGCCTTGTGTCGCGAAAGGGCCGCACAGCGGCCCCGGCGATCTTCGCGTCAACACTGGAACCCTGGGGCTGCTGCGCAGCCCTTTCGCGACACAAGGCCGCTCCCACAGGACCGCGCCAGCCTCAAGATCAACGCCGTACCTGTAGGCGCTGGCTTTGCCGGCAAATGGGAGCGTGCGGACAATGCAGCAATGCGAATCACCCCGTAATATGTGTCGGATATCCCGCGAGGGTAGTCTCACCCTCTAGATCAAACGGCAGCGCCCCGAATCCGGGCGCTGCCCCAGCCTAAACCTGACGAGGTACAGACATTGGCCATCATTCATCCCAAGGTTCGCGGTTTCATCTGCACCACGACTCACCCCAAGGGCTGCGAGCTCAACGTCCGTGACCAGATCGAAGCCACCCGCAAGCTGGGCGTGCGCGAGGATGGTCCGAAGAAAGTCCTGGTGATCGGCGCCTCCAGCGGCTACGGCCTGGCCGCGCGCATCACCGCGGCGTTCGGCTTCAAGGCCGACACCCTGGGCGTGTTCTTCGAAAAGCCGGGCACCGAGACCAAGGCCGGTACCGCCGGCTGGTACAACGCCGCCGCCTTCGACAAGTTCGCCAAGGCCGAAGGCCTGTACAGCAAGTCGATCAACGGTGACGCTTTCTCCGACGAAGCCCGCGCCAAGGTCATCGAGCTGATCAAGAACGAAATGGGCGGCCAGGTCGACCTGGTGATCTACTCGCTGGCCTCGCCAGTGCGCAAGCTGCCGCAGACCGGTGAAGTGGTCCGCTCGGCGCTCAAGCCGATCGGCCAGCCGTACAAGTCGACCGCCATCGACACCAACAAGGACACCATCATCGAGGCCAGCATCGAGCCGGCCACCGAGCAGGAAATCGCTGACACCGTCACCGTCATGGGCGGCCAGGACTGGGAGCTGTGGATCGACGCCCTGAACGCTGCAGGCGTGCTGGCGCCGCAGGCCCGCACCGTGGCCTTCAGCTACATCGGCTCCGACATCACCTGGCCGATCTACTGGGACGGCGCCCTGGGCAAGGCCAAGCAGGACCTGGACGAAACCGCCCAGCGCCTGGGCAAGAAAGTCGGTGGCAGTGCCAACGTTGCGGTGCTCAAGTCGGTCGTTACCCAGGCCAGCTCGGCGATCCCGGTGATGCCGCTGTACCTGTCGATGGTCTTCAAGATCATGCAGGAGAAGGGTATCCACGAAGGTACCCAAAACCAGCTGGACCGCATGTTCCGTGACCGCATGTACCGTGCGGACGGTGCGCCGGCTGCACTGGACGACGAAGGCCGCCTGCGTCTGGACGACTGGGAACTGCGTGATGACGTGCAGGACGCCTGCCGTGCCATGTGGCCGAAGGTAACCACCGAGAACCTGTTCGAACTGACCGACTACGCCGGCTACAAGAAGCAGTTCCTCAACCTGTTCGGCTTCGAGCGCGCTGACGTCAACTACGACGAAGACGTGGCCACCGACGTACGGTTCGACTGCATCGAGCTGTAAGCAAGTCCTTGACCGCGCAGCCGTTGATGACGGCTGCGCGGTTCCCACCGACGACTTGTTAATATTCTGAAACAAATCCTCCAATGGCCCTTTGCCATGGGCACCCTCTGCCTGATCTATACCCCAGCTATTGGCCTGGCAATTCCGCGGGGGCCGAGGAGGGAGCAATGGGCGCACTGCAAAAACTACAAGAACGCATTCGCCAGAAGGGCCTCAAGCGCACCTTCAAGACCTTGTTCGAACGTTACGTGTTCTTCCACTGGGAATTGTTGTGGATGGAACGCGACCTGATCAGTCCGGTGCCTCCCTACAACCTCAAGGCCCACACACCGGTCACCCTGGTGCAGATCACCACCGCCAATGCCGACGCCTTCGCCGCGAATTTCGGCGACCGCGTCGAGACCATGCGCGAACTGGCCGCCGAAGGGCACACCGGGCACATGTACCTGGACGAGCAGGGCGACGCCGTGGCCTTCATCTGGGCCAGCGTGGTCGACTATCACGACAAGCACTACTACGGTTGCACCTTCCCGGTGAAACCGGGCGAGTTCTTCGAGTTCGGCGGCGAGATGACCCGCCCCTATTTTGGCAGCGAGCTGTCGGTGACGGCCCAGGTCGAGCTGTGGAACACCATGCGTGAAAAGGGCTGCCACAAGGTGGTGGACGTGGTGGAGACCCACAACGTGCCGGCCATGAAGCTGCACCTGCGCATGGGCTACCACGAGCAGGGACGGGTGATGCACGTGTACGGGCTGTTTGGGCGCTGGAAGCTGTTCCGCGAGACCCGCTACGACGGCTCGCGCCTGGCCGTGCTGCGCAAACCGGGTGTGGCCGGCGCGCTGCCCACCACCTAGCTATAACGGGGGTATGTTTGCTAGCGTTGGCGGACAACGCAGGGAGCGCGCCATGAGCAGCCTCACCCAACCCGCCAGTGCATTTCGCCAGCTCGCCGCCGACGGCTACAGCCTCGGCGGTTTTCGTTGGCGTCACGCCCAGACCGACGCCCAGCGCCCGCTGGTGATCATCAATGCCGCCACCTCGGTGCGCTGCCGTTATTACTCGCGATTCGCCGATTACCTGTTCGCCCAGGGCTTCGATGTGCTCACCTATGACTACCGAGGTATTGGCGAATCACGCCCGGCTTCGTTGCGCGGTTTCAAGGCGTCGTGGAGCGACTGGGGGCGCCTGGATTTCGAGGCAATGTTGCAACTGGCCGCAGCCGAACAGCCCGGGCAACCGGTGCATGTGGTCGGCCACAGCTTCGGCGGCTGGGCGCTGGGGCTGGCACCTTCGGCCGCGCAGGTGCGCCGAGCGGTGCTGGTGGGCGCGCAGTTCGCCTATTGGCGCGACTATGCGGCGGACCAGCGCTGGCAACTGTTCGGCAAGTGGCATGTGGTCATGCCTTTGCTGACCCGGGTATTCGGCTATTTCCCCGGCAAGCGCCTGGGCTGGCTGGAGGACACCCCGGCCGGGGTGGTGCGTGACTGGAGTACCCGCACGCCGCGCTACGAGCACCGGCCCAGTGGGCGCCTGCTCGAGGCGCTGCCGTTCGAACAGGTGCGGGCGGCGACCCTGGCCATCAGCCTGACCGACGATCCGTTCGGCACGGTGGCGGCCACCGAACGGTTGTTGGGGTACCTGCGCCAGGCCGAGCGTCGGCACCTGCGGGTGGCGCCTGTGGATATCTCGGTGGAGGAGATCGGGCATTTCGCGTTCTTTCACGATCGGTTTCGTGAAAGTTTGTGGCCGATTGCGCTGGGGTGGCTGCGAGAAGGGCAGTTAGAGGGCCAGGTGCCGGGTAGCGTTATCAGTTGAGGGCCTCGTCGCGGGGCACGTCGCATCGGCGCACCGCCGCGACTTGCCCCGCGATGGGCGAGAGGCGAAGTCAGGCCATGCGCGCCAGCGGCTGGGCGGTGAACTTCACGCCGGCCAAACCATGCTTGATCAGCGCACGGATGTTGCCATGGTCGCTGCCCTCGGGGGTGGCCACCACGCTGCGGTAGTGCTCGCCGAAGGCCAGCAGCGCTTCCTGGTCGCTCAGCCCTTCCAGCAGCGCCAGGCCCAGGGTCTTGCACGAACCTTCGTTCTGCCCGACGGCGTTGTGCACGTCGCCGTTGTCGAAGGCCTGGGGCTGGTAGCTGTAGTTCGCGGCGATGAACGCCAGGGTATCGGCGAAAACGTGCTCGCCGCTGGCGAGGCTGC
Organism: Pseudomonas sp. P65(2024); assembly: GCF_057480955.1. NCBI lineage: Bacteria > Pseudomonadati > Pseudomonadota > Gammaproteobacteria > Pseudomonadales > Pseudomonadaceae > Pseudomonas > Pseudomonas sp. P65(2024). Next base: position 70,820 of record NZ_JBLIYX010000007.1, read on the forward strand.
TGCGCAGGGTGTTCAGGTCAGTCACGGGGTTTTCCTTGTTCGAACGCCGCCTGTTGCTCGGCGCTGGCTTCTTTCTGGTATTGGGCTTTCCACTCGGCGTAGGGCATGCCGTACACCTGCTCGCGGGCATCGTCCAGGCTCAGCTCGATCTGGCGATCGTCGGCGGCGGCCTTGAGCCATTTCGACAGGCAGTTGCGGCAGAAGCCGGAGAGGTTCATCAGGTCGATGTTCTGCACGTCGGTGCGTTTCTGCAGATGGTCGACCAGGCGCCGGAACGCGGCGGCTTCGAGTTCGAGCTGTTGTTGCGGGGTCATGGGCGGTGTCTCTTCAGGTCATGCGGTTCTTCAGATGGCGGCCACCGTTGATGACCACCTGGCTGCCGGTGCTGTACTGGCTTTCGAGCAGGAACAGCACGGCGTCGATCAGCGGGCGGGCGCCGGGTTCGAATTCGAGCAGGGCCTTTTTCAGGGTCTGCTGGCGGTACTGCTCGTCGCCGCCTTCCTTGAGGATCAACAGGCCCGGCAGGATACCGTTGACGCGCACCTTGGGCGCGTACTTTTCGGCAAACGACAACACCATGTTCTGCAGCGCGGCCTTGGTCGCGGCGTAGCCGATATGGCTCTTGCTGCCGCGCGAGGAGGTCTCGTCGCAGATATGGATGATGTCGGCCTTGTCCACCTTGTTCAGCCACTCGCCGAGGGCCAGGTTGAGGTGGTAGGGCGCCTCGACGTGCAGGCGGAACATGGTGTCGAGGTTGTCCAGGCCATCGTCGAGCCACAGCGAGGCGTTGTGGATGATCCCGCGCAGGCCATCGTAGTGGCCGTGCAGGTGGTCGATCAGGGCCTGGCGGTCTTCGCTGCGGGTCAGGTCGGCCTGGAACTGCCGGATGTTCGGGTGGGCTGCCTGGGGATGCAGGCTGCGGCTGGCGCTGACCACCGTATGGCCGGCCTGGGCCAGCTCCAGGGCCAGGGCCAGCCCGACGCGCTGGCTGGCGCCGGTGATGAGGATTGGGCTGTTCATGTGCGGGCGGTCTGTTCGTCTGTCCGTGCGTGATGCCCCAGCATACCCGAACTGCGCGGCCTTGCGAGCCCGTGCCTCAGCGGCTGCGCAGCCCCTGGGCCCGGCCGCTCGGGGCAGGCGGCGCGGCGTTCAGCCAGCCGGCCAGCAGGCGGGTGGACAGCGGGATGAACAGGTACACCATCAAGGGGGTCAGGGCCAGGGTGCTGAGCAGTACGCGGGGCAGCAGTTCCAGCGCTGCCAGCCAGTGGCCGAACAGCAGGTTGAACAGCAGCGAGACCGGGAAGAACGCCAGCCAGATGGCCGTGGCCTGCTTCCAGCGCGGCGGTTTCTGCACTGTATTGGTGCCGAACCAGTCGTCGATGCCGCTTACGCGCCTCTCTTTGGGGCGTTCGAACAGGCCGTTGCCGCGCTCAAGCCAGGTCCGGCGCGAGGCGGAGTGCTCCCAGGCGTGCAGGGTCTGCTCGTCGGTGAAGCGGAAGATGATCTGGAATTCATCGCCCTCGGCCGGCGGCGCGAGGATGCCCGAGCCCAGGTAACCGGGGAAGTCGGTGGCCAGTTGCTCGCCTTCGTGCAGCCAGGCCAGCAGGTCCTGGTAGCGGCCACAGGCGGCGCGGCGCGACACCATCAGGGTGACGGGTGGGGTAGACATCGTGTATCTCCTGGCGACGGGGCTGGCGGGTAGCCGGCCCCTTGGCATGCGGCCCGGGGTGGTGGGCTGCGCAGGCGTGCTTGCAAGAATCGGGCGCAGATTATGCGCAATCCGTCATGACCGGTCAGTTTCAGCGGCTGGACGGTCGTCAGCAGGCGGCGGGGGCCTGGGCGTGCAGCTCGGGGTGGGCTTGGCGGTGGGCCTGCAGGATGTACTCGCGCAGACGTTCGATTTCTTCGGCCGGGCTGTGCGACAGGTCATAGGCGGCCAGGCGCGGGCCGATGCGCCGACGCAGCACGCCGTGCAGGCCGATCGGCGGTATATCCGCGGCGGCGAAGCGCAGCTTGAAGTGGGACGGCGCCTCGCGCCGGCCACGGACCTCCAGCAGCACGCCCTTGAACGAGATATCCCGCACCCACAGGTCGCTGGCCTGGCCGCGGTCGTCGAGCAAGGCACTCGGCCGCTCCAGCGACAGGCGCCAGGGCCGCAGCATGGGGCCGTCTTCGTAGATGTCCGGCGAGCCCAGTTGCAGGTGCAGGGCGTGGAATTCGTCCTCGACCAGTTGCAGGGGGAAGCTCAGCTGCTGGTTGTTGAAGCTGGCCTGCAGGGTGACCTGCTCGTTGGCCACCAGGCGGGTGAGCAGGTCCTTCAGACGACGGTCGCCATTGACCAGCAGGCTCGACATGGGGTCGGCCAGGTTCAGTTGGGGCGAATGCTGCATGTCCTGGATGAAATCCAGTTCGTCCTGGGAGAGTAGGGCGTCTGCTTGCATGGTCGAACTCGAAGGGGCGATCGGTAAGGGCGATTTCTTCACGACTGTCGACAGTAGCCAATACGCTTCGTTCCGGTCATTCGTCGGATAATCCTGAAGTGTGTGACTTTAGGCATAGGCGGCCTTTTGCCACTGTCGAGTGCTAGTATCCTACGTTTTCACTCAGTTTCGGAATCCTCACCCGATGAAAGTCGCCATTATTTCCGGTTCGGTATACGGCACCGCCGAAGAAGTCGCCCGTCACGCCGAGTCGCTGCTCAAGGCCGCCGGCCTTGAAGCCTGGCATGCCGCCCGCGCCACCCTGCAGGACATCGAGGGCTTTGCCCCGGACGCGTTGTTGGCAGTGACCTCGACCACGGGTATGGGCGAACTGCCCGACAGCCTGATGCCGCTGTACAGCACCATGCGTGACGTACTGCCGGCGGCCTGGCGCGGGTTGCCCGGGGCGGTGATCGGCCTTGGCGACTCCAGCTATGGCGACACCTACTGCGGCGGCGGCGAGCAGATGCGCGAGCTGTTCGCCGAACTGGGGGTGAACGAGGTGCTGCCGATGTTGCGGCTCGATGCCAGCGAGACGGTGACGCCGGAGACCGATGCCGAGCCGTGGCTGGCGGAGTTTGTGGCAGCACTCAAAGGTTAAATCGCCCGTGTAGGAGCGGTCTTGCCGCTCCTACAGGTTCGCGTCATGCTTCGTCGCGTTCACGCAACAACGCCAGCCACGCCTGCGCCGCCCGCGACAGATAAGCCCCGCGCCGCCAGATGAAGGCGATGTCCCAGCGCAGATGTTCCGGCGCCCGTAACGGCAAACGCACCACCCCGGGCCGCTCCAGCGCCCGCGCGACGATCGCCGGCAGCAGCACCACGCCTTGGCCGGCCGCCACCAGCGCGGCGAGAAAGTCCGCCTGGCCGCTGCGTCCGCCTTCCCTGGGCGTGAATCCCTCCTGCTGGCAGGCACTGAGCAACCGATCGTTCAACACGAAGCTGCGTTGGTACAGCAGGAACGGCGTGTCGGCCAGTTGCGCCAGGGCGACGTCGGCTTGCCCGGCCAGTGGGTGGCTCGCGGGCAGCAGGGCCTCCAGTGGCTCGTTGCAAAAGGGTTGGTAGTCGAACGCCGGATCGCTCGGCGTCAGGCTGCCGCCCAGTTCCAGCTCGCCGCTTCTCACCGCCTGCTCGACCATGCGGCTGCCGCCTTCGAGCAGCTGGATTGAGATGTTCGGATGCCGCCGCCGGTACTCGGCGAACAACCCGGCAAACAGCGCGTCGCTGCCCAGCAGCGGCAGGCCCAGGCGCAGCTCGCCGCGGGCCATCTGGCTGAGGTCGTCCAGTTCGCTCTGCAGCTCCTGGCGCTGGCGCAACAGCGCCTCGCCCCGTACGAGGACGATGCGCCCGGCGGCGGTCAGCAGTAACTGCGAACCCTGGCGCTCCAGCAGCGGCTGGCCGATATCCTGTTCCAGCTGGGCGACCTGCTTGCTCACCGCCGACTGGCTGATGTGCAGGGTGATCGCCGCTTGGGTGAAACCGCCCCTGTGGACGACCTCGATGAAACTGCGCAGCTGTTTGAATTCCATGATCACTCGATTCCATTTTGGAATGGCTATCAGTCTAACAATTCGCTTCTGGCCTGGGGGCGCGACTTCTACAATGGGCACGTTGTCGAGGAACCCCCGCCCATGAATCCTGCATTGCTGAAGAAAACCCTGCGCCTCTTCGCCGAGCTGGCGGTGCTGCTGGCCCTGTTCCTGATCGGCGGCCAGCTGGCCGCCTGGCTGTCCTGGCCGATCCCCGCCGGGGTGATGGGCCTGGCGCTGCTGCTGGTGCTGTTCGCCTGCGGCGTGCTCAAGCCGGCCACCCTGCAACTGGGCGCCGGCTGGCTGATGGCCGAGATGCTGCTGTTCTTCATTCCGGCGTTGATGAGCCTGCTGGACTACGGCAGTCTGCTGCGCAGCGAAGGCTGGCGCATCCTGCTGGTGATCGCGCTGAGCACGCTGCTGGTGATGGTGGTCACCGCGCTGACCGTGGAACTGGTGTGCCGCTGGAGGTTGCGCCATGAGCCTTGAACCCATGCCGCTGTTCTGGTTGGCGCTGACCCTGGGCGCCTACCTGGGCAGCCGCTGGCTGTACCGGCGCAGCGGGCGCTATCTGCTGTCGCCGCTGATCCTGGTGCCGGCGCTGCTGCTGGCGGTGGCCGTTCCGTTGCACACCGCCTACGCCGAGTACGCCCGTAACACCCACTGGCTGATGGGCGTGCTGGGCCCGGTCACCGTCGCCTTCGCGGTGCCGATCTGGCAGCAACGGGCATTGCTGGCACGGCATTGGCCGGCGCTGCTGGTGGGCATGCTGGCCGGCAGCGTGGCCTCGATCGGCAGCTCCTGGGCGCTGGCGCATTTGCTGGCGCTGGACGAGGCGGTCAGCCTGTCGCTGCTGCCGCGCTCGATCACCACGCCGTTCGCCATGCCGGTGGCCCAGGACCTGGGCGGCGTGCCGGAACTGACGGCGGTGTTCGTGATGTTCACCGGCGTGCTCGGGGCGATGTTCGGCGGCATCCTGCTGCGTTGGTTGCCACTGCGCACGCCATTGGCGCGGGGCGCGCTGTTCGGCGTCGGCGCCCATGGCGCGGGCGTCAGCCGGGCCCAGGAGGTCGGCCGCGAGGAGGGCTCGGTGGCCGGCCTGGTCATGGTCCTGACCGGGCTGCTCAACCTGCTGGCGGCGCCGCTTCTGATGAAGTTGATCTGACCGTTCGTGCTACTGACTCGCACGGTCATCAGGCTGGCTGCCAAGGCGACTTATCACCTTCGTATAGGCTTCTAGACTGAGCCTCGACATAGAGAGCACATGTATGTGCCGAGGTGACATGCAATGAACGCAGCCTTGCCCTCTTCCGACACTTATCCACCGGGACGACCGTGATGCCACTGGCCGAGATTCCATTGTGCGTCTGGCGCACCCGGAGCCAGGGTTTCACCTTCCGGGGCCAGAGCATCCGCTACTGGACGGCAGGGCAAGGAGAGCCCCTGCTTTTGCTTCACGGTTTCCCCACGGCCAGCTGGGATTGGCACTACCTGTGGGCACCCCTGGCCCAGCGTTTTCGCGTGGTGGCCTGCGACATGCTCGGCTTCGGCGATTCGGCCAAGCCCGCGGACCACGACTACAGCCTGCTCGAGCAGGCCGATCTGCAGCAGGCGTTGCTGGCGCACCTGCACATCGACCAGCCGGTGCACTTGCTGGCTCATGACTACGGTGGCAGCGTCGCCCAGGAACTGCTGGCCAGGCACCATGAGCAGCGGCTCAAGGTGGCCAGTTGCGTGTTCCTCAACAGCGGGCTGTTCCCCGAGAGCTGCCGCGTGCTGCTGGTGCAGAAGCTGCTGCTCAGCCGCCTGGGCTGGCTGGTCGGGCGCTCGTTCGGGCGCGACGACCTGGTGCGCAACGTCACCCAGGTCTACGGCCCCTGCACCCACCCCAGCGAAAGCGCCCTGGACGACTACTGGAGCCTGATCGCCTCCAATCGCGGCCCGCGCATCCTGCACCGGCTCATCAGCTTCCTGCCCGAGCGCAAGGCCCAGCGCGAACGCTGGGTCGCGGCGCTGCAACGCCCGGGCGTGCCGCTGCGCTTCATCAATGGCGCGGTCGATCCGTTGTCCGGCGCGCACATGGTCGAACGCTACCGCGAACTGGTGCCGGAGCCGGACACCGTGGTGCTGCAGGGCATTGGCCATTACCCGCATACCGAGGCGCCGGTGCAGGTGCTGCGCCACTACCTGGCCTTTCGTGAACAACCGATGAGCTATGTGCCGCTGAAGGTCGCCTGGTCCTGACCGGGTGATCATCGCCGGGCGTTATCGGGCGGCATTCGCCACGGTGCGCTTGATTGCCCGGCCCCGGCGGCTGGCGGAGACTGCGTTGCATCCCTTCATTGCCAGGAGCCTTGAGCATGAGCGAACCAGTACGTCTGCAGGATCGAGTGGTGATCGTCACGGGGGCCGGTGGCGGCCTGGGCCGGGCCCATGCGTTGCTGTTCGCCGCGCGCGGCGCGCACGTGGTGGTCAACGACCTGGGCGGGTCGACCCACGGTGAAGGCGCCAACGCCTCGGCGGCCGACCGCGTGGTGGAGGAGATCCGCGCCGCGGGCGGTTCGGCGATCGCCAACCATGACTCGGTCACCGATGGCGCGCGCATTGTCGAGCAGGCCCTGGACACCTACGGCCGGGTCGATGTGCTGGTCAATAACGCCGGCATCCTGCGCGACAAGACCTTCCACAAGATGGAAGACAGCGACTGGGAGCTGGTCTACCGCGTGCATGTCGAGGGCGCCTACAAGGTCACCCACGCTGCCTGGCCGCACCTGCGGGCGCAGAACTGGGGGCGGGTGATCTTCACCTCGTCCACCTCGGGCATCTATGGCAATTTCGGCCAGGCCAACTACGGCATGGCCAAGCTCGGCCTCTATGGGCTGACCCGCACCCTGGCCATCGAAGGCCGCAAGCACGGCATCCTGGTCAACGCCATCGCCCCGACCGGCGGCACGCGCATGACCGAGGGGCTGATCCCGCCGCAGGTGTTCGAGCGGCTGCAGCCCGAACTGATCAGCCCGCTGGTGGTGTACCTGGGGAGCGAACAGTGCCAGGACAGCGGCGAGCTGTTCGAGGTGGGCGGCGGCTGGGTCGGCAAGTTGCGCTGGGAGCGCAGCCAGGGCGTGGGGTTCGACCCGCGCGAAGGGTTCACGCCCGAGCAGGTGGCGGACAACTGGGCGCGCATTGGCGACTTCGAGGGCGCCGGGCATCCGCAGGACAGCCTGCAGGCGTTGCAGCAGATGATGGCGAACCTGCAGAAGTATCCGTTGGGTTGAACAATGCCGGGGCCGCGCTGCGGCCCTTTCGCCGGTCTTGCGAATCCTGCACAAATAAAAAAGGCCGCTGCAATCGCAGCGGCCAATCGAGACGTTAGATCAAGGAGCTTCAAAATCAACGTCGGTGAACCTGGGCGGGCCCGAAAGGCAGGGGGGAGAGCCCTTCGTGCCGGCCAGTGAGATCAGAATAAGCGCTTGATCTCGTGGGAAAAATAGCGGCTTATGACATTCACCTTTACGTTTCGGGTAAAAGTGCCAGGCGGACTATAGCCAGCCTGCGCAGTGAAAATCCGTAATGCTTTGTAAGCCTTTTCACTGATCCGCGCCGTATCCCATCCGCCAGCTGGTGGCTTGGGTGGCGGCTAGCAGGCGCCGGGCGGCCGGGCCGTGCTCGTCGGCATGGAAGATCGAGGTCGGCCCGACCACGGTCATCACCGCGGCGACCTGACCCATGGCGTTGAACACCGGCGCGGACAGCGCATCCACCCCCGGCATCAGCAACCCGTGCACATGGTGCAGGCCGCGCTGGCGGATCTGCTCCAGCAGGGGCGCATAGTCGCTCGCCTTCTGGCCCAGCGTGGCCAGTTCCTGGTCGCGCAGCTCCACGGTCTCCCGCTCGGGCAGATGCGCCGCGAACACCAGCCCGGTGGACGAACTCAGCAATGGCAGCACCGAGCCGATCTGGGTCACCACCGTCACCGCCCGCACCGCCGGCTCGATGCTCACCACGGTCGCGCCTTGGTTGCCCCACACGGCGATGAAGCAGCTTTCGTTGAGCTCGTCGCGCAGCTGCGACAGCGGCAGCGCCGCCACCTTCAGCACATCGATGCTGCCCAGTGCCGCCATGCCCACCCGCAACGCCTCGCGCCCGAGCCCATAGTGGTTGGTGGCCGGGTCCTGTTCGGCGAAGCCGCTGGCGATCAGCGCCTGCAGGTAGCGGTGCACCTTGCTCGCCGGCATGTCCACGTGCTCGGCCAGGCGCGACAACGAGGTGGAGGGGGAGAGTTCGGCCAGGGCCTTGAGGATGTCGGTGCCGACTTCCGCCGAGCGGACCTTCTGTTTGCCGTTGTCGGCGCTGCTGCTGGCTTTGGCCATGGGGGACTTCTATGCGGAATTCTTGGGGTGGCGCCTTTATAGCTTGACGCCTGCGCGCGGGCAAATTACGTTATTCGTAATCTGATTACGATAAAAACAATGCAGACGCGCTGCCGCCCCTGGTGCCGGTTTCAGGATCGGGCCCGCAGCCAGCTGCCCGCAACGGCTCCCAGCAGCCCGGAGGCACCGATGACCCGCGACACTTCCCCTGAACTCGAGTACCTGAGCGGCTTCGGCAACGAATTCGCCAGCGAAGCCTTGCCCGGTGCCCTGCCGGTCGGGCAGAACTCGCCGCAGAAAGCCCCCTACGGGCTGTACGCCGAGCTGCTGTCGGGCACCGCTTTCACCATGACCCGCAGCGAACTGCGCCGTACCTGGCTGTACCGCATCCGCCCGTCGGCGCTGCACCCGCGTTTCGAGCGCCTGGAGCGCCAGCCGCTGACCGGCGCGCTGGGTGCCATCAACCCCAATCGCCTGCGCTGGAGCCCCCAGCCGATTCCGCCCGAGCCGACCGACTTCATCGATGGCTGGCTGCCGATGGTGGCCAACTCGGCATCGGAAAAGCCGGCCGGGGTGAGCGTCTACATCTACCGCGCCAACCGTTCCATGGAGCGGGTGTTCTTCAATGCCGACGGCGAGCTGCTGCTGGTGCCGGAACAAGGTCGCCTGCGCATCGCCACCGAGCTGGGCGTGCTCGAAGTCGGGCCGCTGGAGATCGCGGTGATCCCGCGGGGCATGAAGTTCCGGGTCGAACTGCTCGACGCCCAGGCCCGTGGCTATATCGCCGAGAACCACGGCGCGCCGCTGCGCATCCCGGACCTCGGCCCGATCGGCAGCAACGGCCTGGCCAACCCGCGTGACTTCCTTACCCCGGTCGCCCATTACGAAGAGAACAACGGCCCGGTACAGCTGGTGCAGAAGTTCCTCGGTGAACACTGGGCCTGCGAGCTGCAGCATTCGCCGCTGGACGTGGTCGCCTGGCACGGCAGCAACGTGCCGTACAAGTACGACCTGCGCCGCTTCAACACCATCGGCACGGTCAGTTTCGACCATCCCGACCCGTCGATATTCACCGTGCTGACCTCGCCCACCAGCGTGCACGGCATGGCCAACATGGACTTCGTGATTTTCCCGCCGCGCTGGATGGTGGCCGAGAATACCTTCCGTCCACCATGGTTCCACCGCAACCTGATGAACGAGTTCATGGGCCTGATCCAGGGCGCCTACGACGCCAAGGCCGAAGGCTTCCTGCCCGGCGGCGCCTCGCTGCACGGGGTGATGAGCGCCCACGGCCCGGACGCCGAGACCTGCGACAAGGCCATCTCGGTGGACCTGGCGCCGCACAAGATCGACAACACCATGGCCTTCATGTTCGAGACCAGCCAGGTGCTGCGTCCGAGCCGCCAGGCCCTCGAAAGCCCGCAATTGCAGGCCGACTACGATAGTTGCTGGGCCACCTTGCCGAGCACCTTCAACCCGAACCGGAGATAACCGATGAACCACACCGCCATTGCCCGCAGCTGGGTCGAGCACGCCAACGGGCACCGCGACTTCCCGCTGCAGAACCTGCCCCTGGGCATCTTCAGCCGCCCAGGGCAGGCGCCACGTTGCGGCGTGGCCATCGGCGACGCGATCCTCGACCTCGAGGCCGTGCTGGCCGCTGGCCTGTTCGACGGCGCGGCCAAGGCCGCCGTCGAGGCCACCGTCGGCGGCGCGCTGAACGCCTTCTTCGCCCTGGGCCGTACGGCCCGCGTGGCCCTGCGCGAGCGCCTGCTGGCACTGCTGGACGAGGGCAGCGAGCACCAGGCTGCGCTGAAGGCAGCGCTGTACCCGGCCAGCGAATGCCAACTGCACCTGCCGGCGAAGATCGGTGACTACACCGACTTCTACGTCGGCATCGAGCATGCCAAGAACGTCGGCAAGCTGTTCCGCCCGGACAACCCGCTGCTGCCCAACTACAAGCATGTGCCGATCGGCTACCACGGCCGCGCCTCGACCATCCGTGCCTCCGGTGCCGATGTGCGCCGCCCCAAGGGCCAGACCCTGCCGGCGGGCCAGACCGAGCCGAGTTTCGGCCCTTGCGCGCGCCTGGACTACGAGCTGGAGCTGGGTATCTGGATCGGCCAGGGCAACGACATGGGCCAGCCGATCCCGGTGGGCGATGCCGCCGAGCACGTGGCCGGCTTCTGCCTGCTCAACGACTGGTCGGCGCGGGACATCCAGGCCTGGGAATACCAGCCGCTGGGCCCGTTCCTGTCCAAGAGCTTCATCACCACGGTGTCGCCGTGGGTGGTAACCGCCGAGGCACTGGAGCCATTCCGCTGCGCCCAGCCGGCCCGTCCGGAGGGTGACCCGCAGCCGCTGTCGTACCTGCTGGACAAGCGCGACCAGGCTGCCGGCGCCTTCGACGTCGAGCTGGAAGTGCTGCTGCTGACCGAGCGCATGCGCGAGCAGAACCTGCCGGCGCATCGCCTGACCCTGAGCAGCACCCGCAGCATGTACTGGACCGTGGCGCAGATGGTTGCCCACCACAGCGTCAACGGCTGCCAGCTGCAACCGGGCGACCTGTTCGGTTCGGGTACCCTGTCGGGCGCCGCGCCGGGGTCGTTCGGCAGCCTGCTGGAGATCACCGAGGGCGGCAAGCACCCGGTGGAACTGGCCAGCGGCGAGGTGCGCAAGTTCCTCGAGGACGGCGACGAGATCATCCTGCGCGCCCGTTGCGTGCGCGAGGGCGTGGCCAGCATCGGCTTCGGCGAGTGCCGCGGCACCATCGTCGCGGCCAACTGAGGGGGCAGGGCGATGGAACTGTTCACCTACTACCGCTCCACCTCGTCGTATCGGGTGCGCATCGCCCTGGCGCTCAAGGGCCTGGACTACCAGGCCCTGCCTGTGAACCTGCTCAAGGGCGAACAGCGCGGCGCGGACTACCTGGCGCTCAACCCCCAGGGCCGGGTGCCGGCCCTGCGCCTGGAGAGCGGCGAGCTGCTGGTGCAGTCGCCGGCGATCATCGAGTACCTGGAGGAAGCCTTCCCCGAAACGCCACTGTTGCCCCGTGCGCCCGAAGCCCGGGCCAGGGTGCGCGGCGTGGCGGCGATCATCGGCTGCGATGTCCATCCGTTGCACAACGTCAGCGTGCTCAACCAGCTGCGTCAGTTGGGGCACGACGAGGCCCAGGTCAACCAGTGGATCGGCCACTGGATCAGCCAGGGGCTGGCGGCGGTGGAGCAACTGATCGGCGATGACGGCTTCTGCTTCGGGGCGACGCCGGGCGTGGCCGACGTCTACCTGATCCCGCAGCTGTACGCGGCCGAGCGCTTCAACATCGACCTTGGTGGTTACCCGCGCATTCGCCGGGTGGCCGCCCTGGCCGAGCAGCACCCGGCCTTCCACCAGGCCCACCCGGCGAGGCAGCCCGACACCCCCGACTGATCGCCACCGCCCGCACCTGCACTCATAACAACAAAAGACAGGGACCTTGCGATGCACAACCAGATAGCCAGCTTTCGCGCGGCGCTCGACGCGCGCCCGGTGTCACCCTACCAGTGGCGCCTGCTGCTGCTGTTGATCCTGCTGTTGGTCACCGATGGTTATGACGCCCAGGTGCTGGGCTATGTGATCCCCGCGCTGGCCCAGGACTGGGGGCTGGAGAAGGCCGCCTTCGGGCCGGTGTTCAGCGCCAACCTGCTGGGCCTGACGGTCGGCTCGCTGGCGGTGACGCCGCTGGCCGACCGCTTCGGCGTGCGCCGGGTGCTGCTGTGCTGCGTGCTGCTGTACGCCAGCCTGACGGTGCTGATGGTGTTCGCCTCTTCCCTCGACAGCCTGATGCTGGCGCGCTTTCTCTGCGGCATCGGCATGGGCGGCGCCATGCCCAGCGCCATGGCGCTGATGGCCGACTATGCGCCGCCTCGGCTGCGTACCCTGATGGTCACCCTGGCGGCTTGCGGATTCTCCCTGGGCGGCGCGGCGGGCGGCTTCGTCGCCGCGGGCTTCATCGATCATCACGGTTGGCAGGCGGTGTTTCTCGCCGGCGGCGTGGCGCCCTTGCTGCTATTCCCGTTCCTGGTACTGTTCCTGCCCGAGTCGCTGCCGCGCCTGCTGCGCGACGCCCCACCCTATGCGCGGTTGCAGCGGGTGACTGCCCGGTTGTTGCCCGGTTGGCAGATACCAGTGGCGCGGATCGCCAGCGACGAGCCGGCGGACAGCAAGCTCACCATGGTGGCGCTGTTCCGCGACGGTTTTGCCCGCCCGACCCTGCTGCTGTGGAGCACCTTCTTCGTCAGCCTGATCCTGCTGTACTTCATGATCAGCTGGCTGCCGTCGCTGCTGCAGGAAAGCGGGCTGGCGCTGAACCAGGCCAACCTGGTCACCTCGCTGTTCCTGTTCGCCGGCACCTTCGGTGCCGTATGCCTGGCCTGGTGCGCCGACCGCATGGCCAACAAGGCCTATCTGCTGGCCGCCGTGCTGCTGGGGGCAGCGCTGTTCAGCGTGCTGGTCGGCCTGAACCATGATGACCCGCGCTGGCTGGTGCCCAGTGTGTTCGCCGCCGGCTTCTGCATCATCGGTGGCCAGCTGACGCTCAATGCCTTCGTCAGCAACTTCTACCCGGCCCAGGTGCGCGCCACCGGCACCGGCTGGGCCCTGGGCGTCGGGCGCTTCGGCTCGATCCTCGGGCCGCTGCTGGGCAGCCTGCTGCTGACGTTGCACATGCCAGTGGAGCAGATCTTCTTCTTCTGTGCCGTCCCGGCCGTGCTGGGAGCGTTGTTGATCAGCCGGGTGCGGGCGCCGCGGCCGCGTGAGCCGAAGGTCGCGGGCGAGGCCTTAATGGATTGAGCGCTTGGCGCTGGGCAGCTGGCCGAGGCGCTCGCTGAGTTTCAGGCGTTGCAGCGGGTCGTCAGTGAGCAACAGGGCGTGCTCCAGGTCGAAGCGTTCGGCCTGGGGGCAGTCCAGGTGCTGGTACAGCGTGGCGCGGGCCAGGTAATCGCTGACCTGCACCGGGCCCAGTTGCATGACCCGTTCGGCATCGATCAGGGCGGCCAGGTTGTTGTCGTTGCTGGTATGCAGCTGGCGCAGGTTACGCGACAGTCGCTGGAGCATCTGCCTTGGCGAAGCGCCGCGCAGGTGCTCGGCGGTCAGCGGCAACTGCGGGCCGTACTGGCGGGCGAGCAGTTCGCGGCAGTCGTTGGGGTAGAGGCGCCGGCCACCACAGGGGTCGAGCAGGTGATCGGCGCCGGGTACGCGCAGCAGGAAATGGCCGGGGAAGTTGACGCCCTCCAGCGGGATCGACAGGCGGCGGGCCAGTTCCAGGGCGAGGATGGCCAACAGCAACGGCTGGCCGCGGCGGCGCTGCAGCACCTTGTCCATCAGGGCCGCCTGCGGTCGCAACGGGTGGTATTCGTCCTGCTGGAAGCCCAGGGCGTTGAGCTGGCGTAGCAAGGGCTGGGCCAGCTCGTTGAGCGGCAGCATCGGCAGGCTGGTGCTGACGTCGCGTTGCAGTTCGTGCAGTCGGGCCAGGCCGGCTGCGGGCTCGACACTGGCGTCATGCTCGGCGGCAATCCACAGGGCAGCTTCCAGCAGGGCGACCGGCTCGCGTTCCAGGCAGGCCAGGCAGGCTTGGCGTGGGTTCATGGGACCTCTCCATCACGCTTAACTTGTAGCCCTGGCGCGGCTTTTCGTCCAGTGGTCCGTCCGTGCGGTGTCCGGCCTCGACCTGTTTATACTGGTAGGAGCACCTCTTTGGGGAGCCCGTCTATGTTCGAGCTCATGCAAAGCACCCGCGCCCAGTCACTGCACCTGTTCATCGACCCGCCCACGGGCCTGAAGGCCGTGGTGGTGATTCACAGCGAACAACTGGGGCCGGCCATGGGCGGCTGCCGCTACCTGCCCTATGCCGACGACGAGAGCGCCATGGCCGACGCCATCCGCCTGGCCCAGGGCATGAGCTACAAGGCGGCCCTGGCCGGGCTGCCGATGGGCGGTGGCAAGGCGGTGATCGTGCGTAATCCGCACGTGGAAAACCGCGCGGCGCTGTTCGAGGCCTTCGGCCGCTTCGTCGACAGCCTACAGGGGCGATTCATCACGGCGGTGGACAGCGGCACCTCGACCCTCGACATGGACTGTATTGCCCAGTCCACTCCCTACGTGACCAGCACCACGGCCTCGGGCGATCCGTCGCCCCATGCGGCCATGGGTGTGTTCGCCGGCATTCGCGCCACCTCCATGGCCCGGCTGGGCAGCGACAACCTGGAGGGGCTGCGGGTGGCGGTACAGGGCCTGGGCAATGTGGGCTACGCCCTGGCCGAGCAACTGCATGCGGCGGGCGCCGAGTTGCTGGTCAGCGACCTGGACCCGGGCAAAGTGCGCCTGGCGGTGGAGCAGTTCAGTGCCCATCCGGTGGCCCATGAGGCCTTGATCAGCACCCCGTGCGACATCTTCGCCCCCTGTGGCGTGGGGCCGGTGCTCAACGGGCAGAGCGTGATGCAACTGCGCTGTGCGGCGGTGGCGGGGTCGGCGAACAACCAGCTGACCACGTTGCAGGTGGCCGACCAGTTGGAGAGTCGGGGGATCCTGTACGCGCCGGACTACGTGATCAATGCGGGCGGGTTGATCTATGTGGCGTTGACCCACCGGGGGGAAACCGTGGGTAGCATCACCGCGCACCTGGCGCGAATTCCCACGCGGCTGACCGAGGTGTTCGCCCATGCCCAGGCAGAGAAACGGTCGCCGGCGCGGGTGGCGCAAATGTTGGCGGAGCGCTTGCTGTATGGCTGAGGGCCTGGTCGCGGGGCTTGCCCCGCGATGCGGTCATTCGGCCGCGCCACCTTCGAGCAGCTCCGCCAGCGCATCCGGCTGGCTCTTGAACGCCCGGGCGAACACGTCGCGGTTCTTGGCCATGTAGATACCGGCTTCCTCGACCTGCTGTTCGCTCAGCGACGGCACGGCCTTTTGCAGCACCTCGGCCAGGCGCTCGGCCAGTTCGAGCATCTTGTCGTGACGGTCTGCTTCGGCCTTATCCATGAACAAGCGCTCCGGGTCGCGGCTGCTGCGGTACACCACTTCGACGGCCATTCATCACCTCTGTGCCTTTTTGCTGGTTGGGTTGCGGACAACTGTATTTTTATACAGTACATCGCTCGACCATCATCCTGCAACCGCAATGATGGCCCGGCAAACTGAAAATCAGCGTAGCCCACAGGTGCCCTGCGGCAATCGGCCGCCTTCCAAGACAGGGGCCGTGGCCCTTTAACTGCATGGCACAAGACCTTCAGCCGTATCTAGGAATCGAACATCGTGAACATCAAATGGGCAGAAAGACTGCGCAAAGGCCTGCACGGCTCCGCCGACTCGCTGGGCAACCTGTGCGTGGAAGCCTTCCACTACCTGGCGCTGTTCGGCATCGGCGCGATCACCGCCTATGCGGCGGTGGCGACCTTCATGGAC
The DNA here is from genome assembly GCF_057480955.1 of Pseudomonas sp. P65(2024). Classification (NCBI taxonomy): domain Bacteria; kingdom Pseudomonadati; phylum Pseudomonadota; class Gammaproteobacteria; order Pseudomonadales; family Pseudomonadaceae; genus Pseudomonas; species Pseudomonas sp. P65(2024). The sequence goes on from NZ_JBLIYX010000007.1 coordinate 86,636, forward strand.
ATGCTGGGCAAGGGCGGGGTCAGCGTCGATGACATCCTGCTGCTGTTCATCTACCTGGAGCTGGGGGCGATGGTGGGGATCTACTTCAAGACCAACCACATGCCGATCCGCTTCCTGCTCTATGTGGCGATCACTGCATTGACCCGCCTGCTGATCGGCGATGTCTCGCACCACAAGGCGCCGGATGTCGGGCTGCTGTACGTGTGCGGGGGCATCCTGCTGCTGGCATTCGCCATCCTGGTGGTGCGCTACGCCTCGTACCGTTACCCGTCGACCAAGGCGCTGGATGCCAGCGGCAAGGAAGTGGACGAGGGCAAGTAGCGCTTAGTTGGCACTGCCGGCGGCAGGAAAGCGCTGCTCGCCGTGCCAGGTGCGGGTCAGGGCCGCCAGCACCTCCAGTGGGTTCTGCCCCAGCTCGATGGCCAGGCCCAGGCGGATGCTGTCGATGACCCGCTGCAGGCGCACTGGGTCGTTGCGCTGGGCCTGGCTGATCAGGCGCCTGGCGACCACGCCGCTGTCGTCGGACAGGGTCAGCATGATGCTGCCGTCCAGGCGCTCGATGCTCAGGTTGACCCGGTACTCGGGGGCGAAGGCGGCGCTGATCTGATCGAAAGGGTTGTTCATGGTCGGGGTCTGCAGTGAATGACTGCAGGGGTTGACCGGAGGCGGCCGGGGTTGGTTCAGGCCCGCTGATCGGCCAACAATGAAAACGCCCGGCGCAAGGCCGGGCGTGCTTGTCTGAACCCTTGTCGGTCAGGCGTCTGGATCGCTCAGTTCCAGGGCGCCGCGCTTGCTGCGCAGTTTGCCGTAGAAGTGTTCCAGCGCGTGGTTCAGCTTGCTGGCGGCGCCATCGACGGCATGTTCCAGCGAAGTGGCGGTGTGGGTCACGGAGATCGGCTGGTGGCCTTTCGGGCGAGCCTCCATCTGGCAGCGTTTGTCGTGGGGACCGGGCTTGGCGCCGTTTTCGTCACGCAGGTGGACTTCAATGCGGGTGAGGTCGTCCTCGTAACGTTCGAGGCTGCTTTGCAGGGTACTGCGGACCCATTGGTCGAGACGGATGTTGCCTTCGATGTGGTTGCTGCTGTTGACCTGGATTTGCATGATTCAATCCTTATTCAGCTTGCTCGCGAGAGGCGTGCCTAGGCCACTGAGGGCGTTGGGTTTTCTGCGCCTCTTGACTCTAAAGTCAGGCAACCGACGGACGAATTCAAGCCCTTTTGCAAAATAAATTTCCTGTTGCAAATCGGTCCGCCCGCAGCGATACCTGCCGATCACTGCAATCAATGATGCTGTGACACGCACTTGGCGGCCCCTAAGCTCGGGCGCATCCATTTCATCCCTCGGGAGCGCCGCATGTCCAGCAACCCTCTGTTCCAGCCCTTCACCCTCGGCTCCCTCGACCTGCCGACCCGCGTGGTCATGGCGCCGATGACCCGTACCTTCTGCCCCGGCGGCGTGCCCCACGACGGCGTGATCGAGTACTACCGCCGCCGCGCCGCCGCCGGTGTCGGCCTGATCATCACCGAGGGCACCACGGTCGCGCACAAGGCCGCCAACGGCTACCCCAACGTACCCCGTTTTCACGGTGAGGATGCCCTGGCCGGCTGGAAACGCGTGGTCGAGGCCGTGCACGCCGAGGGCGGGCGCATCGTGCCGCAGTTGTGGCATGTGGGCAGTGTGCGGCGCCTGGGCACCGAGCCGGACGCCGCGGTCCCGGGCTATGGCCCGAGCGGCAAGGAAAAGGACGGCCAGGTGCAGGTCCACGGCATGAGCCGGGAGGATATCCGCGAGGTGATCGCCGCCTTCGCCCAGGCGGCGCGCGATGCCCAGGCCATCGGCATGGACGGCGTGGAGATCCACGGCGCCCACGGCTACCTGATTGACCAGTTCTTTTGGGAAGCCAGCAACCGTCGCGATGACGAATATGGCGGTGACCTGGCCGGGCGCTCGCGTTTCGCCATCGAACTGATCAAGGCCGTGCGCGCGGCCGTCGGCCCGGACTTCCCGATCATCCTGCGTTTCTCGCAATGGAAGCAGCAGGACTACAGCGCGCGCCTGGTGGATACCCCCGAGGCCCTGGCGGCGTTCCTCAAGCCCCTGTCCGAGGCGGGCGTGGATATCTTCCACTGCTCCACCCGGCGCTTCTGGGAGCCGGAGTTCGAGGGCAGCGAGCTGAACCTCGCCGGCTGGACCCGCCAGCTCACCGGCAAGCCGACCATCACCGTGGGCAGTGTCGGCCTGGATGGCGAGTTCCTGCAGTTCATGGTCGCCACCGACAAGGTGGCCAAGCCCGCCAGCCTCGAAGGGTTGCTGCGCCGCCTGCACGACCAGGAGTTCGACCTGGTGGCCGTGGGACGCGCTTTGCTGGTGGATGCCGAGTGGGCGCGCAAAGTGCGGGACGGGCGTGAGGACGATGTGCTGCCGTTCAGCCGTGAGGCGCTGACGACCTTGGCTTGATCACCAGTGGCGGGGCCTGCGGCTCGCGGCAGGCGCCGTACAGGTAGCCCTCGAACTGCTCGACGATCGCCGGCCAGCCCTGGCGGCTGGCGTGCTGGCGGGCGTTCAAGCGCACCCGGCGCAGGGTTTCGCCTTCCTCCAGCAACCAGCAGGCGGCGTCGATGAACGCTGCCTGGTCCCCCGGCATGGCCAAGGCGCCACTGTGGCCGTGGCGGATATGCTGGGCGGCGGCGGCTTCGTCGTAGGCGACCACGGCCAGTCCCGAGGCGAGCGCTTCGAGCACGACGTTGCCGAAGGTTTCGGTCAGGCTTGGGAACAGGAAAAGGTCGCCGCTGGCGTAGTGCTCGGCCAGTACCTCGCCGCGCTGCGCGCCACAGAACACGGCATCGGGCAGTTGCTGTTCGAGTTGTCCACGCAGCGGGCCATCACCGACGATCACCAGGCGCAGGCGCCGCTGCGGATAGACCTTGCCCAGGGCCTCCATGCAAGGACGCAGCAGGGCCAGGTTCTTCTCCGCGGCCAGGCGCCCGACGTGTAGCACGGCAATATCGTCCACACCCAGCCCCCACTGCTCGCGCAGGGCCTGGCTGCGGCGTGCCGGGGTGAACAGGCTGGCATCGACCCCGCGGGCCATCAGGCCGAGCCGTTCGAAGCCGCGGCGCTCCAGCTCCAGGCGCTGGCTGACGCTGGGCACCAGGGTGATGGCGGTGCGCCGATGGAACCAGCGCAGGTAGTGGGTGAGCATCCGCGACAGCAGGCCCAGGCCATACTGCCCCGAATATTGCGGGAAGTTGGTGTGAAAGCCGCTGACCACCGCCACGCCCAGGCGTCGGGCGGCGCGCAGGGCGCTCAGGCCCAGCGGGCCTTCGGTGGCGATGTACAGCACATCCGGGCGCTGCCTGCGCCAGCGACGCCACAGCTTGTGCATCGACACCTCGCCCCATTGCAGGCCTGGGTAGCCCGGCAATGGCCAACCTCGGCACAACAGCAGGGTCTCGTCGTTGCCGGCCCCGTTGTCGGTGGCCTGGCGCGGGCGGATCAGTTCCACCTGGTGGCCGCGCCGGCGCAGCCCTTCGCTGAGGCGTCCAAGGGTGTTGGCCACGCCATTGATCTCGGGTGGGAAGGTTTCGCTGACCAGGGTAATACGCAGGGACGGTGTGCTCATGGGAAAAAGTCTGGGCCGCCCCCGTTTCGGGCATGTGACGCCTTTGTGACGGGTACGTGACGCCTGATTTCCGGCACTTGCATCCGTTTGAATATTTCCTTGCAAGGCACTCAAGAACCCTCGCCACGCAGCCGATGCAGAGGCATTCGACTCTATGAATTCGCTCCGGGAGAGCGGCCATGTTCAACAGCAAATTGAAGAAAGAAATCCAGCAACTGCGCGAAGAGCTGATGTCCATCGAGCAGGTCAAGAACAGCCTCGACAGCGAAATGCTGGTGCTCCAGCTCGATCCCCAGGGGCGCATCGAGTCGGTCAACGGCAACTTTGAGGCCGAGATGGGCTATCGCGCCGAGCAACTGATCGGGCGCAACATCGAGGAGATCGTGCCCGCGCATGTGAAGAAGCTCGATTTCTACCAGCGCATGAAGCAGGCCATCACCCGTGGCGAGCACCTCAACGGTGCCTTCCGTCTGCTGCGCGGCAACGGTGACGAGGCGTGGCTGCGATCGATCCTGCAGCCGGTCAAGAACAGCGAAGGGCGCATCAAGTACTTCTCCCTGCACTCCAGCGACCTGACCCGCACCATCGAGACCTCCCGCGAGCACGAGAGCCTGATCAAGGCGCTGATGCGCTCCACCGCGGTAATCGAGTTCAACCTCGAAGGCCAGGTACTGACTGCCAACGACCGCTTCCTGCAGACCATGGGCTACAGCCTGGAGCAGGTGCGCGGCAAGCCGCACCGTATGTTCTGCGAGCCGGAAGAAGCCAACTCGCCTGGCTACCAGGAGTTCTGGAACCGCCTGCGCCGCGGCGAGTTCGTCGCCGAGCGCTTCAAGCGTATTGATTCCCATGGCCGGGTGGTCTGGTTGGAGGCTACGTACAACCCGATCATCGACGCCCACGACGTGCTCTACAAAGTGGTCAAGTTCGCCACCGTGATCACCGACCAGGTCAACCAGGAACTGGCCGTGGCCCAGGCCGCCGACATTGCCTACACCACCTCGCTGGAGACCGACGACAGCGCGCGCAAGGCCACCGACGTGGTGACCCAGACCGTCGAGGTGATGCGCGGCCTGGAAGGTTCGATGCAAAACGCCGCCGATGGCATCCAGGCGTTGGACAAGCAGTCAAAGGTGATCGGCGCGATCATCAAGACCATCAGCGACATCGCCGGTCAGACCAACCTGCTGGCGCTCAACGCCGCCATCGAAGCCGCCCGCGCCGGCGAGCAGGGGCGCGGCTTCGCCGTGGTCGCTGATGAAGTGCGTCAGTTGGCCTCGCGCACCAGCAGCGCCACCGAGGAGATCGCCAAGGTGGTGCAGCAGAACGAACAGCTGGCCCAGGCCGCGGTGGACATCATCGACACCAGCAAGCGCCAGGCCGAGCAGGGCCTGGCCCTGGCCGCCGATACCGGCGGGGTGATCGTCGAGATCCAGGAAGGGGCGAAGAAGGTGGTGGATGCGGTGGGGCAGTTTTCCAGCCAGTTGAGCCACTGACCGGACTTAAGCCATCGCGGGGCAAGCCCGCTCCCACGCATTGCGCGTGGGAGCGGGCTTGCCCCGCGATGGCTTCATTCAGGTACGCTCACGCACCCAGAACAGCGTCGCTCCGGCCACCGCCGCCGGCATCATCAGCACGTTGACTCCAGGAATCATCAGCGCAAGATAAGTGATCCCGCCAAACCCCATCGATTGCCAGCGCTTCTGCCGCAGCCAGGCGAGCATGTCCTGCCAGCTCATCTTGTTGTTGTCCGCCGGGTAGTCGATGTACTGGATCGCCATCATCCAGATCCCGAACACCAGCCACAGTGGCGCGGCGATCACGTTCACCACCGGGATGAACGAGAGGATGAACAGGCCGATGGCCCGAGGCAGGAAGTAGCCCAGCTTGCGCATCTCACGGCTGAGGGTGCGTGGCACCATGGCCACCAGCTCGGCCCAGCTGAAGGGCGGGAAGTTGTCCTGGCCGCGCACCACCACCTCGACCTTTTCCGCCAGGAAGCCGTTGAACGGCGCGGCGATGACGTTGGCCAGCAGGGTGAAGGTGAAGAACACCATCAACAGCACCAGGGCAACGAACAGCGGCCACAGGATGTAGGTGAGAAAGCCCAGCCAGTCGGGCAGGGTGGGCATCAGCGCATCGACCCACAGGCTGAACTGATGGCCGGCGAAATAGATCAGGCCGCCGAACAGCAGCAGGTTGACCGCCAGGGGCAGCAGCACGAACAGGCGCAGGCTCGGGCTCAGGACCAGTTTCAGGCCTTCGCGCAGGTACTGGGGGCCGGACAGGACGGGGGCTTGCATCGGAATGCTCCGCTTTAGGAAAACGCGCTGACCTTACCGAGTTTGGCGCGCGGACGAAAGGCACCGCGCCTCTGGGAAACGGTGTGTAACAAAGCACTGGGACAATGGCTGCCGGATAGAGACTGTCTATAAGGTGGATTGTCGAAGGATATTTCCTTAATCTCTGCGGCCTCGCTACAGTGCGCTCAACTTTTTCGGTTTTGGACCAACGCGTTGTAGCCTTCCCCAAGTGCTGCGTGGGTCCCTTTTAATTCCAGCTGGCGCAACCGGCACCTAGATGCCCCGTGCGGCCCGCTCGACAGGAGTTCGACATGTCTGAAGTACGTCATTCGCGCGTCATCATTCTCGGTTCCGGCCCTGCCGGTTACAGCGCCGCGGTGTACGCCGCCCGTGCCAACCTCAAGCCGCTGCTGATCACCGGCATGCAGGCCGGCGGCCAGCTGACCACCACCACCGAAGTCGACAACTGGCCGGGCGACCCCCACGGCCTGACCGGCCCGGCCCTGATGCAACGCATGCAGGAGCACGCCGAGCGCTTCGAGACCGAGATCGTCTTCGATCACATCAACGCCGTCGACCTGGCCAACAAGCCGTTTACCCTGCGCGGTGACAGCGGCACCTACACCTGCGACGCGCTGATCGTCGCCACCGGCGCCAGCGCCCGCTACCTGGGCCTGCCGTCGGAAGAAACCTTCATGGGCAAGGGTGTGTCGGCCTGCGCCACCTGCGACGGTTTCTTCTACCGCAACAAGCCGGTCGCCGTGGTCGGTGGCGGCAATACCGCCGTGGAAGAAGCTCTTTACCTGGCCAACATCGCCAGCAAGGTGACCCTGGTGCACCGCCGCGACACCTTCCGCGCCGAGAAGATCCTGATCGACAAGCTGCACGCCCGTGTCGCCGAAGGCAAGATCGAGCTCAAGCTCAATGCCACCCTGGATGAAGTGCTGGGTGACAACATGGGCGTGACCGGTGCGCGCCTGAAGAACAACGACGGCAGCTTCGACGAAATCAAGGTCGACGGCGTGTTCATCGCCATCGGCCACACCCCGAACACCTCGCTGTTCGAAGGCCAGCTGACCCTGAAGGACGGCTACCTGGTGGTCCACGGTGGCCGTGAAGGCAATGCCACCGCCACCAATGTCGAGGGCGTGTTCGCCGCTGGCGACGTGGCCGACCACGTCTACCGCCAGGCCATCACCTCGGCCGGTGCCGGCTGCATGGCGGCCCTGGACGTCGAGCGTTACCTGGACGGCCTGGCCAACGCCGCGCACTGATCCAGCCTTTGCGGGCCAGCCCCGCGATAAAAAAACCGGCCATCTGGCCGGTTTTTTCATGCCTTGCGAAAACCTCAGAGGCTCAAGCGCATCGACAGGTCCACCGCCTTCACGTCCTTGGTCATCGCGCCGATCGAGATGTAGTCCACCCCCGTCTCGGCAATCACCCGCAGGGTGGTCTCGTTGACGCCGCCGCTGGCCTCCAGCTTGGCCTTGCCGGCGGTGATGCTTACCGCTTCGCGCATCTCATCCAGGGTCAGTTCGTCGAGCATGACGATATCGGCCCCCGCCGCCAGCGCCTGACGCAGTTCGTCCAGGCTTTCCACCTCGATTTCCACCGGCTTGCCCGGGGCGATGCGATGCGCCGCCGCCACGGCTTCGGCCACGCCACCGCTGGCGGCGATATGGTTTTCCTTGATCAGGAAGGCGTCGTACAGGCCGATGCGGTGGTTGTGGCAGCCGCCGCAGGTGACCGCGTACTTCTGCGCCAGGCGCAGGCCGGGCAGGGTCTTGCGGGTGTCGAGCAGGCGCACCTGGGTGCCTTCCACCAGGTCGGCCAGGAAGCGCGCGCGGGTGGCCACGCCCGAAAGCATCTGCAGGAAGTTCAGCGCCGTGCGCTCGCCGCTGAGCAGCGAGCGCGCCGGGCCTTCGAGGTGGAACAGCACCTGGTTGGCCGTGGCCCGCTCGCCGTCGGCCACCTGCCAGTGCACCGCCACCCGTGGGTCGAGCTGGCGGAACACCGTATCGACCCAGGCGGTGCCGGCGATCACGCAGTCCTCGCGGGTGATGATGGTCGCCTTGGCCAGGCGCTCGGCCGGGATCAGCTGGGCGGTGATGTCGCCGCTGCCGATGTCCTCGAGCAGCGCGCGGCGCACGTTGGCTTCGATTTCGGCGGTCAGGTCGGCGAGGCGTAGGTTCGGCATGGTCGGCTCCACAAGCTAGGTGCCGCGATTATAGGGCAGGGGGGCGGCGTGTACAGCTGCCGGGCAGATGACCTTTGGTCAGGCGGTTTGAGCATTCCTGCGAACGCACTGTCAGTTGAGGCGCACGAATGGGGTGCTGGCAGCTGTCGGTGTTTTCACCGATAATGGCGACCAGTATTTGGCGTCATAGCTTTGACGATCCCCTTTCAGTCGAACAACGCAACATCCAGCAAGGAGTTCGGGATGCATGATGAAGGCAAGGTGGTGCCCCTGGCGGCCGCCATCGACCGGGGTGCGCGCGCGCCCTCGCCATGCCTTCCCGTGCTGCTCCTGCAGGTGCGCGACAAGGCCGCCCTGCAATTGCGCCAGGGATTGCAGGCGTTGTTCGACAATGCCGATGACACCCTGTTTGAAATGGCCGACAAGGCCAGCGGCCGCCTCGACCAGAACCTGTATTTCGAAGCCATGCGCGACTTGCGCCTCAAGCGCAAGAGCATCGAGCGGGGCTTCCTCGACACGTTCTACGAGGCCTTCGCCCGCATCGGCCAGGGCGACGGGCTCGAGTCCCTGGTCAGGGCGCAGACGCAGGACAAGCCGTCACTGGAGCGCTCGGTGGCCGTGCAGGCCATGGTCGACCGGGTGCTCTCGCGCGACGGCTTTCTGCTTGAGCAACTGAATCTGCGCTTCACCACGCTACTGGAGCTGCCGGTGGCCAGCGCAAGCAATCCCCTGGGGCCCGGCAACCTGTGTGGCTACTTCCTGGATGCCGGGCGCAACCTGGGAGTCGGCGCCAGCGTCAAGATGGTGCTGCTCAAACTGTTCGAGCGCTACGTGCTGCGCGACCTCGACCTGCTCTACGGCGAGGCGAGCCAGTTGCTCGCCAGCGCCGGCGTGCTGCCGGAGCTGATGCCCGCCCCGCGGCGCCGCGCCGAGGACCGCCGCAGCATCGCCCGGCGCGTCCCGACCAGCCCGGCGCAGGGCGGCTTGTCCGACTCGGCCGGCCAGGCGTTCTTCGCCTCGGTGCAGGCGTTGCTGGCGCCGGTGCGTGGGCGTGTCGCGCCGCGGCTGCAGGCGGCCGGATCCGCGCAGCCGACCAGTACCGGCGACCTGCTGCGCCTGCTCACCCACCTGCAGCACTATGTGCCGGCCCCCGGCGAGCCGGATGACTTCAACCTCGGTCAGCAACTCGAGCAGCTGCTGCTGCGGGTCAGCGTGCGCAGCGGCACGCGGCGACGCATAGCCACCGACGACGAGGACACGATCAACCTGGTCGACCTGCTGTTCGCCTACATCCAGGGCGACGACAACCTGCCGGCCAGCCTCCGGGCGCTGATCGCCCGCCTGCATATCCCGGTGCTCAAGGTCGCGCTGATCGACAAGGGCATGTTCAGCCGTGCCGGCCACCCGGCGCGCCGCCTGCTCAACGAGATCGCCGCCGTGGCCATCGGCTGGGAAAGCGATGCCGAGGGACTGCGCGACAGCCTGCACCTGCGGGTCGAGCGTATTGTCCAGCGCCTGCTCAATGATTTCTCCGACGACTGCGCGGTGTTCAACGAGCTGCTCGATGAGTTTCTGGCCTTCAGCCAGGACGAGCGCCGACGCAACGAACTGCTCGAGCAGCGCACCCGTGACGCCGAGGAGGGCCGTGCCCGCACCCTGCAGGCCCGCCAGCGGGTGCAGCGGGAGTTGAACGACCGTCTGCACGGCCGGGTGCTGCCGCAGGTGGTGGTGCAGATGCTGGTGCAGTCCTGGAGCCAGGTGCTGCTGCTGGCCTGGCTGAAGCAGGGCGAGGGCTCGGCGGCCTGGGCCGACGCCTTGGCGACGGTGGACGACCTGCTGGTCAGTATTGCCCCGTACCGTGAACCGCAGCGCCTGCTGGAGCAGGTGCCGGGCCTGCTCAAGGCCCTGCGCGACGGCCTGGCGGGGATAGCGCTGGACTCCGCCGCCACCCGTGATTTCTTCCTGCAACTGGAGAAACTGCACCTGCGTGCCTGCGGTGGCACGCAGGAGCCGGATGCCGCGCTAGACGAGGTGTGGATTGAGGACGATATCGTGCTGGCGGTCAGCGACGAGTCCGCCCTTGCCCCTGGCCTGCCTTTCGACGATCAAGAGCCGGCATTGCGCCAGGTGCAACGCTTGCAGGTCGGTACCTGGGTCGAAGTGATGGACGACGACGAGCCGCTGCGTTGTAAGCTGGTGGCGCGCATCGACAGCAATGATCGCCTGGTCTTCACCAACCGCACCGGCATGAAAGTGCGTGAATGGAATCGCATGGGCCTGGCCCTGGCCTTGCGTCGTGGCGAGGTGCGCTTGCTGGACGGCGGCCTGCTGTTCGAGCGGGCGCTGGAGGCGGTGCTGGAGCAGTTGCGCGGGCAGCAGGCGCAGTAACGCTGACTTTCCCTACACAATCATTTACATGCAAGCGCCGGTTGGTCACGGCATACTGGGTACCTGTCTCGGGCGTCATTTCAGGATCTGCACCATGCAATTGGACCGTGCGACCGGCTGGTTCACCGGCGTCAGCCACTGCCCCTCGCCGAACTTCAACGCCCGCCCCGAGGGTGAGGCCATCGCGCTGCTGGTCATCCACAACATCAGCCTGCCACCCGCCTGCTTCGGTACCGGCAAAGTCCAGCAGTTCTTCCAGAACTGCCTTGACCCGAACGAGCACCCTTATTTCGCCACCATCAACCACCTGACTGTCTCGGCGCACCTGTTCGTCGAGCGCGATGGCGCGGTGACCCAGTTCGTCTCGTTGCTCGACCGTGCTTGGCATGCCGGCGTGTCGCGCTTCGGCGAGCGCGAGGGCTGCAACGATTTTTCCATCGGCATCGAGCTGGAGGGCACCGATGAACTGCCCTATACCGATGCCCAGTACGCCACCCTGGAGCGGCTGACCCGCGAGATCCGTGCGGCCTGGCCGGTGATCGACGCCCAGCGCATCTGTGGCCACAGCGATATCGCCCCGCAGCGCAAGACCGATCCGGGGCCGGCCTTCGACTGGCCGCGCTACCGGGCCGCGCTGCAATGCAACGAGGACAAGGCATGAGTTTTCTGGTGTTGGTGCTGGCGCTGTGGGTCGAGAAGTTCTCGGCCCTGCGCCAGCGGTTGCAACGCGACGGCTTCTACCTGGGCGAACTGGTGCGCCTGGAGCGCAGCGGCAAGGTCCATCCCTGGTGGACGCTGGGCATCCTGGTCCTGGCGCCGGTGGCGCTGCTCGTGCTGCTGCTGCATGTGCTGGAACCGGTGGCCTACGGCCTGCTGGCGTTGCCGGTGCACCTGCTGGTGCTGGTCTACAGCCTGGGTCGCGGCGATGTGAAAGCGGCGCTCGGGCCGTTTCGCGACGCCTGGCGCCGCGGTGACGACCAGGCCGCGCTGCACGTGGCCGAACGCGACTTGGGGCTGGCCGCCGACGATCCCCAACGCCTGATCAAGCAGGTCCAAGGCCACTTGCTGTGGCAGGCCTACCAGAGCTTCTTCGCGGTGATCTTCTGGTACTTCCTGCTGGGCCCGGGCGCGGCGTTGGCCTACCGCCTGCTGGCGCTGACCATGGACCATAGCCGCCAGCCGGCGCTGCAGACCCTGGCCGGGCAATTGCGCCATGCCATGGACTGGCTGCCGGTGCGGGTGATGACGGTGAGTTTCGCCCTGGTCGGCAATTTCGTCGCGGTGACCCGGGTGATGTTGCACGAGCTGCTCGACTGGCACGTCAGCGCCGGGCACCTGGTGGCCAAGGTCGGTCGGGTGGCCGACGACATTCCCGAGGAAGAAGACCGCCAGCGTGGCCTGGAACGCCTGGACAGCCTGTGGGAGCTGCTGCTGCGCTGCGCCGTGTTGTGGTATGCCTGCCTCGCCCTGTGGACCGTGCTGGTCTGAGCCGCTTATCAACGCGTTGGTTGCTTAACCATAAGTTACAAACCTTGATTCCAATCTGCGCTATACAAAGCCACTGGCCCTAGATGGTTTTGTGCTACCCCGCAGAACAACAAGAATTCAAGGAGGTGACCTGTGAAGCGTCTGCTCTATCCGGCCATCGCACTGATGAACCGGCTGAGCTTCGGCATGAAGTTCAGCCTGATCAGCGTCCTGTTCTTCCTGCCCATGCTGGTCACCAGCTTTTACCTGGTCCGCGATGCCTACAACCAGCTACAGGCCACCCGTGGTGAACTCCAGGGGCTGGCGCCGCTGTCCGAGAGCCTGGCCTTGCGTGGCGACCTGGAGTCGCTGGGCAATCTGCTGCAGATCAACGCCGTGCTGGGCCAATCGGGCCAGGCCGGCGATGTGGAAAGCCGTATCGGTGCCCTGCAGGACAAGGTCCAGGCCCGCCTCGAGGGTCTCAAGGGCAGCGATCCGGCGCTCGAAGCCAAGCGTGCCGAGCTGGCCGAGGCCTTTGCCCGCGCCCGTGACGAAAGCTCGCTGCAGAACAAGGCGGCACTGTTCGACAAGCTGCTGGCCCAGGCTCAGGTGCTGGGCAAGCTGGTCGCCAGCCAGTCGGGCTTGAACCAGGACAGCCAGGCTTCGGTGCGCCAACTGAGCGAACTGATCGGCAACGCCACGGCGCAGGTCACCCAGGCCCTGGGCGAAGGCCGGGCGATGGGCGCGGTGGCCCTCGGTCGCGGCTTCATGGATTCCTCGGGCAGCGCGCGCTTCGAAGACCTGCTGCAGCGCCTGGAGCGGCTGTCCGCCGACTATGCCATCCGTCTCGACGACGTCCTGGCCAGCGATGCCGGGCTCAAGGCCGCGCTGGCCAGCGATGCCCAGGCCAGCCAGGCCACGGTCAAGCAGGCCGCGACCCTGTTCGAGGACCAGGTGGTGGTGGCCGAGACCCTGGATGCGCCCTGGAGCGGCTTCTACCAGCAGACCAGCGACCTGATGGCGCAGACCTACCGCTTCAACGACGCTGTCCTCGCCCACCTGCATGGCCAGCTGGAAGAGCGCCTGGGCGAGCACCACCTGCGTACGACCGCGTTGGTCGCGGCTCTGGCCATGGTGTTCGCGCTAATCCTCTACCTCTACGGCGGCTTCTACGTCTCCACCCGGGAAACCCTGGGCAACCTGGGCAACGCCATGGACAAGGTCGCCGCCGGCGACATGACCATCAGCTTCAAGGCCAACAGCCAGGACGAACTGGGCGAGCTGGGGCGTGGCTTCAACGAGACGGTACGGCGCATTCGCGGGCTGATCGAGCAGGTCGGCAAGACCGTGACCACGGTCGAGGAACAGGCCGGGCAGGTGCTGTCGGTGTCGAGCCGCAGCAACCAGGCGGTCAGCGGCCAGCGCGAGCAGATCGAGCAGGTGGCCACGGCCATGAACCAGATGAGCGCCACCGCGCAGGAGGTCGCCCGCAGCGCCGCCCTGGCCGCCGAAGGCGCGCAGCGGGTCAACCACGAGAGCGCTTCGGGCCGCGACCTGGTGGCAAGCCAGCAGGGTAGCATTGCCCGCCTGGCCGGCGAGATCGACCAGAGCGTGGCGGCGGTGAACCAGCTGGCGGGCGACAGCCAGGCCATCGGTCGGGTGCTGGAAGTGATCCGCAGCATCGCCGAGCAGACCAACCTGCTGGCCCTCAACGCCGCCATCGAGGCAGCCCGGGCCGGCGAGCAGGGCAGGGGCTTCGCGGTGGTCGCCGACGAAGTGCGGACCCTGGCCAGGCGTACACAGGACTCCACCGAAGAGATCGCGCAGATGATCCAGCGCCTGCAGGATGGCGTGGGCGCGGCGGTGCGGGTGATGGGCAGCAGCCACCAGATGGCCGCCGGCACCGTGGACGAGGCACGCCAGGTGCAACAGGCCCTGGGCAATATCCTCGGCGCGGTGGGCGGTATCGTCGAGCAAAACCAGCAGATCGCCGCCGCCGTCGAGCAGCAGACCGCCGTGGCCCACGATATCGACCAGAACATCGTGGCGATCAACCGCGCGGCACAGGACACCACCGAGGGCGCCTGTCAGACCGAGGACGCCAGCCGGGCGTTGTCGGCGCAGGTGGTGGAGCTCAAGCGGTTGATCGGGGCGTTCAGAGTGTGATCATGGCCGGCGCGAATCCGTGTCGGGCTTCCAGCCAAACACCTCGCAGGCATTGCGACTACTGGCTTCGGCCAGCAGCCCTGGCTCGATCCCCATGACGTCGGCCAACGCCTCGGTTATCTCGGGCAGGTGCTCCGGGCTGTTGCGCCGCCCTGGGAACATCACCGGCGCCATGTCCGGCGCGTCGGTCTCCAGCACCACGCTGTCCAGCGGTAGCCGTGGCAGGGTCTTGCGCAGGCGCAATGCCTGGGGCCAGGTGCCGGCGCCGCCGAGTCCCAGCTTGAAGCCGAGCTTGATGTATTCCCGCGCCTCTTCGTAGCTGCCGGCAAAGGCATGGATGATCCCCGCCCGCGCCGGCTTGTAGCGTTTGAGCGTGGCGATCACCTGGGCGTGGCTGCGGCGCACATGCAGCAGCGACGGCAGCTCGAATTCGCAGGCCAGTTGCAGTTGGGCTTCGAACAGCGCCTGCTGGCGCGTCGGGTCCAGCTGGGGCAGGTAGAAGTCCAGGCCGAACTCACCCACCGCGCACAGCCGTGAATCGCCGCGCAAGCGCTCGAGCCAGTCGCGCAGCTGCGCCAGGTGTTCGGGGCGGTGCTGCTCGAGGTAGATCGGGTGCAGCCCCAGCGCCGCGTACACGCCTTGGTTGGCGCAGGCCAGGTCCCAGACCCGCTGGAAGTTGTCCTGGAACACCCCCAGCACCACCATGCGCTCCACCCCGCGCGCCGCCGCGTTGGCCAGCAGGCGCGGGCGGTCGGCGTCGAAATCGGGGAAGTCGAGGTGGGTGTGGGTGTCGATCAGGCGCATGTTCAGGCCTTGGCGATCCGTTGCTTGAAGGTGCGGCCGATGGCGTGCACACCGGGCTCGTAGCGCTTGTCCTCGATGGCGGCCAGGGCCAGTTCCAGCGCGGTGGCGGCGATCAGGCCGTGCTGCTGGGCCATGGCGTTGACCGGCAGCGGCAGGAAGTCGAGCAACTGGTTGTCGCCGAAGGTGCCCAGTTGCAGCTCACGGGAATCCTCAGGGCGCGCCTGGAGGGTGTCGAACACGCCCTGCAGCAGCACGTAGGAGGTGGTCACCAAGGCATCCGGCAGACCGCCCAGTTCGTCGATCAGTTGCTGCATCAGGCGCTGGCCGCATTCACGGCTGAAGGCCTCGCCCTGGTAGCGCCGCACGTCGCCGTCGAAGCCTTGCAGGGCCTCGTCGAAGCCACCGGCGCGGGCCTGGCTCACTGACAGCTCGGGGCGGGCGCCGATCAGGGCGATGCTGCGCGGGCGGGTTTTCAAAAGGCTCTGGGCCAGCTGGCGGCTGGCGTCGCGGTCGTCGCTGATCACCGAGCAGAAATGCGCCGGGTCCAGGCGTCGGTCAATGGCGATCACCGGCAGGCCCTTGGCCTGCAGCTCGCGGTAGCTGTCGTCCTCCGGCGGCAGGCAGCTGGCGACGAACAGCGCATCGCAGCGGCGGGCGCGGAACAGCTGCTGCAACTGGCGTTCGCTGTCGGGCTGGTCGTCGCTGCTGGCGATCAGCAGCTGGTAGCCACGGGCGCGGGCGCCTTGCTCCAGTTGCTTGGCGATGCGGGCGTAGCTGGGGTTCTCCAGATCCGGGAGAATGAAGCCCAGGGTGCGCGTGTGGCGGCTGCGCAGGCCGGCGGCCTGGGGGTTGGGCGTAAAGCCGTGGGCCTCGACCACCGCACGCACGCGCTCGACGGTGCTGTTGCTGATGCGCTGCTGTTCGGCCTTGCCATTGATGACGTAGCTGGCGGTGGTCACGGACACACCGGCCAGACGGGCGATATCGCTGAGTTTCACCGAATTTTCCTTGTTGTTTCCGGGACTGGCCACGGGGCTTGACCGGCTAGTTTCACCCATCCGCGGGCCCGCGCGCAGACGACCATTGTCGCAATTGTCCGACAGGATGGGGCTTTTTCGTTGGCAGATTATCGAGTAACGTGGCCGTCTGGTCAGATTAAACGTTTCAGCAAGACGAAATTTCCTGCCTGGAAATACGCATTCGCCCGTTGCGCTGATCGTTTTGGCGGCTTTTGCCGTCGAATTCCACAACAATACCTCGGTAGCCAACAGGGCTGCCGCAAAAGGAGAGGGTCATGCTCGAGCTTGCCGTGGAGCAGATTGCCATGGGCCAGCGTGCCGCCGACAAGGGCGAGGCACTGGCGTTGCTGGCCGATCGACTGGTTGCCGATGGCTTGGTCGCCGAGGGCTACCTGGCGGGGCTGCAGGCCAGGGAGGCGCAGGGCTCGACCTTCCTCGGCCAGGGTATCGCCATCCCCCACGGCACGCCGCAGACCCGCGCGCTGGTGTACGCCACCGGTGTGCGTCTGCTGCAGTTCCCCGATGGCGTGGACTGGGGCGACGGCCAGATCGTCTACCTGGCCATCGGCATCGCCGCCCGCTCCGATGAACACCTGCGTCTGCTGCAGTTGCTGACCCGTGCCTTGGGCGAAACCGACCTGGCCGAGGCGCTGCGCCGGGCCAGCTCCGCCGAGGCGCTGCTCAAACTGCTGCAGGGCGCGCCGCGCGAGCTGGCGCTGGATGCCCAACTGGTCGGCCTCAACCTGGCGGCGGAAGATTTCGACGAGCTGGCCTGGCGCGGCGCCCGCCTGTTGCAACGCGGCGGCTGTGCCGACAGCGGCTTTGCCGCCGTGCTGCAGCAGACCGAGCCGCTGCCGCTGGGCGAAGGCCTGTGGTGGCTGCACAGTGAACGCGAGGTGCGTCAACCGGGCCTGGCCTTCGTTACTCCACAGCAGCCACTGCGCTACCGCGACCAGCCGCTCAATGGCCTGTTCTGCCTGGCCAGCCTCGGCGCCGCCCACCAGGCCTTGCTCGAGCGCTTGTGCGAGGTGCTGATCGAGGGCCGTGGGCAGATGCTCTACCAGGCCACCAGCAGCCGCGCCGTGCTCGAAGTGCTCGGCGGCGAGGCGCCCGCCGACTGGCCCAGCGCCCGGGTGGTGCTGGCCAACGCCCATGGCCTGCATGCGCGTCCGGCCAAGGCGCTGGCGCAGTTGGCCAAGGGCTTCGAGGGCGAGATCCGCATCCGCCTGCATGATAGCGCCCAGCCCGCCGTCTCGGTGAAGAGCCTGAGCAAGCTGCTGAGCCTCGGCGCTCGCCGTGGCCAGGTGCTGGAACTGATCGCCGAACCTGGCGTTGCCGCCGATGCCTTGCCGGTGCTGCTGGCCGCCATCGAGCAGGGGTTGGGCGAGGAGGTCGAGCCCTTGCCGCAAACGGCAGCTGTGGAGCAGCCACCCATCGAAACCCTCCAGGCTCCGGCGCCCGGCAGCACCCTGCAGGGTGTCGCGGCCGCGCCGGGCATTGCCAGTGGCCCGGCCCATGTGTGCGTCGAGCGCGAGATCGACTACCCGCTGCGCGGCGAGTCGCCGGGCCAGGAACGCGCCCGGTTGCGAGTGGCCATCGACAAGGTGCACGCCGACCTGCAGGCCCTGGTGCAACGCAGCGACAAGGCCATCGGCGAAATCTTCATCACCCACCAGGAAATGCTGGCCGATCCGGCCCTGACCGATGATGTCGAGGTGCGCCTGGCCCAGGGCGAGAGCGCCGCCGCCGCGTGGATGGCGGTGATCGAGAGCGCCGCCCGCCAGCAGGAGGTGCTGCACGACGCCCTGCTGGCCGAGCGCGCCGCCGACCTGCGCGATATCGGTCGCCGTGTGCTGGCCCAGTTGTGTGGCGTGCAGACGGTGGTCGAGCCCGAGCAGCCCTACGTGCTGGTGATGGCCGAGGTGGGCCCGTCCGATGTGGCGCGCCTGGACCCGGCGCGGGTCGCCGGCATCGTCACCGCCCAGGGCGGCGCCACGGCCCACAGCGCCATCGTCGCCCGGGCGCTGGGCATTCCGGCGGTAGTCGGGGCCGGCGCAGCCGTGCTGCTGCTGGAGAACGGCACGCCACTGCTGCTCGATGGCCAGCGCGGGCAGGTCGAGGTCGCGCCGCCCGAGGCCCGCTTGCAAAGGGCGCTGGCCGAGCGCGATGCCCGCGAGCGGCGCTTGCAGATCGCCTGGGCCAACCGCCATGAGCCGGCCCTGACCCGCGACGGCCACGCCGTCGAAGTGTTCGCCAACATCGGCGAAAGCAGCGGCATCGGCAAAGTCGTCGAGCAGGGCGCCGAAGGCGTCGGCCTGCTGCGCACCGAGCTGATTTTCATGGCCCACCCGCAACTGCCCGATGTGGCCACCCAGGAGGCCGAGTACCGCCGGGTGCTCGACGGCCTGGGCGGGCGCCCGCTGGTGGTGCGCACCCTTGATGTGGGCGGCGACAAGCCCTTGCCGTACTGGCCGATCGCGGCGGAAGAGAACCCGTTCCTCGGCGTGCGCGGCGTGCGCCTGACCCTGCAACGCCCGCAAGTGATGGAAGACCAGCTGCGGGCCCTGCTGCGCGCAGCGGATAATCGCCCGCTGCGCATCATGTTCCCCATGGTCGGTCAGCTCCATGAATGGCGTGCCGCCAAGGCCATGGTCGAGCGGCTGCGCCAGGAGGTTCCAGTGGCCGACCTGCAGGTGGGCATCATGGTCGAGGTACCGTCGGCCGCCCTGCTGGCGCCGCAGTTGGCCCGCGAGGTGGACTTCTTCAGCATTGGCACCAACGACCTGACCCAGTACACCCTGGCTATCGACCGTGGCCACCCGAGCCTCTCGGCCCAGGCCGACGGCCTGCACCCGGCGGTGCTCAACCTGATCGACATGACCGTGCGCGCCGCCCATGCCCAGGGCAAGTGGGTTGGCGTGTGCGGCGAACTGGCGGCCGATCCGCAGGCCGTCGCCGTGCTGCTGGGCCTGGAGGTGGACGAGCTGAGCGTCGCCGCCCGCAGCATCCCTGAAGTCAAGGCTCTGGTACGCCAGGCCGACCTTTCGACGGCACGCGCCCTGGCGCGCGAGGCCCTGCAACAAGACAGCGCCGAGGCAGTCCGGGCGCTGGTGGAGCGTTACTGATGGCCAAGATCCTCACCCTTACCCTCAACCCGGCGCTGGATATCACCATCAGCCTCGAGCGCCTGCGCCCCGGCGCGGTCAACCGCAGCCAGGCTCAGCACAGCCATGCCGCCGGCAAGGGGCTTAACGTCGCCCAGGTGCTGGCCGACCTGGGCCACAGCGTGACCGTCGGCGGTTTTCTCGGGCTCGACAACCTGGCGCCGTTCGAGGCGCTGATTGCCTGGCGTGGGTTCGCCGACTGCTTCGTCCGCGTGCCCGGCGAGACCCGCAGCAACATCAAGCTGGTCGAGGCCGATGGCCAGGTCACCGATATCAACGGGCCGGGGCCGCAGGTCGACGAGGCCGCCCGCGACGCCTTGCTGCGCCGACTGGCCGAGGTGGCCCCGGGGCATGACGCCGTGGTGGTGGCCGGTAGCCTGCCGCAGGGGGTCAGCCCCGAATGGCTGCGCGAGTTGCTGCTCATGCTCAAGTCACAGGGATTGAAGGTGGCCCTGGACAGCAGCGGCGAAGCCTTGCGTGCCGGCCTTGAGGCCGCGCCCTGGCTGGTCAAGCCCAACACCGAGGAGCTGGGCGAGGTGCTTGGGCAGCCCGTGCTTGACCCGGCCGGCCGGCGCGCCGCTGCGCAGCGCTTGCTGGCCAGCGGTGTCGAGCATGTGGTGGTGTCCCAGGGCGAGCAGGGCGTGACCTGGTTCGCCGCCGGCCTGGCGCTGCATGCGCAGCCGTCGAAGGTGCACATCGCCAGCACCGTCGGCGCCGGTGATTCGCTGGTCGCCGGCATGGTCCATGGCCTGCTCCAGGCCGAGGCGCCCGCCGCCACCTTGCGCCGTGCCACCGCCATCGCCGCCCAGGCGGTCACCCAGGTCGGCTTCGGCATCCAGGATCGCGAGCAACTGGCCCGCCTGGAGGCCGCCGTGCACCTGGTAGAACAACAAGAAGAGGGTTGCTGATGAACATTGCCATTGTCACCGCCTGCCCCAACGGGCAGGTGTCCAGCGTGCTCAGCGCCCGCCTGCTGGCCGCCGCGGCCCAGCGTCGGGGCTGGAGCACCAGTGTCGAGGTGCAGGATGCCGAGCACCCCGAGCGCCGCCTGACCATGGCGCAGATTGCACAGGCCGACTGGGTGCTGGTGGTCAGCACCGGGGCGCTGGACCTGGCGCGCTTCGCGGGCAAGCGCGTGTACCAGAGCACGCCGGCCCAGGCACTGGCGGACCGCGAGGGGTTTCTTGACCAAGCCGCCGCCGAGGCTCGGGTGCACGAGGCGACAACGGCTCCACTGGGCAGCGCGCCGAAAATCGTCGCGGTGACCGCCTGCCCGACCGGCGTGGCCCATACCTTCATGGCCGCCGAAGCGCTGCAACAGGCGGCGCAGGCCATGGGCTACCAGCTCACCGTGGAGACCCAGGGCTCGGTTGGCGCGCGTAACCCGCTGCCGGCCGAGGCCATCGCCGAGGCCGACGTGGTGCTGCTGGCCGCCGATATCGAGGTGCCGGCTGCGCGTTTCGCCGGCAAGCGCATCTACCGCTGCGGTACCGGCATTGCCCTCAAGCAGGCCCGCGCCACGCTGGACAAGGCGCTGGCCGAGGGCAAGGTAGAGGCTGCGGGGGGGGCGCCTGGCGCGGTGCAGCAGGCCGAGAAGACTGGCGTCTACAAGCACCTGCTGACCGGGGTGTCGTTCATGCTGCCGATGGTGGTGGCCGGCGGCCTGCTGATCGCGCTGTCGTTCGTGTTCGGTATCGAGGCCTACAAGGAGCCCGGTACGTTGCCCGCCGCGCTGATGCAGATCGGCGGCGAGGCGGCGTTCAAGCTGATGGTGCCGCTGCTCGCCGGCTACATCGCCTGGTCCATCGCCGACCGCCCGGGCCTGGCGCCCGGGATGATCGGCGGCCTGCTGGCGAGCACGCTGGGGGCGGGGTTCATCGGCGGCATCGTCGCCGGCTTCCTGGCCGGCTACAGCGCCAAGGCCATCGCCCGCTGGGTGCGCCTGCCCAGCAGCCTCGACGCGCTAAAGCCGATCCTCATCATCCCGCTGCTGGCCAGCCTGTTCACCGGCCTGGTGATGATCTACGTGGTCGGCCAGCCCGTGGCCGCCATGCTTGAAGGGCTGACCCATTTTCTCGACAGCATGGGCACCACCAACGCAATTCTGCTCGGGCTGCTGCTCGGCGGCATGATGTGTGTAGACCTGGGCGGACCGATCAACAAGGCTGCCTATGCGTTCTCGGTAGGGCTGCTGGCGTCGTCGAGCTATGCGCCAATGGCCGCGACCATGGCCGCCGGCATGGTGCCGCCGATCGGCCTGGGCATTGCCACCTTTCTGGCCCGGCGCAAATTTGCCCAGAGCGAGCGCGAGGCCGGCAAGGCCGCGCTGGCGCTGGGGCTGTGTTTTATCTCTGAAGGGGCGATTCCGTTCGCCGCCAAGGATCCGTTGCGGGTGATCCCGGCGAGCATCGCCGGTGGCGCGCTGACCGGGGCCTTGTCGATGTACTTCGGCTGCAAGCTGATGGCGCCCCATGGTGGCCTGTTCGTGCTGCTGATCCCCAACGCGATCAACCATGCGCTGCTGTACCTGCTGGCGATCGTGGCCGGCAGTCTGCTGACGGCGGTGGTGTATGCCGTGATCAAGAAGAGCGAACAGGTGGAGATGGTGGTGGCGCCGGCCAAGGGGTAGGTACGCCCGCCCGGGCCCTGTGCTGTCCCTGTAGGAGCGGCCTTGTGTCGCGAACGGGGCGCGAAGCGGCCCCGGCGATTGTTGCATGAACGCTGAAATCGAGGGGCCGCTTTGCGGCCCGTTCGCGACACAAGGCCGCTCCTACACCGGGGCCGTCACCCCCGGGGCTTGCCCCGCAACGGTTTCAGCAGATCACCCAACCCGTTGTGGTCGATCTCATGCATCAACGCCAGCAACCCGCCCAGCTCCCCGGGCGGGAAGCCCTTGCGGGCGAACCACGCCAGGTAGTCGCCCGGCAGGTCAGCGATGATACGGCCCTGGTACTTGCCGAAGGGCATGGTGCGGGTGACCAGCAGTTGCAGGGTTTCAGGTTTCATCGAGCATCGGCCTGTGGCGGGTTGAGCGCGGACCATACTGCAAACTGCACGACGACCCAAGCGGCGATCATGCAGAACGCCGTTTTCAGGTTTTTGATTGTTTGGTTCAACTTGTTGATTTTTATAGTTATTTTTCTATTCATTAGCCTGGCACGAAGTCTGCTCCGGTAAAGGTGACTATCACCTGCCAAGGAGTTTGTTGCCATGAGCAATCCCAACAAAGACACGATTGACGTACTCAACGACCTGATCGAGTACAGCAAGGATGGTGAGAAAGGCTTCAAGACCTCTGCCGAGGATGTGAAGAATCCCCAACTCAAAGCCTTCTTCGTACAGCGCGCCAGCGAGTGCGCCAGTGCTGCGGCCGAGCTGCAGAGCGAAGTGCGCCGGCTGGGTGGCGATCCAGAGACCAGCACCAGCATCAGCGGCGACCTGCACCGTGGCTGGGTCAACCTCAAGTCAATGGTCACCGGCAAGGATGAAGAGGCGGTGCTAAACGAGGTGGAGCGCGGTGAAGACCATGCGCTCAAGGCCTACAAAGAGGCCCGTGAGAAGCTGGTCAAGTTGGGGCGCTCGGTCAATGACCAGAGCTATGCACTGGTAGAGAAGCAACTGCAGGGTGTGCAGCGCAATCATGACCAGGTGAAGGCTCTGCGTAACGCAGCTCGCGCTCAGTCTTGAGTTTGAGGGGCTGCTCTGCAGCCCTCTCGCTGGCAAGCCGGTTCTCAAGAGATGGCACATGGCTGCATTTTGATGTGGTCGTTGTGGGAGCCGGCTTGCCGGCGAAAGGCCGCATAGCGGCCCCAGCGCCTCAAGCCTCAGGCCCTTCCACCCGATTACGGCCATTGGCCTTGGCGCGGTACAACGCCTCATCCGCATCGGCCAGCAGTGCCGACAGATCCTGCGCGGTGCCCGGTACATACAAGCCGATTCCTACGCTGACCGTCACTGATCGCTCATCATCGCCGAACGGCGGCATCGCCTCTACGCTGGCGCGAATGCGCTCGGCCAGCAGCCGCGCACCCGCCAGGTTAGTCTCCGGCAACACCACCTGGAATTCCTCACCGCCATAGCGCGCCGCCAGGTCCGCCGGGCGCCGGATGCACAGCTCCAGGGTCGTGGCCACCTCGCGCAGCACATGGTCGCCGCCCGCATGGCCGTGGCGTTGGTTAAATGCCTTGAAGTGATCCACATCCACCATCAGCACCGCCAGTGGTTTGCGGTTTCGCTGCGCCCGCGCCCACTCCTGACGCAGCACCTGATCCAGGCGGCGGCGGTTGGCAAGGCCCGTGAGGCTGTCGGTGGCGGCGAGGGTGGCCAGGCCTTGCTCGGCATCGTGGCGACGGCGCAGTTCACGACCCAGCAGCAGGGTCAGCCAGAGGATGCCGATGCACAGCACGCCGGTGGCTACGCTGACCACGATCGCGGTGCGCCGCCACGACTGGAACACCTCGTCGGCCGAGTGCGCCACCAGCACGATCAGCGGCAGGTCGGCGACCCGGGCGAAGGTGTAGATACGCAGGCCTTCATAGACCGTTGAGTGGGCGGTGAAGCTGCCGCTGCGCTGCTCGAGGATGCGCTTGAAGTTGGGGCGCTCGCTGAAGCTGGTGCCGATCAACGGATCCTGCGGCCGGGTCGGCTGGCGCGCCAGCAGCTGGCCGTCGGTGTTGAGCAGGTTAATGCTGCTGTCCACGCCGATGTCCAGGCGCTGGAACAATTCGTTGAAGTAGGACAGGCGCAGGGCCCCGGCGGCCAGGCCCTGGAACTCGCCGTTGGCGCCGGAGATGCGCCGGCTGAAGCTGATGCACCAGTCCAGGTTGCCCAGCCGCGCCTTGAACGGTGGGCTGATCAGCAGGCCCAGGCCCGGGCGGTCGCGGTGGGCTTGGAAGGGCACGGTGTCGGCGAAGTTGGCTTGGCGCGGCACCACGCTGGTGGAGTCGCCAAGCACGTCGCCCTTGGCATCGAGCCAGAGGATGTCGCCGCGCACCGGGGCTGAGAAGGCCTGGTTGAAGAGGATCTGCTGGCGCAGCTTGGCGGGCACGTTGAGCAGCTCGGGGTGCTGCACGGCCCAGATCAGGCCCTTGAGCGACTGGTCGTAGAGTTCGACGTTGCGCAGGATGTCGCTTTCGATCAGTTGCACGATGTTGCTCGACGAACGCATCGCTGACTGCTCGACGCTGTCGCGCTCGCGGGCCAGCAGGTAGCTGACGATGGCCACGATGGCGAGCACGGCAAGGCAGCTGCCCAGGTTGAGGACCAGCTCGGGGTGTGACTTGTACAGGGCGGATCGTGGTGATCGGGTGGGCAACGTCATGCTCGCAACTGCATAAGCCCCGGGATCCATGGGGAGTGGGCCGGAAAGCGGCGGCAGTATTTTAGGCAAGGCGGGATTGTCGGACAAGATCAAAGCTGATTTGGCCGACGGAAATGATTCAGTAGGCCCATCGCGGGGCAAGCCCGCTCCCACCATTCGCCAAGGCCAAGGCCAAGGCCAGGTCATGGTCGTGGGAGCGGGCTTGCCCCGCGATCGGTTTCAGATCAGAACACGTTCAACGGATAATCCACGATCACGCGGAATTCGTTGTTGTCCTGGATGTTCGAGTACGCCGCGTTGGCCCGGTGCGTGGCATAGCGCAGCAGCACCGACAGGTCCTTCAGCTGGCCTTGCTGGAATACGTACTTCACGTCGAAGTCACGCTCCCAGTGCCGGGCATTCTCGCCGTCGGCGTTATAGAAAGCGTAGTACTGGGTGTCCTGGCTGGCTTTGGTCAGGTCGGCCTTGCCGCGCGAGTACGACAGCGAGGTGCTCAGGCCCGGCATGCCGAGGCCGGCGAAGTCATAGTCGTACTGCAGCTTCCACGAGCGCTCGTTCGGTGCGTTGAAGTCCGAGTACATGCGCGAGTTGTCGAGGAAGATGCTGTCGCCCAGGTTGATGTAGTCGAACGGCGTGTCGCCGTTGACCCGCTGGTAGGCGGCGGTGACGCTGTGGTACCCGGCGGCGACGGTGAAGTGCACGCTCCAGGTGTTGTTGTCGATGTCGCCCAGCTTTGACTGGCCGGTGTCCTGGGTGTGATAGAAGTGCACGCCAGGGTTCAGGCTGACCAGGTCGTTGACCGCGTAGGTGTAGTCGAAGTCGGCGTAGTACTGGTTCCAGATGTCCTTCAGCTCGGCGGCGTAGACGTTGGCGGTGACGCCTTCGGTGCCGCTCCAGGACGCACCGGCCCAGCTCAGGTTCTGGCTGTCCTGCTCGGGCGTCTGGTTGCTGTAGTAGGTGTTGATGCGGCGGTGGCCGCTCTGGTTGTACGGCTTGGTGAAGCTGACCTTGCCGCCTTCGAGCATCAGCCCGTCGATGCTGCGGTTGGTCACGGCGACGCCGCGGAAGGTCTGCGGCAGCATGCGGCTTTCGCCACCGGCGATCACCGGGTTGGTGAGGAACAGGTCACCGGCCTTGAACTCGGTATCGAAGCCCTTGAGCTTGATCGCGCCGCCAGCGGTGGAGAAGGCATGGCGTGCCTTGTCTTCCGGCGCGCTCGGCAGGATCGAGGTGCCGGCGCGGCCGCCGCCGCCGTCCAGCTTCAGGCCGACCATGGCGTGGGCGTCGAGGCCGAAACCGATCACGCCGGGCGTGTAGCCGGACTCGAAGCGGGCGACGGCACCTTGGCCCCACTCGCGCTTGTCCTTGATCGAGGCATTCTTCTCGTTGCGGTTGAAGTAGGCATTTCTGAAATGCAGGTTCAGCGTGGAACCCTCGATGAAGCCATCAGCCTTGTCTTCATCGGCCTGTGCGGCCATGGGCATCGTTGCGGCCAATGCAACGAACAACGGGGTGAAACGAAACGCAAAAGACACCGGTACACACTCCTTTGGTCAAGCGATGGGGCAGTTTTTTATTGTCGTGTCTGCAAGTTCTTATTAGAGACGTAACAGCCAGGCTGATATTTTCGACGCATAAAAAAAGCCGCTGAAAGGCAGCGGCTTTGAAAGGCTAACATATCGTCACAGGCAGTGCCCATGGTGTAGCCCAGGGAAAACTGGAAACAGTTGACGTGGCCGGTCAACTATCGGCATCGGTATCGACAGATACCTTGGAGGCTGTCTGCTGTGCGTCTTTTGCCGCAGCGGACTGCTGTGCGGCGTAAGCGTCACGCGCCTCCTGGTGAACTGCGGCGAGTTCGGCGTTACGGGCAACGAAGGCCGGGGATTCTTCGGCCATGGCCAGGGGCGACAACAACAGGGAAGACAGGACGAACACGCTGGCAATACCCATACTGTTGGACATTTGATGCAACCTTCTTGCGTGGCAAGTGCTAATGGAGACAGGGCTAAAGTTAGTCCTGTAAACAGCGGGGAAACAGAGGCTGTTCAGATAAGCACTGTTGCGCAAAAAGTAATGATCGCGGCAAAAACACTCAGACTTTTACCGCAAACCCGCGTAGTTGAGCGTTCGGCAGGTTAATGCCGAAGGTATTGGCGCCGGCTTGGCTGTGCACGAAAACACTGCCACCGTGCATCAGGGCGATCGCCTTGACGATGGCCAGGCCCAGTCCGTGGTTGCCGCCGCCGCTGTTGGCACGCGCTGCATCCACTCGGTAGAAGCGCTCGAACAGCATCGGCAGGTGCTCGTCGG
The DNA here is from genome assembly GCF_057480955.1 of Pseudomonas sp. P65(2024). Lineage (NCBI taxonomy): Bacteria > Pseudomonadati > Pseudomonadota > Gammaproteobacteria > Pseudomonadales > Pseudomonadaceae > Pseudomonas > Pseudomonas sp. P65(2024). The sequence continues at coordinate 113,399 of NZ_JBLIYX010000007.1, forward strand.
CAATCGCCGGCCCTGGGTTGCTCACCGCGATGCTGACCTGTTCCTCGCCCGCCTCGATGCGCACCTGGATCACCTGGTGCGGCGCGGTGTGCTGGACGGCGTTGTTGAGCAAGTTGATCAGCGCCCGGCGCAGCTGGGCCTTTTCGAAACAGGCTTGGGCGTCGCCGCTGACGCTGACGCTGACCTGGGCGTCCTCGAGGATGTAGTCGAGGTAGTCGAGGGTGGTGGCCACTTCCTCGGCCAGCGAGGCGCTGGTCAGCGAGGTGGCCTTGCTGCCCTGGTCGGCGCTTGCCAGGAACAGCATGTCGTTGATGATGCTGCGCAGCCGCTCCAGCTCTTCGAGGTTCGATTGCAGCACCTCGAAGTAGTGCTCGGCGCTGCGCCCGCGGGTCAGGGCGACCTGGGTCTGGCCGATCAGGTTGGTCAGCGGCGAGCGCAGTTCGTGGGCGACGTCGGCGTTGAAGGCCTCGAGTTGCGAATAGGCCTGGCTGACCCGGTCGAGGGCGGCGTTGAAGGCGCCGGCGAACTGCGCCAGCTCCGGCGGCAGGTCGCGGGTCTGCAGGCGGTCGTCCAGGCGCGGCGGGGCCAGGGCCTGGGCTTCGTCCGACAGCGCCAGCAGGGGCCTGAGGCCGATGCGCGCGACCCAGTAGCCGAGCAGCGAGGCCAGCAGCACGCCGAGGGCGGCCAGGCCGACGATGGCCACCAGCAAGCTGTGCTGGGCCTGCCAGAAGGTCTCGGTGTCGATGCCGATCAGAAAGCGCAGCGGCGGGCGCTCACCCAGCGCCGGCAGTTCGCTGACCAGCACCTTGTACGGGTAGGGGCTGTCGCTCAGGCGCAGGTCACGCATGCCCGGCGCGCCCTCGGCGAAGCCGCGCACCTGCTCGGTGGGATGGCCGTACTCGAAGGCCGGGTTGCTGCTCACCACCCAGAAGCGGATGCGCCGGTCTTCCTCGCTGAGCAGGTTGAGCTTGTTGTTGATCTTGGCCCAGTGCTCGGGGGTGCCGTAGCGGTTGAGGGTGGATTCGAGCACGCTGAAGCGCGCGTCCAGTTCGGCGGCCGGCAGCAGGTCGAGGCTGCGGTCGACCTGGCGGTACAGGGCGCTGCCGATCAGCACGAACACGGCCAGGGCTACCAGGGTGAACAGCGCCGAGAGGCGCAGGGCGATGGAGTTGCCGGGTTTGCTTCGGAAAAGGGTCATGGACAAATCTCACTGGGGGCTGCTGCGCAGCCCTTTCGCGACGCAAGGCCGCTCCTACAGGGAGACGCGAGCCGCTGTGAGAGCGGCCTTGCGTCGCGAGTGGGGCGCGCAGCGCCCCCCGGGCTACCCACGGTGCTCCAGGACATAACCCATGCCTCGAATGGTATGCAGCAGCTTGTTGTCGAACGGCCCGTCGAGCTTGGCGCGCAGGCGCTTGATGGCCACCTCGACGACATTGGCGTCGCTGTCGAAATTGATGTCCCAGACCAGCTCGGCGATGGCGGTCTTGGACAGGATCTCACCCTGGCGCCGGGCCAGCACGCTGAGCAGCGAAAACTCCTTGGCGGTGAGATCCAGGCGCGATCCCGCGCGGGTGGCCTTGCGTGCCATCAGGTCGATCCACAGGTCCGCCACCTGGATCTGCAAGGGCTCATGAATGGCGCTGCGTCGGGTCAGCGCCTGCAGGCGGGCGACCAGTTCAAGGAACGAGAACGGCTTGCCCAGGTAGTCGTCGGCGCCTTCGCGCAGGCCATGAATACGGTCCTCGACCCGCTCACGGGCGGTGAGCATGATCACCGGCGTCTGCTTGCGCGCCCGCAGTGCGCGCAGCACGCCGTAGCCATCCAGGCCCGGCAGCATTACGTCGAGCACGATCACCGCGTAGTCGCCTTCCAAGGCCAGGTGCAGGCCGTCGATGCCGTCGCGGGCCAGGTCGACGGTGAAGCCCTGCTCGGTGAGGCCGCGATGCAGGTAGTCGGCGGTTTTCTCTTCGTCTTCGATGATCAGCACACGCATGGTCTTGTCTCAACTGGCGGTCGGCGCGGGGGCGGCAGCGGCCCGGCGGCGGTGGAACAGGCGCTCCAGGGCCAAGTATATGACCGGGGTGGTGAACAGCGTCAGCGCCTGGCTTACCAGCAGGCCGCCGACCACGGCGATGCCCAGCGGCTGGCGCAGTTCGGCGCCGGTGCCGAAGCCGAACATCAGCGGCACCGCGCCGAGCAGCGCGGCCAGGGTGGTCATGATGATCGGACGGAAGCGCACCAGGCATGCCTGGCGGATCGCCTGCTCGGGCGTCATGCCCTGGTGGCGCTGGGCGTCGAGGGCGAAGTCGATGAGCAGGATGCCGTTCTTCTTGACGATGCCGATCAACAGCACCACGCCGATCAGGCCCATGATGGTGAAGTCCTGGCCCATCAGCCACAGCAGGATCAGCGCGCCCAGGCCCGCCGAGGGCAGGGTGGAGATGATGGTCAGCGGGTGCACGAAGCTCTCGTAGAGCACGCCGAGGATGATGTACACCGCCACCAGCGCGGCGAGGATCAGGTATGGCTGGCTGGACAGCGAGCTCTGGAACGCCTGGGCCGCGCCCTGGAAGTTGCCGGCGATGGAGTCGGGCATGCCCAGCTCGCGCTGGGTGCGTTCGAGGATCTGCACCGCATCGCCCAGGGCCACGCCGGGAGCCAGGTTGAACGACAGGTTGGCCGCTGGGAACAGGCCGTCGTGGCTGATCGACAGGGGGCCGGTGCTGGGCGGCGCGACATGGGCCAGGGCCGACAGCGGCACCATCTCGCCGGACAGCGGCGAGCGCAGGTAGAAGTAGTTGAGGCTTTCGGCCTTGCCACGCTGGCGGGCGTCCAGCTCGAGGATCACCTTGTACTGGTTGGTCTCGGTCTGGAACTCGCTGATTTGTCGCTGGCCGAAGGCGTCGTACAGCGCCTGGTCGACGTCGGTGGTGGTCAGGCCGAAGCGCGCCGCGGCCTGGCGGTCGATGTCGATGCGGGTGACGCTGGCGCCCAGCTGCAGGTCGTTGGACAGGTCGCGAAACGCCGGGTTTTCGCGCAGGCGCTCGGTCAGGCGCTGGGTCCACAGGTTCAGCGCCACGCCGTCGTTGCTCTTGAGCACGTACTGGTACTGGGTGCGCGAGGGACCGGAGCTGAGGTTGATGTCCTGCCCGGCGCGCAGGTACAGGACGATGCCGGGGATCTGCATCAGTTTCGGGCGCATGCGGTCGATCCACTCACTGGCCGAGACGTCGCGTTCGCCACGGGGCTTGAGGGAGATCCAGAAGCGGCCGTTGGCGATGGTCTGGTTGCTGCCGGTGACGCCGACCGAGTGCGAGAAGGCGCGCACCGCAGGGTCGGCCTCGATGATCTTCGCCAGGGCCTGGTGTTTCGCGATCATCGCCGGGTAGGAGACATCCGCCGCCGCCTCGGTGGTGCCGAGGATGAAGCCGGTGTCCTGCAATGGGAAGAAGCCCTTGGGGATGGCCACGTAGCCGGCCACCGCCAGCGCCAGGGTCAGACCGAACACGCCGAGGGTGACGCGCCGGTGCGCCAGGGCCCGGTCCAGGCCCTTTTCGTACCAGCGCACCAGGCGCTGGCCGAGGCCGCCGTGCTGCTCGTCGGGCGGGCGGCGCATGCACAGCGCGGCCAGGGTCGGTGCCAGGGTCAGCGAGACCACCACCGAGATCAGGATGGTCGCGGTGGCGGTCAGGGCGAACTCCTTGAACAGCCGGCCGACCACGCCGCCCATGAACAGCAGCGGAATGAACGCGGCGATCAGCGAGAAGCTGATCGACACCACGGTGAAGCCGATCTCGCCGGCGCCCTTGAGCGCGGCGGTGCGGCTGTCGTCGCCGGCCTCCAGGTGGCGGTGGATGTTCTCCACCACGACGATGGCGTCATCCACCACGAAGCCCACGGCGATGACGATGGCCACCAGGGTGAGGTTGTTGAGGCTGAAACCGAACACGTACATCAGCGCGCAACTGGCGATCAGCGACACGCCGAGCACGCTGGAGACGATGAAGGTCGCCGACCACTGGCGCAGGAACAGCGCCATCACCCCGATCACCAGGGCCACGGCGATCATCAGGGTCAGCTCCACCTCATGCAGCGAGGCGCGGATGGTCTGGGTACGGTCCTGCAGCACCGAGACATCGACCGCCGCCGGCAGCATCTCCTGCAAGCGCGGCAGGGCGTCGAGCACCCGGTCCACGGTGTCGACGATGTTGGCGCCGGGCTGGCGGAAGATCACCAGGTTGAGCCCCGGCCGGTCGCCGGACCAGGCCTTCACATAGGCGTTCTCGGCGCCATCGATCACCTTGGCCACATCGGCCAGGTGCACCGGCGCGCCGTTGCGGTAGCTGACGATCAGCCTGGCGTAGTCCTCGGGATGGAACAGCTGGTCGTTGGCGGCAAGGGTCGACACGCTGTGCTCGCCGTACAACGCGCCCTTGGCCAGGTTGAGGCTGGTCTGCTGGATGGCCAGGCGGATATCGGCCAGGGTCAGGCCGATGGCGGCGAGCTTCTCGGGCTGGGCCTGCACGCGGATGGCCGGGCGCAGCTGGCCGGTGATGTTGATCAGGCCGACCCCGTCGATCTGGCTGAGCTGGCGGGCCAGCAGGGTCTCGGCGTAGTCGCTCAGTTGGTTGCCGGGCATCTGCGTCGAGCTGACGGTGAGGATCAGCACCGGGCTGTCGGCCGGGTTGACCTTGCGCCAGGTCGGCGGGCTGGGCATGTCCTGGGGCAGGCGCGCGGTGGCTGTGTTGATCGCCGCCTGGACTTCCTGGGCGGCGGTGTCGATGTTCTTGTCGAGGGTGAACTGCAGGATCAGGTTGGTCGAGCCCAGGGCGCTGCTGCTGGTCATCTGGGTCATGCCGGGGATGGCGCTGAACTGCACCTCCAGGGGCGTCGCCACCGACGAGGCCATGGTTTCCGGGCTGGCGCCGGGCAGCTGGGCGGTGACCTGGATGGTCGGGAAGTCGGCCTCGGGCAGGGGCGCCACCGGCAGGCGCGGGAAGGCGATGGCGCCCAGCAGCACCAGGGCGAAGGTCAGCAGCAGGGTGGCGATGGGGTGGTCGATGCACCAGGCCGAGACGCCGTTGCGGGTGTTCATGGCTGGCTCCTGCGGTCGGCCATCTCCGCCGGGGCGGGGGCGTCGGGCGTGACCTCGACGGTGCTGCCGGGCTTGAGCCGCGACTGGCCGTCCAGCACCAGGCGGTCGCCGGCCTTGACCCCGGCGATGACGTTCAGCGTGCTGTCCTGGTATACCACCTTGACCGGCACGGCGCTGACCTTGTCGCCATCCAGGCGGTAGACGAAGTGGCCGTCGAGGCTGCGTTGCACCACTGGCGGCGGCACCACCAGGGCGTCCTCGTCCACTGCCGTGCGCAGGCGCACGGTGACCAGCTGGCCGGGCCACAGGCGGCCATCCTGGTTGTCGAACTCGGCCTTGACCCGCACCGTGCCGGTGGTGGCCGAGACCTGGTTGTCGATCAGCATCAGGTGGCCCCTGGCGAGCAGGCTGCGTTCGCCGTCGGCGTCCATGTACGCCTCGACCTCAGCGGGCGTGGGCGATTTCAGCAAGCTCTGCAGGACGGGGAGCTGCTGCTGGGGCAGGGCGAACTCCACGGCGATCGGGTCGATCTGGGTGACGCTGAACAGGCTCTGGGTGTCGCTGGTGCGCACCAGGTTGCCGGGGTCGACGTTGCGGATGCCGACGCGGCCGGTGACCGGCGAGCGGATCTGCGTATAGCTGAGCTGTACCGCGGCATTGTCGATGGCCGCCTGGTTGCCCTTGAGGGTCGCCTGCAACTGGTTCACCAGGGCTTGCTGCTGATCGAGGGTCTGCTTCGACACGCCGTCGTCGGTGCTCAGCAGCTGGTAGCGCTTGAGGTTGACGTTGCCGACCTGCAACTGCGCCTGGGTCTGGCCGAGCTGGGCGCGGGCCTGATCCAGATTCGCGCGGATCGCCCGGTCGTCGAGGGTGGCCAGCAGGTCGCCCTGGCTGACCCATTGGCCTTCCTTGACCAACACCTGGGTCAGCACGCCCTCGACCTGGGGGCGGACCTCGACGCTGTGCAGCGACAGCACCGAGCCGATGGCGCTGAGGTAGCGCGGTACATCCTGCTGGGCCACCGCGACCACCCGCACCGGGATCGCGCTGGCGGCGCGGCTGGCTGGAGCTTGCTGGCGCAACCCCTGCCAGGTGCCGACGGCGGCCAGCAGGACCAGGGCCAGGGCAGTGATAACGAGGGAACGGGACGGACGTCGCATCGGGGCGGGCACCTTGGCCAAGGGGCTGGGGAGAAGATTCGGCTATTGCAGGGTTATAGCGCGCCGAGCGGGTCGGCAGCGTGACGCCTGGCTGTCACGGCTGTCAGTTTCGGCGGGTTGATGGCCAAGTGCCAATACCCTGCCGTGGATCAATATTGCACCGACGTTTGCCCCTAAAGTCGTACGCCCTGCCGATTTCCCGTACAACAACGAGAGCCTCCGATGAAGTGCAATGTGCCTGTTACCGGTCGCGAAGTGGATTACCCCGGCGACGCCAACATCCTGTCCACCACCGACCTGGACAGCCGCATTACCTATGCCAATGATGATTTCCTGCGGATCAGTGGTTTCTCCCGCGAGGAACTGCTGGGCAACGCCCATCACATCGTCCGCCATCCCGACATGCCGCCCCAGGCGTTTGCCCAGATGTGGCAGGCGCTCAAGGCCGGGCGTTCGTGGATGGGGCTGGTGAAGAACCGCTGCAAGAACGGCGACCACTACTGGGTAAGCGCCTTCGTCTCGCCGATCAGCAGCGGTGGGCAGGCGCTGGAGTACCAGTCGGTGCGGACCAAGCCTGGGGCCGAGCAGGTCGCGGCGGCCGAGCGCTGCTATGCGCGCCTGCGCGAAGGCCGACGTGGCTGGCGTGAGCGCTTGCCGGTACTGGGATTGGGCTCACGTTTGTCGCTGGCGGTCGGTGCCGTGCTGGCGCTGGTAGTGGGTGCCGGGCAGTGGTGGCTGGGGGCGCCGTTGCTGGAATCGCTGGTGGAAGTGGCAGCGGCGGCAGGTTTGAGCAGCCTGGCGATTCTGGTGCTGTTGCGCCCTTACGAGCGGTTGCGCCAGCAGGCCCAGGCGATCGCCGACAACCCGTTGAGCCAGCAGCTGTATACCGGCCGGCGTGACAGCCTGGGGCAGATCGAGTTCGCCATGCACATGCTCAAGGCGCAGCTGGGGGCGGTGGTCGGGCGCATCGGCGATACCTCGTCGCGCCTGGCCGGGCACTCCGGCTCGCTGGTCGAGGCTCTGCACAGCAGTCACGCCAACAGCCTGGAGCAGCAGAGCGAAGCCGACCAGGTGGCGACAGCGATCCACCAGATGAGCGCCAGCGTCGCGCAGGTGGCCAGCAGCGCGCAGATGGCGGCGATGGCCGCCGACCAGGCCGAGGTTGAGACCCAGTCCGGCCATCACCTGGTCGACCGCAACCGCTGCGCGATCCAGGACCTGGCCGGCTCGCTGGTCGAGGCCAGCGAAGTGATCCACCAGCTGGAGAATCACAGCAGCGAGATCTCCGGGGTGCTCGACGTGATCCGTGGCATCGCCGAGCAGACCAACCTGCTGGCGCTGAACGCCGCCATCGAGGCGGCGCGTGCCGGTGACCAGGGGCGTGGCTTCGCGGTGGTCGCCGACGAGGTGCGCGGCCTGGCCCAGCGCACCGCGCAGTCGACCCACGATATCCAGCGCATGATCGCCGCCCTGCAGGAGGGTGCCCGCGCGGCGGTGCAGGTGATGCAGCAGAGCAGCGCCCATGCCGGGCACAGCGTCGAGCAGGCGCAACTGGCCAGCGACGCGCTGGACAGCATCAGCGTGCGGGTCAACCAGATCAACGAGATGAGCCTGCAGATCGCCGCGGCGGTGGAGCAGCAGAGCCAGGTCAGTGAAAACATCAACCGCAACATCACCAGCATCCGCCAGGCCAGCGAGGCGACGGTCAGCGTCGGGCAGCGCAGCCACAGCAGTGCCAGTGACGTGGCGGAGCTGGCCAAGGACCTGCGGCGGCTGGCGGATGAGTTCTGGCGGCGGTGTCAGTGATTGAGTTGTCAGTGCCGGCCCTATCGCGGGGCAAGCCCGCTCCCACAATAGTGGCCTCGAAGCCTGGAGTGTCGAGGGCTAGGGCGTGGGAGCGGGCTTGCCCCGCGATTGGATCTATCTAGAAACCGATGAACGCATAGTAGACCGGCGCTTCGCCCGTCACCTGCAGGCGATGACCCTGTAATTCGGCCGCAAGCGCCTCGTCCTGCACATGCACCACCCACGGCCCATCGACCGCCATTGGCGCCTGTTCCAGCACCGCCGCGAACGCCGCCATGTCCGGCAACCACGCGGTAAACCCGTTGCCCTTAAGCGCGCTGGTGGTCATCCCCAGCGCCTGGCAGATCGCCACCTTGGCGGCGATATCGTCGCGGTCCGCCTGACGCGAAGCCTCGATCAAGGCGCGCAGTGTCTCATCCACCGGCAGGCTGCCATGAATCAGCTCAGGCCCTTGTTTCCAAGCTTCGGGCGGGCAGTCCTTGTTTTCCGGCCGCAGCGGCAGGTGCGGGTTGATTTCCGCCGGGTAGATGCGACAGACCAGCGGCCGGCTTTCATAGATGCCGCACAAGTCGTTGTCGTCGAGGTTGCGACAACGCCCCGGGTTGAACGCGGCGAAGGTGACCGACACCTGCAGTTGCCCGGCGCCACAGGGCACCGGGAATGAACGGCGCAGCACATGCTCGCGCTGGTCCACCGGCATGCCCGGGCCATCGGCGAGGAACCCTTCGATCAGCACCACCACCTGGCCGCCGGAGGCCGCCCACGAGTGGGCCTCGGCAAGTGTCAGCGGCACATGATGGCCCGTGCAGCATTTGCCGCAGCCGGTGCAGGCGAAGCGAATGCTGTCGCTCATCGCTTGCCGGCGTCCCATTCGCTGGTGAAGGCTTGCTGGCGTTGGCGGTCATACAGGCACAACTCGGTACCGGTGCGGTTCTGCATGTGCTTCTGCGGGTAGGTGCCCTCGATCAACAGCGCGCTGTAACCGACCCGGTCGTCGAACTCGGTGGGCTTGCCCAGGGCGTGGGCATCATTGAACTGGCTGGCGGCCAGGCAGGCCTTGAGCATGTGCTTGCGCTGGTCGGTCCAGGCCTGGTTGCTCGAGGCGTGGGCTACGCCGCTGGCAAGGGCGCAGAGAATGAGGAACGAACTGAGGTATTTCATACGCGACACCGCCAATGAATCTGCGAAGGGCGCGAATTATGCCCGAACGTTTTCCTTCATCAAGTCAGGAAAATCCTGACTTGATGTGTCAGCGCTCCTCGAACACCACCGTCCGCGCCGCCGTCACCAGGCAGTTGGTCAGCTCCGGCGAGGAGAACTTGGTCAGGATCGCATTGGCCCCCGCCAGCTTGGCCTTGTCGCCGCTCATCGCGCTGTCCAGCGAGGTGTGCAGCAGGATGTACAGGTGCTGGAAGTCCGGCGTTTCACGCAGGGTGCGGGTGAAGGCGAAGCCATCCATCTCGGACATCTCGATGTCGGAGACGATGATGTTGATTTCCCGCTCGGTGCCTTGCAGCTCCAGCAGCACGTTGATCGCATCCTTGGCGCTGCGCGCGGTATGGCACTCGATGCCGAGGTTGCGCAGGGTGTGCACCGATTGCTGCAGCGCGACCTGGCTGTCGTCCACCACCAGGATGTTGGCGGCGGCCAGCAGGCTGGCGTCTTCCTCGCTGACTTCGCCCGGGTGCGGCTCGTGGGCCGGCGGGGCGATGCCGTGGATGACTTTCTCGATGTCCAGCACCTGCACCAGGGTGTTGTCGACCCGGGTCACGCCGGTGATGAACGAGCGGTTGCCCGATCCGTAGGGCGGCGGCTTGATGTCGGTGCTCAGGCAATGGACGATGCGGCTTACCGCCTGCACGTGCAGGCCCTGGCGCGAGCGGCTGATCTCGGTGACGATCAGGCAGCCGCCGTCGGGGTCGGCCAGGGGCATTTCGCCGATGGCGCGGGACAGGTCGATCACCGACAGCGAGTTGCCGCGCAGGGTGGCGACGCCTTTGACGTGCGGGTGGGACTCCGGCAGCTTGGTCAGCGGCGGGCAGGGGATGATCTCGCTGACCTTGAGCAGGTTGATAGCCATCAGCTTGCCGCTGCGCAGGGTGAACAGCAGCAGGGACAGCGAGTCCGCGCGGGCTTTTTGCGTGGCCATGGGCAACCTTCGGTTCGAAATGGGGGAGGATGCCGGGTTATCGGCTTTTTGGCGTCAGGCTTTAGCGTAGTTTGCTATTTGCGATGGTGTATTCAGCGCAAGCCCAGTCGCTTGGCCAGCCGGCTCAGGTTGGCCCGGTCCAGCCCCAGCTCTCGTGCCGCGGCGGCCCAGTTGTCATGGTGGCGATTCAGGCAGGCTTCGACGATCTGCCGCTGATAATCATCCACCGCTTCACGCAGCCCGCCCTCGGGCAACGGCACATCGGCCGACGGCGCTTCGGCTACTACCGGCATGGCCGGCGCCAGGTTGCGCAGGTCGAGGTCGGCCGCTTCCAGGGTGAGGATCTTCGGCCGCTGCCCGTGTTGCCCCAGCGCCTTGAGCGCCGAACGGCCGATCAAGTGCTCCAGCTCGCGCACATTGCCCGGCCAGCCGTAGGCCAGCAGCGCGGCCTGGGCGTCCGCGGACAGCCGCAGGCTGCCCAGCCCCAGGCGCGAGCGGTTCTGTTCGAGGAAATAGCCCGCCAGCAACAGCACGTCGCGACCCCGTTCGCGTAGCGGTGGCACGTGCAACGGATAGACGCTCAGGCGGTGATAGAAGTCGGCGCGGAAGTGGCCGCTGCGCACCTCCTCGGCCAGATCGCGGTTGGTCGCGGCGATCAGACGTACATCCACGCGGTGTTCGCGATCCGAGCCCAGCCGCTGCAGTTGCCCGCTTTGCAGTACCCGCAGCAGCTTGGCCTGTACCGCCAGGGGCAGTTCGCCAACCTCGTCGAGGAACAGCGTGCCGCCGTTGGCCAGCTCGAACTTGCCTCGGCGTTCGCCGTGGGCGCCGGTGAAGGCGCCGCGCACGTGGCCGAACAGTTCGCTCTCCACCAGGGTGTCGGGCAGCGCGGCGCAGTTGAGGCTGACCATCGGTTTGTCGGCGCGCTGGCTGGCGCGGTGCAGGGCCTGGGCCACCAGTTCCTTGCCGACGCCGGTCTCGCCGGTGATCAGCACGGTCAGGTCGCTGCCGCCGACCAGGCGGATCTCCTCGACCAGGCGCTTGTGCGCCTTGCTCTGGCCAATCAGTTCCCGGTCCTGGCCGCTGGCCTGGCGGTACACCTCGGCGCGCTGGTGTTCGTCCTCGGCGCGCGAGGCCAGGTGTTCGATGCGCTCGGCCACGGTCACCGTGGCGGCGGCCAGGCTGGCGAAGGCCTGCAAGGCGTCGAGCTCCAGGCTCTGGAACTGGCCGGGGGTGAGGGCGTCGAGGGTCAGCAGGCCCCAGGGGCGCTCGTCGACCATCAACGGGCAGCCCATGCAGTCGTGGACTTCGAGGTCGACATGCTCGGCATTGACCAGGCCGTCATAAGGGTCGGGCAACTGGCTGTCACTGGCGAAGCGGGTCGGCTCCGGGCGACTCAGGAGCACCTGGAAGCGCGGATGCTCGCTGACCTTGAAGCGCCGGCCCAAGGTGTCTGGCGACAGCCCGTCCACCGCCAGCGGCACCAGCCACTCACCGTCCAGGCGCAGCAGTGCCGCGGCATCGCAAGGCAGCAGGCCGCGCATGGCACCGAGCAGGCGGCGGTAGCGCTCCTGGTCGGGCAGGTCGCAGGAGAGGTCGCTGACCAGAGGGAGGAGGGCGGTGAGCAGGGGCTTTGCAGTCATATGGACTCCTGTTGGTCGTAATGACTATACGCCTGAGTGTGTCTTTATGACACTGATGTACTCAAGATCCTGATTTTATTGGTGTTTAAAGTTGGCACGATTGCTGAAATACCCCAGGCAACCATTCGAAGCCAAAGGCTCAGGAGTTGTCGCAATGCTCAATGCCGAACAACGTGCAATCATCAAGGCCACTGTCCCCCTGCTGGAAAGCGGTGGCGAGGCCCTGACCACCCACTTCTACAAACTGATGCTCAGCGAGTACCCCGAGGTGCGTCCGCTGTTCAACCAGGCCCACCAGGCCAGCGGCGACCAGCCGCGTGCCCTGGCCAACGGCGTGCTGATGTACGCCCGTCACATCGACCGGCTCGAGCAACTGGGCGGCCTGGTCGGGCAGATCATCAACAAGCATGTGGCCCTGCAGATTCTCCCCGAACATTATCCGATCGTTGGCAGCTGCCTGCTGCGCGCCATCGAGCAAGTGCTGGGCAAGGACATCGCCACCCCGGAAGTGATCGCCGCCTGGGCCGCCGCCTATGGCCAGCTGGCCGATATCCTCATCGGTGCGGAAGAGCACCTCTATAAGGAGAAGGAGCAGGCCGCTGGCGGCTGGCGCGGTACCCGTGAATTCCGCCTGGTGCGCCGCGAGCAGGAAAGCCGCGAGATCGTCTCGTTCTACTTCGCACCGCTCGATGGCAAGCCGGTGCTCAAGGCCGAGCCGGGCCAGTACATCGGCTTGCAGGTGTTCATCGATGGCCAGGAGCAGCGCCGCAACTACTCGCTATCGGCTCTGTGCGACGGCGAGCAGTACCGCATCAGCGTCAAGCGCGAAGCGGGTGGCAAGGTCTCCAACTACTTGCATGACAGCTTGATGGTCGGTGATACCCTGCAACTGTTCCCGCCATCCGGTGACTTCACCCTCGCCGCCAGCGACAAGCCGCTGGTGCTGATCAGTGGCGGGGTTGGCATCACCCCGACCCTGGCGATGCTCGAGGCGGCGCTCAAGACCGAGCGACCGGTGCACTTCATCCACTGCGCGCGAAATGGCGCGGTGCACGCCTTCCGCGACTGGATCGACGGGCTGGCGGCGCGCCACCCGCAGCTCAAGCGCTTCTATTGCTACGCCGAGGAAGATGGCAGCCAGGCCGCCGACGCCGTGGGCCTGCTGGACCAGGCGCTGCTGGGCGAGTGGCTGCCGCGTGAGCGTGACATCGACGCCTACTTCCTCGGGCCAAAGGGCTTCATGGCCGCGATCAAGCGCCAGCTCAAGGGCCTGGGCGTGCCGGAAGGGCAAGCGCGCTACGAGTTCTTCGGACCGGCGGCGGCGTTGGAGTGAAACGCTGAGCCCATCGCGGGGCTTGCCCCGCGATTCATCCCAATCGCTGCGGTTCGGCGTTCTGTCGGGCCGACAGCACCCGGATGCTCCCGGCCGTGGGTAATCGAGAACGAAACGGACGACGACATTCGGCGCTATCGATGTGGCCGAGCGCCGAACCGCAGCGATTGGGCCTGTCCCTTCTCTATATAGAAAAAGATGAACGCCTCCACACCGGCGTTCATCTTTAATCCTCCTTTAATCACGGTATCCTTCACTCCTGGGTGTCGAGGGGCCTGCCCCTGTCCGGTGCTCAAGCTGGCACATTTTTCATGTTGGCCAGTGAACCGAAACCGACCCGCTCGGTCCTAGGTCATCAGTGGATAGCCACGCACGCCCCTGCTCGATGCATTCAAAGGTCATCTCCAGCGTGTAGACTGGGCGCCCCTCGGGCAGCCCACGCTGCCACTCTCCATCGAAGGAATCGGCAATGAACGAACTCTCATCGCGCCTGAACCGGGAACGGCGCTTTCTGGTGCTCCTCGGCGTGATCTGCCTGGCGCTGATCGGCGGCGCCCTGTACATGCAGGTAGTGCTGGGCGAGGCGCCGTGCCCGCTGTGCATCCTGCAGCGTTATGCCCTGCTGTTCATCGCGATCTTCGCCTTCATCGCCGCGGCCATGCCCGGGCGCCGTAGCCTGACCTTCTTCGAGGCGCTGGTGGTGCTCAGCGCCATCGGCGGGATCGTTGCGGCGGGCAACCATGTGTATATACTCGCCAACCCGATGGTGAGCTGTGGCATCGACACCCTGCAGCCCATCGTCGACGACCTGCCGCTGGCCAAGCTCTGGCCACTGGCCTTCCAGGTCGACGGTTTCTGCTCCACCCCGTATCCGCCGATCCTCGGCTTGTCGCTGGCGCAATGGGCGCTGGTGGCCTTCGTCCTGACGGCGCTGCTGGTGCCCCTGGGAATCTACCGAAACCGACGTCGCGGTTAGACCAAAGTCCCGAATTGACCTGGGTCTATTGCACGGCAAGATAAGCCGCAAAGTGCGCCGCACGATTGATCCAGGTCAGCCATCAGCCCTTGCGCGGCAAGGGTTTCAGGGCTACTGGAAGGGGTGCGACAAACTGTCGCGAAGTTGATTTTTTGATCAGTATTGTTGCGTATTCTGTAAAAGACTGTTGCTCAATAAGTCATAGTCATCGTGGGGCGACCTATCTACAATCGCCCCCAATTTCCGTTCGGCACTGCTTGCAAGTCGCAGGATTGATGGAAGCCGCAGCGCTTTCCATTTGCTGACTTCGTCAAGTTTCGCCCAACGGCGATACCGGGCGGACCCCCCTCCGCGTTTTCCGCACCAAATGGACTTGGTCTGAAGTACAGGCCTGTTGCCTACGAAACCATAAGCACCGCACACCCGCTTGACGCCAAGATCCTGCAGTCGGATCCCTGGCAGGGGCGAGTACGGGCGCCAATTGCCGCACTTGGCAGGACGAAGTGTTGGCTACCAAAACACAAATTGCATTGAAGCAAGCTGATCTAGAGGTCGTGAGATGAGTAAAAAGCGTTACCCCAGACTGTTTGGCATATTGCCCTTTTTAGGCATGCTTTTACTCAGTGGGTGCAACTGGACCCTGCTCGACCCCAAGGGCCAGGTCGGCATTGAGCAGAAGAACCTGATCCTGATCGCCACCGGCCTGATGCTGCTGGTGGTCGTGCCCGTGATCATCATGACCCTGGCGTTCGCCTGGAAGTACCGTGCTTCCAACAAGGCCGCCACCTACACCCCCGACTGGTCGCACTCGACCAAGATCGAGGCCGCGGTGTGGATCATCCCGATCCTGATCATCATCGCCCTGGGTTACTTCACCTACCACTCCACCCACAAGCTGGACCCGTACCGTCCACTGGATTCCGATGTGAAGCCGGTGCAGATCGACGTGGTCGCGCTGGACTGGAAGTGGCTGTTCATCTACCCGGAGCAGGGCATCGCCACGGTCAACAAGATCGTCTTCCCGGCCAACACCCCGGTTAACTTCCGTGTCACCTCCGACGCCGTGATGAACTCCTTCTTCATCCCGGGTCTGGGCGGCCAGATCTACGCCATGGCCGGCATGACCACCAAACTGCACCTGATCGCCAACGAGAACGGTGTGTTTGACGGCATCTCCGCCAACTACAGCGGCGCCGGCTTCACCGGTATGAAATTCAAGGCTGTCGCCACTTCGCAAGCTGACTTCGATGCATGGGTCGCTGAAGTGAAGGCATCGCCGAAGAAACTGGACCAGGCCGAATATGACGCCTTGGCCAAAGCTAGCGAAAACAACCCAGTCGCGCTGTACAGCGAGGCTCCGGCTGACCAGTTCCAGCGCATCGTCGACAAGTACGAAGGCATGAACCGCGGTCGTCCGAACCACGAAGAAGCAGGCAGCAAAGATCTGGCCACCACCAAGGGTGTGGAATCGAGTATGCAACCAGCTGCCGGTGCAGAGGAGTAAGAGATGTTCGGTAAATTAACTCTGGAGGCGATACCGTATCACGAGCCGATAGTCATGGTGACGCTTGCCATGATCGCGCTCGGTGGTATCGCTGTCGTTGGTGCCATCACCTATTTCCGCAAGTGGACCTACTTGTGGACCGAGTGGCTGACCACGGTCGACCACAAGAAAATCGGCGTGATGTACATCATCGTCGCTATGGTCATGCTGCTGCGCGGCTTCGCCGACGCCATCATGATGCGTACCCAGCTGGCCGCCGCCACCGGTGGCTCGGAAGGCTACCTGCCGCCTGAACACTATGACCAGATCTTCACCGCCCACGGTGTGATCATGATCATCTTCATGGCGATGCCGTTCTTCACCGGCCTGATGAACCTCGCGGTTCCGCTGCAGATCGGTGCACGTGACGTTGCCTTCCCGTTCCTGAACTCCCTGAGCTTCTACCTGCTGCTGGCAGGCGTGCTGCTGGTCAACATCTCGCTGGGCGTTGGTGAATTCGCCAAGACCGGCTGGGTTGCCTATCCGCCGCTCGCGGGTATCCAGTACAGCCCTGGGGTGGGTGTCGATTACTACATCTGGGCGCTACAGCTCTCAGGCTTGGGTACGACACTGACAGGCGTGAACTTCCTCGTCACCGTGATGAAGATGCGCGCCCCTGGCATGAAGCTGATGGACATGCCGATCTTCACCTGGACCTGCACCTGGGCCAACGTGCTGATCGTCGCTTCCTTCCCGATCCTGACCGCCGCACTCGCCCTGCTGACCGTTGACCGTTATCTGGACTTCCACATCTTCACCAACGAGCTTGGTGGGAACCCGATGATGTACGTCAACCTGTTCTGGGCGTGGGGTCACCCTGAGGTCTACATCCTGATCCTGCCGGCCTTCGGCGTGTTCTCGGAAGTCACCTCGACCTTCGCAGGCAAGCGCCTGTTCGGTCACCACTCGATGATCTACGCCTCGGGCGCGATCGCCATCCTGGGCTTCGCGGTCTGGCTGCACCACTTCTTCACCATGGGTGCCGGCGCCAGCGTCAACACCTTCTTCGGCCTGGCGACGATGCTGATCTCCATTCCGACCGGTGTGAAGCTGTTCAACTGGCTGTTCACCATCTACCAGGGCCGTCTGCGCTTCACCGCGCCGATCATGTGGACCCTGGGCTTCATGGTCACCTTCTCCATCGGTGGCATGACCGGCGTCCTGCTGGCTGTTCCAGGTGCCGACTTCGTTCTGCACAACAGCCTGTTCGTGATCGCCCACTTCCACAACGTGATCATCGGTGGCGCGGTATTCGGCTACATCGCCGGCTTCGCCTTCTGGTTCCCGAAAGCCTTCGGTTTCACCCTGAACGAGAAGTGGGGCAAGGCTGCCTTCTGGTTCTGGATCTCCGGCTTCTACGTTGCGTTCATGCCGCTGTACGCCCTGGGCTTCATGGGCATGACCCGTCGTCTGAACCACTCCGACAACCCGCTGTGGGAACCCTACCTGTACGTGGCCGTGGTCGGCGCCGTGCTGATCCTGTTCGGTATCGCCTGCCAGCTGATCCAGATCTACGTCTCGGTTCGCGACCGCAAGGACAACATGGACGTCACTGGCGACCCATGGGGCGGCCGTACCCTGGAATGGTCGACTTCGTCGCCACCTCCGTTCTACAACTTCGCTCACATGCCTGAGCATGTCGGTCTGGACGCCTGGCACGAAGCCAAGCAAGCCGGTGCCGCGTACAAAGCTCCGGCCAAGTACGAAGCGATCCACATGCCGAGCAACACTTCCACCGGTCTGTTCATGGGTCTGTTCCTGACCGTGTTCGGCTTCGCCTTCATCTGGCACATCTGGTGGCTGGTGGGTGCGAGCCTGGTTGCGACCATCGCCGTCTTCGTTCGCCACGCCGCGCGTGACGACCAGGGCTACATGGTGCCGGCCGAAGAAGTGGCGCGCATCGAAGGCGAGCGCATGAAAGCGCTGGCCAACGCTGGTGCACTGCCTGCCGGCGGCGCACGTGTCGAATCGTTTGAACGGGTGTAATCAATGTCCAGTCAAGTAATCCACGGTGGCGCGCATGGTCATGACCATGCGCACGATGACCACCACCACGACTCGGGCCAGATGACCGTCCTCGGTTTCTGGCTGTACCTGATGACCGACTGCATCCTGTTTGCGTCGCTCTTCGCCACCTACGCGGTGCTGTCCGGCAGTTTTGCCGGCGGCCCGTCGGGCCACGACATCTTCCAGCTCGACTTCGTGCTGGTTGAAACCGCGTTCCTGCTGCTGTCCTCGATCACCTTCGGCTTCGCCATGCTGAAGATGTTCGACGGCAAGAAGGCCGGCGTACTGGGCTGGTTGGCCGTGACCTTCCTGTTCGGTGCAGGCTTCATCGCGATGGAAATCTATGAATTCCATCACCTGATCGCCGAAGGCTTCGGCCCGCAGCGCAGCGGCTTCCTGTCGGGCTTCTTCGCCCTGGTGGGCACCCACGGTCTGCACGTGACCGCTGGCCTGATCTGGATGGCGATCATGATGTATCAGATCAACAAGCACGGCATCACGCCGACCGCCAAGACTCGCATGAGCTGCCTGAGCCTGTTCTGGCACTTCCTGGATGTGGTCTGGATCTGCGTGTTCACCGTCGTCTACCTGCTGGGAGTTCTGTAATGGCTAGCGCACACGACACTCATCACGAGGGTAACCACGGTAGCGTGAAGTCGTACATGATCGGCTTCGTCCTCTCGATCATTCTGACCGCGATTCCGTTCGGCCTGGTGATGTTCCCGAGCCTGCCGAAGAACCTGACCGTCCTGATCGTGGTGGCCATGGCCGTCATCCAGGTGGTTGTGCACCTGGTGTACTTCCTGCACATGGACCGCTCGAAAGAGCAGCGTTCCAACGTGTCGACGTTCCTGTTCACTACCCTGGTGATCGCTCTGCTGGTCGGCCTGTCGCTGTGGATCATGTTCAGCATCCACTTCGAAATGTTGGCCAAGTGAGGTAAGACTGCATGTCCGTGAAGCACTTTATCCAAATCACCAAACCGGGGATCATTTTCGGTAACGTGCTTTCCGTGGCAGGCGGTTTCTTCCTTGCCGCTAAGGGGCATGTGGATTTCGCCCTGTTCCTGGCGGTGGTGATCGGTACTTCCCTGGTGGTCGCGTCCGGATGCGTGTTCAACAACTGCATCGACCGTGACATCGACCACAAGATGGAACGTACCAAGAACCGCGTCATGGTTCAGGGCGGCATGTCGCTGCCCCTGGCGCTGATCTACGCCACCCTGCTCGGGGTGGCGGGTTTCAGCCTGCTGTATGTGCAAGCCAATCCGCTGGCGGCGTTCTGCGCCCTGGTCGGTTTCGTGGTCTACGTCGGTTTCTACAGCCTGTGGCTGAAGCGCAAATCGGTGCACGGTACCCTGGTCGGCAGCCTGTCCGGTGCCATGCCTCCGGTGATCGGCTACTGCGCCGTGAGCAACAGCTTCGACCTGGCCGCGGTGACCCTGCTGGTGATGTTCAGCCTGTGGCAGATGCCGCACAGCTTCGCCATCGCCATCTTCCGCTTCAAGGACTACAGCGCCGCCAACATTCCGGTCCTGCCGGTGGCACGCGGTATCCTCGCGGCGAAGAAGCAGATCGTGCTCTATGTGCTGGCCTTCGTGCTCGCCACCCTGATGCTGACCCTCGGCGGCTACGCCGGCCTGGGTTACCTCGCCGTGGCGGCGGCCATGGGCCTGTACTGGCTGTACATGGCCTGGGGCGGCTACAAGGCCGAGGACGACAGCAAGTGGGCTCGCAAGGTGTTTGGCTTCTCCATCCTCACCGTTACCGCCCTGAGCGTGATGATGGGCGTGGACAGCCAGACCGCGGCTGATGTGCTGATGACCTACGCGCGCTGATACAGCAGCCTGTTACACCAAGAACCCCGGCCATGTGCCGGGGTTTTTTTATGCTTTTTTCCTGTGTTTGCCCGCGAAGGGCCAGTGCTGAAAACATAAACCTCAAATTTTCAAAAAAATAGTCTGAAAAAATCCAACAAAACAGGAAATTATCTTTTGCATTAACTGTGTTTCGGCACTATCTTCTGCTTCAGGCCGCCGCAGCGGCCAGCGTCGCTCGGACGGTTCCGGGCGCTTACGTCTGCAGAGGAACACATGGCCAACCCAGGTTCGCCGCGCCGCTTCGCGCGCATCGATCGTCTCCCCCCGTACGTCTTCAACATCACCGCCGAGCTCAAGATGGCCGCCCGCCGACGTGGCGAGGACATCATCGACCTGAGCATGGGCAACCCCGATGGCGCCACGCCGCCGCACATCGTCGAGAAGCTGGTGCAGGTCGCCCAGCGCGAGGACACCCACGGCTACTCCACCTCCCGTGGCATCCCGCGCCTGCGCCGGGCCATTTCCAACTGGTACAAAGAACGCTACGACGTCGCCATTGACCCGGAAAGCGAGGCCATCGTCACCATCGGCTCGAAAGAGGGCCTGGCGCACCTGATGCTCGGCACCCTCGACCATGGCGATACGGTACTGGTGCCCAACCCCAGCTACCCGATCCACATCTACGGCGCGGTGATCGCCGGCGCCCAGGTGCGCTCCGTGCCGCTGGTGCCGGGGGTGGATTTTTTCAACGAGCTGGAGCGGGCGATCCGCGAGTCGATCCCCAAGCCGAAGATGATGATCCTGGGCTTTCCGTCCAACCCCACCGCCCAGTGCGTCGAGCTGGACTTCTTCGAGCGCGTGGTGGCCCTGGCCAAGCAGTACGATGTGTTGGTGGTGCACGACCTGGCCTACGCCGACATCGTCTACGACGGATGGAAGGCGCCGTCGATCATGCAGGTGCCGGGCGCCAAGGACATCGCCGTGGAGTTCTTCACCCTGTCCAAGAGCTACAACATGGCGGGCTGGCGAATCGGCTTCATGGTCGGCAACCCCGAGCTGGTCAGCGCCCTGGCGCGGATCAAGAGCTACCACGACTACGGCACCTTCACCCCGCTGCAGGTGGCCGCCATCGCCGCCCTGGAAGGCGACCAGCAGTGCGTGCGCGATATCGCCGAGCAGTACCGTCAGCGCCGCAACCTGCTGGTCAAGGGCCTGCACGAGATGGGCTGGATGGTCGAGAACCCCAAGGCCTCGATGTATGTCTGGGCCAAGATCCCCGAGGCCTACGCGCACCTGGGGTCGCTGGAGTTCGCCAAGAAACTGCTGGCCGAGGCCAAGGTCTGCGTGTCGCCGGGGATCGGCTTCGGTGACTACGGCGACGATCATGTGCGCTTTGCCCTGATCGAGAACCAGGACCGGATTCGCCAGGCCATTCGCGGCATTCGCCAGATGTTCCGGGCCGATGGTGTGACCCGCAAGTAAGCCGTTCACCCTGATCGCGGGGCAAGCCCGCTCCCACGCCATTCAGTGGGAGCGGGCTTGCCCCGCGATGCGTTTGCGCCGATCAGCGGCGATCTTTTTTTGCGTCCCCCTCTTCTCAGCCGTTCGCGCCTGGATTACAAATAGCGCCGCGGGCGCTCGCCCCGATAACAACAACCTCCTTCCCTGGCCATCATGTCCGATCAGAACCCTTGCCTGACCTGCGGCGCCTGCTGCGGCTACTTTCGTGTGTCTTTCTTCTGGGGTGAATGCCAGTCCGCCGGTGGCGTGGTGCCCGACGATCTGGTGGTGCAGATCAATCCGACCCGGGTCGCCATGATCGGCACCGACGCCAAGCCTTGCCGCTGCGTCAGCCTGGGCGGCGAGATCGGCACGCAAGTGGCGTGCTCCATTTATGAGAACCGCTCCAGCCCCTGCCGCGAGTTCGAGGCCTCGTGGGAAAACGGTGTGCACAACCCCAGCTGTGACGACGCACGGGCGGCCTATGGTCTGCCACCGCTGACACCACCGGGCGCCAATGAGCCGCATTGGCCGGAAGAGGGAGCGGAGGTCGCCTGAAAGTCGACCTGCCTTCCGAGCGACGGTACGCCGATGGGAATTGCCCCGTGATGGCCGTATGGCCTTATCGCGGGTAGGCTTGCTTTCACACACCGCCGCACATTTTGGTCTCCGCCATTACCGCTCGTCGGTTGGATCCAATGCTCGGGTGGCTGAAACCCGCGAAACACGTGCCGCCTCGACAAAGTATTAACACCATTTGACCGTCCCCTGCGCCGTACCGCCCGCGCCTGAGCGGCTACACATTCCTTCAAAGGATATTCGTAGCCATAGATCAGGCGTTTCGGCCGTCGCGTGTTCCACTGCTCTTTTCTGCCCTGCTGTGCACGCATTCAAGGACTGAAGTGCCTGATCCACGAAGGAGCTCTACGTGGACAGACGTGCCGCCCCCCGTTCACCCGCCCGTTTCTCGCAACTGTCGCTGGCTGTCAGCCTGGCTGTCGGTGCGATGGCATTTGGTCTGTCCAGCGAACAGGCGCTGGCCGTCTGTAGCGCGGCCGGTTCCACGATCACCTGCAACGGCGCTGCCAACCCGCTGGCGCCGAGCTATACCAATGGCGGCAGTGGCCTTACCGTCAACGTCAACCCAGGCGCGAGCCTGGGTACCTTGCTGGGCGTGGGCGGCACTTCGTTGTCACTGGCCGGGAACAACAACACCCTGAACAACTCCGGCACCATCGACCCGACGTTGCTCGGGCTGCTGAGCATCCAGTCCTCCGCCGTGCTGATCGGCAACACCGGCACCGGCAGCATCCTCAACATCAACAACAACGCCACGGGCGTGATCAAGGGCACCGGCGCCTTGCTCGGCGCCAACCTGCTGAACCTCACCGGCATGGCGCTGGACGCGCGCAACGGCGCCGGCGGCACCACCACCATCAGCAACGCCGGCAGTATCGGCTCCTCGGCGCTGGCCAGCCTCACGCTGGTGAGCGAGGACACGCCGGTCATCGCCGTGACCGGCGGCAGCACGGTGAACTTCACCAACACCGGCACCATCCTTGGCCGTGCCGCGTTCGAGGCTTCCGCGGCGGGCAACACCTTCACCAACGCCGGGACCCTGACCGGCAGCCTGTCGATGGGGGCCAACAGCACCAACCGCTTCAACGCCATCACCGGCTCCAGCGTTGGGGCAGGGCTTGGCGTCGGCGTGGCCTTGCTGGTCACCAGCAACCCGAACCTTGCCTACGCGGCAGCTGGCAAGATCGACGGCGGCGCAGGCGGCACTAATACCTTGGCATTGCAAAACGCCATTGGCGGCGGCAGTGGGACCAGTGGCAGCGGTACGATCAACGCCACCAACTACATCAACTTCAGCCGCCTGATTGTCGACGCCGGCACCTGGAGCCTGATCGGCCAGGTGCTCAACGGCACCACCCAGACCACCCTCAACGGTGGCCAGCTCAACTTCGACAACGCCAGCGCCTTCGGTAGCGGTGCCATTACCGTCAATGGGGGTGGGCTGGCGGGGACTGTCGGTGGTCTGAGCCTGGCCAACAACTTCACCCTCAATGCCGGCCTGAGCGTCGGCGGCGCCACCGACATGGCCCTCAATGGCGTGGTTTCGGGTGTCGGCGGGCTGACCAAAACCGGCGCCGGGCTGCTCACCCTTGGCGCCACCAACACCTACAGTGGCGGCACCACCCTCGCCGCCGGCGGTCTCAACCTGGCCAGTGCCGCGGCGCTGGGCAGTGGCGGCCTCACCGTCAGCGGCGCCAGCAGCCTGCAGGGCAGCGTGCCGCTGGTGTTGAACACCGCCGTGGCGCTGAACGCGGCGCTGACCTTGCCTGGTAGCAACGCCCTGACCCTGGGTGGCGTGCTCAGCGGCACTGGTTCACTGGTCAAGAGCGGCAGCGGTGGCTTGACGCTGAACGGCGTCAACACCTACAGCGGCGGCACGACCCTGGGCAGCGGTACCCTCACCCTCGGCAACGCCAGCGCCCTGGGCAGCGGCGCGTTGGCACTGAGCGGCAACGGCACCCTGGACACCACGGCGACCATGGCCCTCGGCAATGCCATCAATCTGGGCAGCAGTACCCTGATCTTGCCGGGCAATAACGCCTTGACGCTCAACGGCGTGATTGGCGGCAGCGGCAGCCTGACCAAGAATGGCACCGCCGACCTCACTCTCAACGGCGTCAACACCTACAGCGGCACCACCACCCTGGGCGGTGGCAAGCTCACCGTCGGCAACAGCGCGGCGCTGGGCACCAGCGGCCTGACCCTGGGCGGCAATGCCAGCCTGGACGCCAGCAGCGCGGTCAGCCTGGGCAATGCGATCAACCTGGGGGCCAACACCCTTGACCTGCTGGGCACCAGCGCCACCACCCTGGGCGGTGTCATCAGCGGGACTGGCGCGCTGGTCAAGAATGGCGCCGGCGACCTGACCCTCAATGGCAACAACACCTTCAGCGGCGGTCTGACGCTCAACACCGGCAAGCTCACCGTCGGGCACAGCAATGCGCTGGGCAGCGGTGCGCTGACCCTGGGCGGCAACGTCAGCCTCGACGCCGGTACCGCGGTCAACCTGGGCAACGCGGTCAACCTCGGCGCCAACACCCTCAACCTGCTGGGCAGCAGTGCCACGACCCTGGGTGGTGTCATCAGCGGTACCGGCGCGCTGGTCAAGAACGGCAGCGCCGGCCTGACCCTCAACGGCAGCAACACCTTCAGCGGCGGCACCACCCTCAATGGCGGCGTGCTGACCGTGGGCAACAACAATGCCCTGGGCACCGGCGCGCTGTCCCTGGGCGGCAATGCCAGCCTCGATGCGGGCGTGGCGGTCAACCTGGGCAACGCCATCAACCTGGGTGGCAACACACTCACTCTGCCGGGCACGAGTGCCACCACCCTGGGTGGCGTGATCAGCGGCACCGGGGCGCTGGTCAAGAATGGCGGCAGCAACCTGACCCTGGGTGGCGCCAACACCTTCAGCGGCGGGCTGACCCTCAATGCCGGTACCCTGACCCTGGCCACCGCGGCGGCCCTGGGCACGGGCGGCTTGACCGTCGGTGGGGCCTCGACCCTGGCCAATACGGCAGCGATGACCCTGAACAATGGCGTCAATCTCGGCGCCGACCTGACCCTCGCCGGCGCCAACAACCTCACGCTGGCCGGCAACCTCGGCGGCAGCGGCGGCCTGATCAAGAACGGCAGCGCCAGCCTGACCCTGAGTGGCAACAACACCCAGAACGGCGCCACGGCGCTGAACGCCGGCACCCTGGTGCTCGGCAGCAACACCGCGCTGGGCACCGGCGCGCTCAATGCCGCGGCCAACACCA
The DNA here is from genome assembly GCF_057480955.1 of Pseudomonas sp. P65(2024). Classification (NCBI taxonomy): domain Bacteria; kingdom Pseudomonadati; phylum Pseudomonadota; class Gammaproteobacteria; order Pseudomonadales; family Pseudomonadaceae; genus Pseudomonas; species Pseudomonas sp. P65(2024). Next base: position 138,269 of record NZ_JBLIYX010000007.1, read on the forward strand.
CCCTGGATACCAGTGTCGCCGGGCTGAACATCGGTAACGCCCTCAACCTGGCCGGCAACCTGAACCTGCCCGGCAGCAACGACCTGACCCTGAGCGGCGTCATTGCCGGCGCCGGCGGCATCACCAAGGGCGGCAACACCACCTTGACCCTGACCGGTGCCAACACCAACAGCGGCTCCACCTTCCTCAACGCCGGCACCCTGGTGGTCGGCAACAACACCGCGCTGGGCACTGGCACCCTCAACACCGCCGCCGGCGCCCACCTGGACGCCAGCACGGCCGTGAGCCTGGCCAACGACGCCATCATCGCCGGCCCCCTGACCATCGACGGCACTGCCAACCTGGGCTTGAGCGGCGTGCTCAGCGGCATCGGCTCGCTGGTCAAGAACGGCAACGCCAGCCTGACCCTGAGCGGCAACAACGTCTTCACCAACGGCACCCAGCTCAACGCCGGTACGCTGGTCCTGGGCAGCAACACGGCATTGGGCATCGGTAGCCTGACCCTGGGTGGCAACGCCAACCTCGACACCAGCAGCGCTGTCGCGGCCACCAACACCATCAGCCTCGGCGCCAACACCCTGACCGTGCTGGGCAGCAACGCCACCACCCTGACCGGGCAGATCAGCGGTACCGGCGCGCTGGTCAAGAGCGGCAGCGCCGCCCTGACCCTCAACGGCAACAACACCTACAGCGGCGGCACCACCCTCAACGGTGGGTTGCTGACCCTGGGCAACAACAACGCCCTGGGCACCGGCGGCTTGACCCTGGGTGGCAACGCCAGCCTCGACAGCAGCGGCACCCTCAACCTGGGCAACGCCATCAACCTCGCCGGCAATACCCTGACCCTGGCAGGCAGCAATGCCACCACCCTCGGCGGCGTGATCAGTGGCACTGGCGCACTGACCAAGAACGGCAGCACCAACCTGACCCTGTCAGGCGCCAACACCTTCAGCGGTGGTCTCAACCTCAATGCCGGGACCTTGACCCTGGCCAGCGCCGCCGCGCTGGGAACCGGCGCGCTGAACGTCGGCGGCGCGGCCACCCTGGCCAACGCCACGGCCATGACCCTGAACAACGCCATCAACCTCGCAGCCGACCTGTCGCTGCCCACCACCAGCAACCTCACCCTGGCCGGCAACCTCAATGGCACCGGCGGCCTGGTCAAGAGCGGCAGCGCCACCCTGACCCTGAGCGGCAACAATACCCACAGCGGCGCCACCGCGCTCAACGCCGGCACCCTGGTACTCGGCAGCAACACCGCCCTGGGCACTGGCGCGCTGAATGCCGCCAACAACACCACCCTGGACACCAGCGTCGCCGGCCTGAATATCGGCAACGCGCTGAACCTGGCCGGCAACTTCATCCTGCCCGGCAGCAACGACCTGACCCTGAGCGGCACCATCGCTGGCGCCGGCGGCATCACCAAGAACGGCGCCACCCGCCTGACCCTGACCGGCAACAACAGCAACAGCGGCATCACCCGTCTGAACGCCGGTACCCTGGTGGTCGGCAGCAATACCGCGCTGGGCACCGGCACCCTCAACACCCTGGCCGGCACCCACCTGGATGCCAGCACCGCGGTCAGCCTGGCCAACGACGTCACCATCGCCGGCCCCCTGACCATCGACGGCAGCGCCGACCTGGGCCTGAGCGGCGTGGTCAGCGGCATCGGTTCGCTGGTCAAGAACGGCAACGCCAACCTGACCCTGAGTGGCAACAACCTCTACACCAACGGCACCCAGCTCAATGCCGGCACGCTCACCCTGGGCAGCAACACCGCGCTGGGGATCGGCGCCCTGACCCTGGGCGGCAACGCCAACCTCGACGCCAGCACCGCCGTGGCGGTGACCAACGGCATCAGCCTGGGCAGCAACACCCTGACCGTGCTGGGCAGCAATGCCACCACCCTCGGTGGCCTGATCAGCGGCAGTGGCGCGCTGGTCAAGAATGGCAGCGCCGGGCTGACCCTCAACGGCAACAACAGCTACAGCGGCGGCACCACCCTCAATGCCGGGCTGCTGACTCTGGGCAACAACAACGCCATCGGCAGCGGCGCCCTGAGCGTGGGCGGCAATGCCAGCCTCGACGGCAGCGCCGCGCTCAACCTGGGCAACGCCATCAACCTCGGCACCGGCGCCACCCTGACCTTGCCGGGCAGCAATACCACCACCCTCGCTGGCGTGATCAGCGGCACTGGCGCGCTGACCAAGAACGGCAGCACCAACCTGACCTTGTCGGGCGCCAACACCTTCAGTGGGGGGCTCAACCTCAACGCCGGCACCCTGACCCTGGCCAATGCCGCGGCGCTGGGGACCGGCGCGCTGAACGTCGGGGGGGCCGCGACCCTGGTCAACAGCGTGGCGATGACCCTGGGCAACGATGTCAACCTCGGCGCCAACCTGACCCTCGGCGGCAGCAACAACCTGACCCTTGGCGGCGTGCTCGCAGGCACCGGCGGCTTGGTCAAGAACGGTGTGTCCGACCTGACGCTGACCGGCAACAACACCTTCAGCGGTGCCATCGACCTGCTCGGCGGCAGCATCACCACGGTCGGTACCACGGCCCTGGGCAATACCTCGGCGGTCAGTGTCGGTGCCGGCACCAGCCTCAACCTCGGCGCCAGCGCCACCATCGGTGGCCTGAGCGGTGCCGGTACGGTGAACATCGCTGGCGGCGGCAACCTGACCCTGGGCGGCAACAACCTCAACAGCGTGTTCAGCGGTGCATTGGCCGGCAGCGGTGGGTTGGTCAAGACCGGCACTGGCAGCTTCGAGCTGTCCGGGGTCAACGTGCTAGGTGGCAACACCACGGTCAATGCCGGCCTGCTCAATGTCACCGGCTCGCTGGCCAGCCCCGGCGTGCAGGTCAACAGTGGTGCCAGCCTCGGCGGCACCGGCAGCTTGCTGGGGGCGGTCGACATCGCCAACGGCGCGCACCTGCTGGCCAACAGCGGTGCGACCCTCAGTACCGGCGCGCTGACCCTGCACAGTGGCTCGATCCTCGACTTCGGCCTGGGCTCGCCAGCCACTGGCGGTACCGCGCTGGTCAACGTCAACGGCAACCTGACGCTGGACGGCACCCTCAACGTCACCGACGTCGGCGGTTTCGGCACCGGTATCTACCGGCTGTTCGACTACACCGGCGCGCTGGTCGACAACGGCCTGCTGGTCGGCAACGTGCCAGGCGCCATGCTGCCTGGCGACCTGCAGGTGCAGACCTCGATCGGTAGCCAGGTCAACCTGCTGGTCGGCGGCGCCTCCGGCACCGTGCAGTTCTGGGATGGCGGCCAAAGCGTGCCCAATGGCGTGATCGACGGCGGCACCGGCACCTGGAATGGCAGCAACACCAACTGGACCGATGTCAACGGTGTGCTCAACGGCAGCTGGGCCAGCGACTTCGCGGTGTTCCAGGGCACTGCAGGGGATGTCACCGTGGTCGGCACCCAGGCCGCCACTGGCCTGCAGTTCGTCACCAACGGCTACCGACTGATCGGCGCCGGTGGGCTGGATCTGGTCAACGGCAGCAACGGCGCCTTCGCCGTGCGTGTCGACCCTGGCGTCACCGCGACCCTCAACGTTGGCCTCTCGGGCAGCGGCCAACTGGCCAAGCTCGACAGCGGCACCTTGGTGCTCAATGGCGCCAACAGCTACACCGGCGGCACCCTGCTCAACGGTGGCACGATCGTGGTCGGCAACAACACCGCTTTGGGTAGCGGTTCTGTCAGTACCGCCAACAGCACCACCCTGGACAGCAACACCGCCGTGACCCTTGGCAACGCCTTCAATCTCAGCGGTGCCCTGACCGTCGCGGGCTCCGCCGACCTGGGGCTGTCCGGCGTGGTCTCCGGCCTTGGCAGCCTGGTCAAGGCCGGCGGCGCCAACCTGACCCTGGGTAACGCCAACACCTACAGTGGCGGCACCAGCCTGGGTGCCGGTACCCTGACCCTCGGCAACGCCCAGGCGTTGGGTACTGGCGGCCTGACCGTCACCGGCGCCGCCAGCCTGGACACCTCCGGTAACCTGGCACTGGGCAATACCGTCGCCCTGAATGCCAACCTCACCCTGCCGGGAACAAACGACCTCAGCTTCAACGGAGCGCTCAGTGGCACCGGGGGCCTGGTCAAGACAGGTTCCGGCACGCTCACCCTCAACGGCAGCAACAGCCAGCAGGGCAGCACCAGCCTGAACGGCGGTACCCTCGTGGTAGGCAGCAACACCGCGCTGGGCACCGGTGCGCTGAACGCAGTCGGTGGCACCACCCTGAGCAGCAATGCCAACGTCACCCTGGCCAACCAGCTCAACCTGGCCGGCAACCTGACCATCGCCGGGGCGCAGAACCTGACCCTGGGCGGCAACGTCAACGGCGTCGGCGGCCTGACCAAGACCGGCAGCGGCACCCTGACCCTGACCGGCACCAATGGCAACCTGGGCAACACCAACCTCAATGCCGGTACCCTGGTGCTCGGTAGCGCCAGCGCCCTCGGCCTTGGCCAGCTCAACGCGGCGGCCGGCACCACGCTGGACAGCGCTGCGGCGATCAACATCGGCAACACCGTCAACCTGGGCGGCGACCTCACCATCACCGGCAGCAACGACCTGGGGCTGGGCGGGCTGGTCACCGGTGCCGGTAGCCTGATCAAGAACGGTGCCAGCAACCTTACCCTCAGTGGCGCCAACACCCTGATCGGCGGCGTGACCCTCAATGCCGGCACGCTTACCCTGGGCAACAACCAGGCGCTGGGCACTGGCACCCTGACTGTCGGTGGCGCCAGCAACCTGGCCACCACCGGCGCCCTGACCCTGGCCAATCAGGTGACGCTCAACAGCACCCTGAACCTGACCGGCAACAACAACCTGGCCCTCAATGGCGTGATCAGCGGCACCGGCGGCCTGACCAAGACCGGCAGCGGCAACCTGACCCTCGGCGCCGCCAACACCTACCAGGGCACCACCACCCTTGGCGGCGGCACCCTGACCCTGGGCAACAACGCCGCCCTGGGCACGGGCAACCTGGCGGTGACCGGCAACAGCACCCTGGCCACCATCGGTGTACTGCAGGTGGTCAACGCCATTGGCCTTGGTGCCGGCACCACCCTCGGCATCAACAACACCCAGACCCTGACCCTCGATGGCGTCATCAGCGGTGCCGGGGCGTTGAACAAACTGGGTGCCGGGCAACTGGTGCTCAATGGCAGCAACACTTACGCCGGCGGCACCTCGCTCCAGGCCGGCAGCCTGCTGCTGGGCAATGCCGGCGCCCTGGGCAGCGGAGCACTGACCGTCAACGGCGCCGCCAGCCTCGATGCCAGCCAGGCGCTGGCGCTGGTGAACGCCATCAACCTCGCCGGTGGCAACCTGACCCTTGGCGGCAGCCAGGCGCTGACCCTCAACGGCGTGATCTCCGGCAGCAACGGCCTGGTCAAGAACGGCGCCGCTACCCTGGCCCTGAACGGCAACAACACCTACAGCGGCGGCACCACCCTCAACGCCGGCACTCTGGTGGTCGGCAGCAACACCGCGTTGGGCAGCGGTGACCTCAGCACCGGCGCCAACACCAGCCTCGATGCCGGCGGTGCGGGCGTCACCCTGGCCAACAATGTGCATCTGGGCGGTACCCTCAACCTGCCGGCCAGCGCCGACCTGACCCTCAACGGCGTGGTGGATGGCGTCGGCGGCCTGAACAAGTCGGGCGCCGCGACCCTTACCCTCAACGGCGCCAACAACTACCTGGGCGGCACCACCCTGAATGCTGGCCGGTTGGTGGTCGGCAACGACAACGCGTTGGGGCAGGGCGCCCTGACCGTCGCCGGGGCCTCGACCCTGAGCAGCGGCGCCAGTACCGCCCTGGCCAACAACGTCACCCTCAACGCCGGCCTGACCGTCGATGGCGGCAACGACCTGACCCTCAACGGCGTGATCAACGGCACCGCCGGCCTGACCAAGAACGGCAGCGGCAACCTGACCCTCAATGGCAACAACGGCTTCCAGGGCGGCACTCAGCTCAACGCCGGGCGCCTGACCGTAGGCAACAGTGGGGCGCTGGGTACCGGCACCCTGTCGGTCACCGCCGACGCCACCCTGGCCAACAGCGCGCCCATGGCCCTGGGCAACACCATCGCCCTGAGCAATGGTGCCAACCTGACCGTCGATGCTGTCAACGCGCTGATCCTCAGTGGTGACCTGGGCGGCAGCGGCAACCTGGTCAAGACCGGCGTCGACGACCTGACCCTGGTCGGCGTCAAGACCTTCACCGGCAATGTCGACATCCAGGCCGGCTCCCTCACCACCCTCGGCAGCGGTGTGCTGGCCAACGTCGACACCCTCAACGTCGGTGCCAGCGGCCAGCTCAACCTCAACGGCAACGCCAGCCTCGGCAGCCTGACCGGCAGCGGCCAGGTCGATGTCGGCATCGGCAGTGTCCTGAGCCTGGGCGGCAACAACCTCAGCAGCACCTTTGCCGGCGGCCTCAACGGCCTGGGCGGCCTGACCAAGGTCGGCAGTGGCACTCTGACCCTTACCGGCACCAGCAACCTGGCTGACAACACCCTGGTCAACGCCGGCACCTTGAAAGTCGACGGCACATTGGGCAGCAACCTGCTGACCGTCGCCAGTGGCGCCACCCTGGCGGGTAGCGGCACCGCCAACGCCACGGTGGTGATCAACAACGGCGGTCACCTGGCCGGGCAGAGCGGTGCCACCCTGAGCCTCGGCAGCCTGGTGCTCAACAGCGGCTCGATCGTCGATGTCGGCTTGGCGTCACCGTCTACCGGCGGTACCGCGCTGTTCAACGTCGGCGGCAACCTGACCCTCGACGGCACGCTCAATGTCAGCAGCATCGGCGGCTTCGGCAACGGTGTGTACCGCATCTTCGACTACACCGGCGCCTTGACCGACAACGGCCTGGACTTCGGCACTCTGCCGCTGGGCGTGGGCCTGGGCGACGTGACCCTGCAGACCGCACTGGCCAACCAGGTCAACCTGCTGGTCAGCGCCGCGGGCCTGAACATCCAGTTCTGGGACGGCAGCCAGAGCGTGGCCAACGGCCAAGTCGATGGCGGCACTGGCGTGTGGAACGCCGGCAACACCAACTGGACCGACCTCAACGGCGTGCTCAACACCACCTGGGGCAGCACCTTTGCGGTGTTCCAGGGCACGGCGGGCGACGTCACCGTCGATGGCAGCCAGACCGTCAATGGCCTGCAATTCGTCACCGATGGCTACCGCTTGCTGGCCGGCACCGGCGGTGCGCTCGACCTGATCAATGGCACGAGTGGCGACACCAGCGTGCGGGTCGATCCAGGTGCCACGGCAACCCTCGATGTCGGCCTGACCGGCGTCGGCAAGCTCAACAAGCTCGACAGCGGCACCCTGGTGCTCAATGGCAGCAACAGCTACAGCGGCGGCACCCTGCTCAGCGGCGGTACCTTGATTGTCGGCAGCAACACGGCCCTGGGCGGCGGCGCGCTCGACACCACGGCGGGCACCACCCTCGACAGCAACGCCTCGGTAGCGCTGGGCAATGCCATCACCCTGGCCGGCCCGCTGAACATCGCCGGTAGCAATGACCTGGCCCTCAACGGCAACATCGGCGGCGCCGGTGGCCTGGTCAAGGCCGGCAGCGCGCGGCTGGCGCTGGCCGGCAACAACACCTATGCCGGCAATACCGCGCTCAATGGCGGCACCCTGGTGCTGGGCTCCAACACCGCGCTCGGCACCGGCACCCTGACCACCGCACCTGGCACCAGCCTGGACAGCAGCCAGGCGGTCACCCTGGCCAACAACGTCACCACCATGGGCGACCTCACCGTGCTGGGCAGCAACGACCTGACCCTGGGGGGTACCGTCGGCGGCACCGGCCGCCTGCTCAAGGCCGGCCTGGCGCGCTTCGCGCTGATGGGGGCCAACACCTACAGCGGCGGCACCGAGTTGCAGGCCGGCACGCTGGTGGTCGGCAACAACGCGGCGCTGGGCACTGGTGGCCTGGAGGTCACCGGTAACGCCAACCTCGACAGCGCCAGCGCCGTCACCCTGGCCAACCCGGTCAATGTCAGCGGTGTGCTCAACGTGCTTGGCACCAACGACCTGCACCTGGCCGGCGTGCTCAGCGGCGCGGGCGAGCTGAACAAGAGCGGCCTGGCCGACCTGACCCTGTCGGGCAACAACACCTTCAGCGGCATCCTCAACATCCTCTCCGGCAGCCTGAGCACCCTCGGCACCACTGCCCTGGGTACCCAGAGCCAGTTGAACGTCAGCACCGGCGCCAGCCTCAACCTCGACGGCAACACCAGCCTTGGCGACATCGGCGGCACCGGCGCGATCCAGATCGCCGCCGGCAACAGCTTGACGGTCGAAGGCGGCGTGTTCGGCGGCAATATCAGGGGGACCGGTCCCTTGAACAAGCTCGGCAGCGCCACCCTGGCGCTGAACAGCGCCAACAGCCATACCGGCACCACCAACGTCCAGGCGGGCGGTCTGAAAGTGGACGGCTCCCTGGCCAGCGGCGCGGTCAACGTGGCCAGCGGCGCCAGCCTCAGCGGTGCCGGCAGCCTCGGCGGGGCGGTGACGGTGGCCAACGGCGGCAATCTCGCGGCCACCAGTGGCGGCACGCTGAACGCCGGCAACCTGGTGCTCGACAGCGGCGCCAACTTCAACGCTTCACTGGGCACGCCCTCGGGCGGCGGCAGCCCGCTGGTCAACGTCGCCAACAATCTGACCCTGGGCGGTACCCTCAACGTCACCGACATCGGCGGCTTCGGCGCCGGGGTCTACCGGTTGTTTGCCTACGGCGGCAGCCTCACCAACAACGGCATGAGCTTCGGCACCACGCCGGTACCGATCACCGACCTGACCGTGCAGACCGCCGTGGCCAACCAGGTCAACCTGGTGGTCGGCGGTGCCAGCAACGTACTGTTCTGGGACGGCAGCCAGAGCGTCGCCAACGGCCAGATCGACGGTGGCAGCGGCACCTGGGACGCCATCAACACCAACTGGACCGACGTCAACGGCGTGTTGAACAGCACCTGGAACGACACCTTCGCGGTGTTCCAGGGCGCCCCCGGCACCGTCACCGTGAACGGCAGCCACAGCATCACCGGCCTGCAGTTCGTCACCGATGGCTATGTGCTCAACGCCGGTACCGCCGGTGAGTTGCTGGGCAACGGCACCACCAACCTGCGTGTCGACAACGGCGTCACCGCCACCCTCAACGTCGCCCTCAACGGCACCGGCAGCGTCGCCAAGCAAGACGGCGGCACCCTGGTGCTCAACGCCGCCAACGGCTACAGCGGCGGCACCGCCCTCAACGGCGGCACCTTGGTGCTGGGCAACAACAGCGCGCTGGGCAGTGGCACCCTGACGGCCGCTGGCGGCACCACGCTGGACAGCAACACCGCCGTCACCCTGGCCAATACCACCGTGCTCAACGGTGCCCTGGCCATCGCCGGCAGCAATGACCTGACCCTCAACGGTGTGGTCAGTGGTACCGGCGGGCTGATCAAGAACGGTGCCGGCCTGCTGACCCTGAACGGGGCCAACACCTACAGCGGCGGCACCCAGATCAATGCCGGCGGCGTGGTGGGCAATACCACCAGCCTGCAAGGCGCGATCCTCAACAACGGAGCCCTGACCTTCGCGCAGAACGCCAACGGCAGTTACACCGGCAACCTCAGCGGCAACGGCACCCTGGCCAAGAACGGCACTGGCGAGCTGCTGCTGACCGGGGTCAATACTTTCACCGGCGCCACCAGCGTCAACGCCGGCACCTTGTTGGTCAACGGCCGTCTCGACAGCACCAGCGTGCAGGTCGCCACCGGCGCCCGCCTGGGTGGCAGCGGCACCTATGGCGGTGCTGTACAGATCGCCAACGGCGCCACCCTGGCTGCTGGCCAGAGCGCCACGCCACTCACCGTCGGCAGCCTCGACCTGGCGTCGGGCAGCGCCCTGGACTTCAGCCTCGGCGCTCCGGCCGCCTCCACCACCGTGGTCAGGGTCAACGGCAACCTGGTGCTCGACGGCACGCTGAACATCACCGATGCCGGCGGTTTCGGCACTGGTGTCTACCAACTGTTCAGCTACGGCGGCACGCTCACCGACAACGGCCTGGTGTTCGGCGCCATTCCGGGCAGCGTGGTCCTGGGCGACCTCAGCCTGCAGACCGCCATCGCCAACCAGATCAACCTGGTGGTGCAGAACTACGGCGAGGAGCTGCAATTCTGGAATGGCGGCAAGACCAATCCCGATGGCAGCATCGGCGGCGGCAGCGGCACCTGGGGCTCGAACACTGGCTGGACCAACGCCGGTGGCACCACCAGCGAAGGCTGGAGCGGCGGCTACGCGGTCTTCGGCGGTACGCCGGGCACCGTCACCGTGGTCGGCAACCAGTCGTTCGACGGGCTGCAGTTCCTCAGCAGTGGTTACCAGGTGGTCCCGGGGGCCGGTGGCAGCCTGACCCCAGTCAACGATACCGACGGCAGCCTGGCGTCGGTGCGTGTCAACGCCGGCGCCACGGCCACCATCAGCGCGCCGCTGGTCGGCACCGGCGGTATTGAGAAACTCGACGCCGGCACCTTGATCCTCGCAGGCGCCAACACCTACAGCGGCGGCACTACCGTCAGCGGAGGTACCCTGGTCGGCAACACCACCAGCCTGCAGGGCAACATCCTCAACAATGCCAACCTGGTGTTTGCCCAAGGTAGCAATGGCACCTTCAACGGCACCCTAAGCGGAACCGGCACCACCACCAAGCAGGGCGGTGGCACCCTGCTGCTGACCGGTAACCAGCCGTTCAGCGGCGCCTTCAACGTCAACCAGGGTGTGCTCCAGGTGGGCGATGCCGCCCACCCGGGCAGCACCCTCGGCGCCCAGGTCACGGTAGCCAACGGCGCCGCGCTGACCGGCAACGGCACCGTCGCCGGGCTGACCAACAACGGCACCGTGCTGCCGGGGCCGGCCGGCAACCTGAACGTATCGGGCAACTTCACCAATGGCGCCACCGGCACCCTGGTAATCGACCTTGCCACCTCGCCGGTGAACTACTTGAACGTGGGCGGCACGGCCAACCTCGGCGGCAGCCTGATGGTGGCCAACCTCGCCAGTGGCAACGGCCAGTACACCGTGGTCAGCGCGGCGGGCGGTGTCACCGGCACCTTCGCCACCACCAACCTGGCAAACTCGGCGTTCCTCAACAGCTCGCTGAACTATGGCGCCAACCAGGTGACCCTGTCGGTCAGCCGCAACGGCACCTCCTTCGCCGATGTCGCCGCCACCGGCAACCAGCGTGGTGTGGCCACCGCCCTCAGCAGTGCCGGGGCGCCGGCCGAGCTGGTCAACAACGTGCTGCCGCTTGACCGCCAGGCTGCCCAGGCGGCATTCGACAGCCTGTCCGGCGAGATCCACGCCAGCACCGCGACCGTGCTGATCGAGGATTCGCGCTACATCCGCGACGCGGTCAACGACCGCCTGCGCCAGGCTGACTGCAGCAACCAGGACGATCCGCGTCGCACCTTGGCGCCGACCGCCAACCAGCAACTGACCAGCGAAGGCTGCCAGGGCCAGGCCGTGGGCTGGATCCGCGCCATCGGCGGCTGGGGCACCTACGACGGCAGCAGCAGCCATGCCAGCGTCGACCGTGACCTGTCGGGCTTCATGCTTGGTGTCGACCGTGCCCTGGATGACCAGTGGAAAGTCGGCGCCGCCGCCGGCTACACCCGCTCGAGCATCGATGCGCACCGTCGCCGCTCCGACGCCACGGTGGACAGCTATCACCTGACCACTTACCTCGGCTACCAGCTGGACGCCTTCGCCGCCCGTATGGGCGTGGCCTACAGCTGGCACGACATCGACACCAAGCGTGATGTCACCGTGGGCAGCTACGACGACCGCCTCAAGGCCAAGTACAAGGCGCGCAGCGCCCAGGTGTTCGGCGAGGTGGGCTATGCCATCGATGCCGGCGGTATCGCTCTGGAGCCGTTCGCCGGCCTGGCCTACGTCAACTACGACAGCGACACCGCCCACGAGAAGGGCGGAGCAGGGCGGCTGGAGGGCAAGGTCGATCAGGACGTGACCTTCTCCACCCTGGGCGTGCGGGCCGGCAAGCGCATCCTGCTCGATAATGGCAGCACCGTTACGCCGCGGCTGTCGGTGGGCTGGCGGCATGCCTTCGGTGACGACAAGCCTGATGCCGATCTGCGCTTCGTCGGTGGCGGCGCCGGGTTCAGCACCGAGGGCGTGCCGATCGCCAAGGACGCGGCGGTGGTCGAGGCCGGGGTGGATTTGTCGGTGGGCGCGAGCGGCAAGCTGGGGGTCGGGTATTCCGGGCAGCTGTCGAGCGAGAACCGCGACCATGGTGTGGTGGTGAGCTTCAGCATGGGGTTCTGAAGTAGATCGCCGGGGCTGCTTTGCAGCCCTTTCGCGATACAAGGCCGCTCCCACATCTATTTCGGGCCAATTTTTCCTGTGAATGAGGCGGCGCCCGCCTTGGTGCACGCCTCAAGTCGTGCGGGGCGGCAGTGGTGCCCATGCTGAAGTTGCGTCGGACCAACAAGGCGGACCAGGTAATGGCTCAGGACTGACTGGCCCGAAACAGATGTGGGAGCGGCCTTGCGTCGCGATGCGCCGCGCGGGCGGCGCTCGATCTTGCAGGCGCTGCAAGGCCATCGCCAAGCACCTGGTGGCCATGACGCGATCAAAACCTCGCCCCAAACCCCGTAAGACATTTCCGAATTTGAAACCAAATCCTTCAGCCAGCCAGCGCTTCGGACCTATCCTACGCGCCTGCCGGAAGGCTCTGAATTGGCCGGGAAATACACCAGGGGTACCGTCACTGGGTCGTCACATTTGGCGACCGGGTGTGAGAAGCCCGTCCATGTCCAGATTCAGGTTGCCTGTTATGGCAGCCGTGCGCGCGCAGACTTCGGTCTGGCCGTGGTGTCTGGACACGGTCTTCTCACCTCGCGTACGGCTGCCACCCTTGTCTGTGAGAAGGATGCTGGTGGTTGCTCTAGAAACCCTTTCCAGAGTAACAACTATGAAAAAACTAGTACCTGACCCACCCTACCCAATCCCCTTCGTCACCATCATCAGCGACCTCGACCCCGAGGAAGCCATGGCCCACGCCAACAAGCTGATGCACACCCTCAGCGACACCGTCCATGCCTACACCGTCTGCCAGCGCGATGCGCGCCTCGACGTGATGATGGACAGCGTCGAGATCCTCGGCCAACTGGTCATCTCGCTGGTCCGCCACGCCCGGGCCAAGGGGGCGCCGGTATGAGCGACGACTTCAAGCCCGGCCCGACCCAGGGCAAGACCACCTGCCTCGAGATCTTCTGCATCCAGCCCGGCATCCCGTTTGACCACGCGTTCAGCGACCTGTCGGTGCTGCTCGGCTGTGTGGCGCATTTCACCACCGAGGCCGAGATGGAGGGTGACCTCATGGCCGCCAGTGCGGCGCGAATTCTCAGCGGGCTGGCCAAGGGGCTGATCGATGACATGGAGCTGGGGTTGAACCGGTAGCGCTGAAAGGGGCCGCAAAGCGGCCCCAGGGATGCCAGACCGAGCCACTGTCGTTAGACTGTCATCTCCTCACCACCGGACAGGAGTCCCGGCGTGCCCGACCCCCGCAGTTTCCCCAGCGACCTGTGCCTCGACAGCCCACGCCTGCAGCTGCGCCCCATGCGCCATGGCGATGCGCAGCAGTGGCTGACCATCATGGCCGACCCGGAAGTGATGCGTTACTGGTACCACGCCCCCTGGCAGACCCTGGCCGAGGCCGAAAGCGCCCTGGCCGCCGACCGCGAAGCCTACGCCGCCGGACAGTTGCTCAAGCTGGGCATGTACCGCCGCGACAACGGCGAGCTGATCGGCATGGTCCAGCTGTTCAACCTCGAGGAGGGGTCACGCCGTGGCGAGATCGGCTACTGCCTGGCCAAATCCGCCCAGGGCCGGGGCTACATGGACGAGGCGCTGACCTGCTTCATCGACTACCTCGCCCACACCCTGCACCTGCGTCGCCTGGAGGCGGAAATCGATCCGCGCAACCAGGGCTCGGCGCGTACACTGGAACGCCAGGGCTTCGTCCTTGAGGGCACCTTGCGCGCCCGCTGGTGTGTCGCCGGTGAGCTCTCCGATTCGGGCTTGTACGGGCTGCTGCTCGAACTGCCTGTCGCCTGAGGCACAGGTACGCTATGGTCGGGTTTTGCCGATGATCGACGGAGTCTGTGTTTGCAAGCCTTCTATCTGACCTTCAGTTTGCTGCTGTACCTGCTGAGCCTGGCTTTCGATGGCGCCCTGATGGGGGCGGGCCGGCATATGCCGGCGTTGCAGATGCTGCTCTACGGCCCCTGGGGCATCGCCTTCGGCCTGTACCAGTGGTTCGCCAACCCGCTGCTGGCGCTGGCAGTCCTCGCCCACCGCCGGTTCCGCCGCCTGGCGCTGGTATGCGGCCTGGTGGCGTTGTACCTGGCGGCCAGCAGCTTCGCCATCACCCGCTTGCCGGACAACCAGAGCTACGCCTTCCAGGATGTGAGCGGTTTTGGCGCGGGCTTCTACCTATGGCTGCTGGCGATCCTGGTGTTCTGCCTGGGGCAGCTGTGGTGGTGCTGGAAGGCGCGCTCGGCGGCGCAGGTGCCGGGTTGGAGCTGGCTGGATGTGGCGCTGGTCGCTGCCCTGAGCGTGGCGCTGTATGCCGGTACGCAGATGCCCTCGCTGCGCTTCGAGCCGCACAAGGTGATCGTGCCGCCGGAGCAGCCGCACACCTTGTGAGGGTGCGCTCAACGCGCCGTGCCCCACTGCACCACGATCATCCCGATCACGATCATCCCCACCCCCGCCAGTCGCAACAGGTTCACTGGCCGCTCCGGCAAGCCCATCAGGCCAAACTGGTCGATCAGCAGCGACGACAGCACCTGCCCGGCCACCACGCAGACGATGAACCCGGCTGCCCCCAGGCGCGGCGTCAGCACCAGCGCGGCGGTGATGTACAGCACCCCGGCGACCCCGCCGAACCAGGCCCACCAGGGCGCATGGGCCAGTTGCTGCACCTGTGGCAGTGGCGCGCGCATCAGCAGCAGGGCCGGCACCAGCATCAGCAGGCTGACCAGCAACGACACCCCGGCGGCCCACAGCGGATGGCCGAGCAGGCGCCCGAGCGCGGCGTTGCTGCCGGCCTGGAACGGCACGGCGGCCCCGGCGAGCAGGGCGATGAACAAGGGGTGGGCGGCGAAGAGGCTGGCGGGCATGGTGTCTACTCCAGATAAGAACACTGGCCTCAGTCTCGATCATGCATTTCAATGATGGAAATTCGAACTTCGCACAGGCTGTATTCGTACCATGGATGATCTGCGCCGCATCGACCTGAACCTGCTGCTGACATTGCACGCCTTGCTCAGCGAGCAACATGTCTCGCGCGCGGCCCTGCGCCTGCATCGCAGCCAGCCGGCGGTCAGCCATGCCCTGGCGCAGTTGCGCGAGCTTTTCGCCGATCCGTTGCTGGTGCGACGCGATGGCCGCCTGCAACTGACAGCCCGTGCCGAGGCTTTGCAAGCGCCGTTACAGGAGGCGTTGCAGCAACTCGACGGACTGCTCGGCACGCCGGGCTTCGAGCCGGCGCGGGCTCGGCGCACGTTTCGCCTAGCCATGTCCGACTACGGCGCCCGCGTGGTGCTGCCTGCGTTGATGCGCCTGATGCGGCGCGAAGCGCCGGGCATCGACCTGGTGGTGTCCCAAGGCAGCCGCGAGGCGATGCTCGGCCAGTTGATCGACGGCGAGGCAGACCTGGCGCTGGGCGTGTTCCCGGAACTGCCGACGGAAATGGCCCAGCAGGTGCTGTTCGAGGAATCCTTCGTTTGCCTGGCCGACCGGGCCAGCCTGCCGCCCCGAGGCGGCCTGGCGCTCGAACCCTGGCTGGCGCGGCCCCATGTGCTGGTGGCGGTGCGCCCCGGCATCGACAACGAGATCGACCAGGCCCTGGCCAGTTTGGGCGCACGCCGACGCATCGCCCTGACCTTGCCGCATTGGGGGGTGGCCCAAAGTGTCATTGCCGGGACCGACCTGGTGCTCACCGTGGCCCGGCGCAGCCTTGCCGGTGCCCGGCTGGACCCGGCGCTGCGCCGGTTCGCGCCGCCCCTGGCGATCTCACCGTTCGCCTTTGCCCAGGCCTGGCACTCGCGACGTGACGGCGATGCCGGGCACCGCTGGTTGCGGGCGCGGATCCAGGCGCTGTGCGTGAACGAAGGTGCGGCAGGGTGCTAGGCTGTGCCGCATTCATCTGCGAAAAGGAAAGCCCATGTTCAAGCATTGCCTGGTCGGCGCCGCCGCCCTGCTGATCGCCGCCGGCGCCCAGGCCGAGGACTATTCGCCCACCTACACCCAGTGCATGGACAAGGCCTCCAGCACCCTGGCCATGGGCGCTTGCATCCAGGCCGAGACCCAGCTGCAGGATGACCGGCTGAACCGGGTCTACAAGCAGCTGATGGCCAAGCTCGACAGCCAGCAGCAGAAGGACCTGCGCGACGTCCAGCGCACCTGGATGAAGTACCGCGACGGCAACTGCGCCTTCCACGGCAAGTTGAGCAACGGCAGCATCTACCGCATCGAAGGCGCCATGTGTGAGATGGACATGAGCAAGGACCGCGCGGCGGAGCTGGAGCGGGTGCTCAGTCCTGGGCAGTGATGCGGCATCCGCGAATCAGGCGCCGCGTTGCTCACGCAGTGCCCGGGCCTTCAGGTACTCGCGCACCTCCACGCCGTCTCCGGCGAACTCGATCCGCTGTGCCTTGGCCGCTCGCTGGTAGGCGTACATCGGGTCGTAGTACTCCTTGAGCAGCCCTTCGATCCACCCTCGGTGCAGGCTCACGTCGCCGCTGCGCAGCTGCTCCTCCAGCGCCTGGTCGAGCAACGTCGACAGCCGCTGGAAGCGTTCGCCGCCCAGGCGCTTGTAGATGTTGATCATGCTCTGGCGCATGCGCTCGGCGAACAGCGGGCCGCCGGTTTCTTCACCGTGCACGGCGATGTACTCGGCGCACAGGTTGATCACGTAGTCGCGCAGGATACGTTCCACGCGATGCGCGAAGCTGTCTTCCAGCCACACCAGCGGATAGCGCTGCATGCCCTGGTACATTTCCAGCGGCACCGCGCAGCTGCCGACCACGCGGCCTTCGTCCTCGAGCACGAACTGGCCGATGCCTCGCTCGCGTTTCTTGAGGATGTCGATGGCCAGCGCGTTCTCGAAATCGATCTGCGCCGGCTGCGCCGTGGCGCGCTTGCCGAAGCTGGAACCGCGGTGATTGGCGTGGCCTTCGAGGTCGAGCACGTTGTCCAGCTGGTGCAGCACATCGGTCTTGCCGGTGCCGGTCAGTCCGCCCACCAGGACGAACTCGCACTGCTGCACCGCCTGCAGCGTGGTGTCCATCAGCAGGGTGCGCATGGCCTTGTAGCCGCCCACCACCTTCGGATACTGGATGCCGGCGTCCTTGAGCCAGCCCTGGACGATCTGCGAGCGCAGGCCGCCACGGAAGCAGTAGAGGTAGCCGTCGGGATGGGCCTGGGTGAACGCGGCCCAGGCCTCCAGGCGCTGTTGCTTGAGCGCGCCGTTGACCAACTGGTGGCCCAGGGTGATGGCGGCGGCCTGGCCCTGCTGCTTGTAGCAGGTGCCGACCTTCTGCCGCTCCTGGTCGTTCATCAGCGGCAGGTTGACCGCGCCGGGGAAGGCGCCTTTGGTGAATTCGATCGGTGCGCGCATGTCCATCATCGGCACGTCGTCGAGGAACAGCTGTTTCAGCTCGGTGCAGTCGGGGCGCATCAGATCACCTCGACTGCGTGGCTCTGTCGCTCGACCAGCTCGCCGATCGGCGCCAGTTCGAGCCCGAGCTCCCGCGCCACGGCGAGGAATTCCGCCTCGCCTTGCGGGGTGACCGCCACCAGCAGGCCGCCGCTGGTCTGCGGGTCGCACAGCAGGTGCTTCTGCTCGTCGCTCAGCGCGCCGATCTTGTGGCCGTAGCTGTCGAAGTTGCGCAGGGTGCCGCCGGGGATGCAGCCCTCGGCCAGGTAATGCTCGACGCTGGGCAGGCGCGGCACCGCGGCGTACTGCAGGCGGGCGGTGAGGCCGCTGCCCTCGGCGACTTCGACCAGGTGGCCGAGCAGGCCGAAACCGGTGACGTCGGTCATCGCCTGTACGCCGTCGAGCTTGCCGAAGCGGCTGCCCGGGGTGTTGAGGGTGCACATCCAGTCACGGGCCAGGCCCTGGTCCTGTTCGCGCAGCTTGGCCTTCTTCTCGGCGGTGGTGAGAATGCCGATGCCCAGTGGCTTGGTCAGGTACAGGCGGCAGCCGACGCTGGCGGTGTCGTTGCGCTTGAGGTGGCGCTTGCTCACCACGCCGGTCACGGCCAGGCCGAAAATCGGCTCGGGGGCGTCGATGGAATGGCCGCCGGCCAGCGGGATGCCGGCTTCGGCGCACACGGCGCGGCCGCCGCGGATCACCTCGCGGGCGACCTCCGGCGGCAGCACGTTGACCGGCCAGCCGAGGATGGCGATGGCCATCAGCGGGTCGCCGCCCATGGCGTAGATGTCGCTGATGGCGTTGGTGGCGGCGATGCGGCCGAAGTCGTACGGGTCGTCGACGATGGGCATGAAGAAGTCGGTGGTCGAGACCACGCCGCGCTCGTCATCCAGGGCGTAGACGGCGGCGTCGTCGCGCGAGGCGTTGCCGACCCAGAGTTTCGGGTCGAGGGCCTGCGTGCCGCTCTCGGCGAGGATCACATCCAGGACCTTGGGAGAAATCTTGCAGCCACAGCCAGCGCCGTGGCTGTACTGTGTCAGACGAATCGGCTCGCTCATGTGCACCTCGACTTTTCGTGATGCGCGATTGTAGCAAAGCTGGCCTTTGTGCCTGCGGCTCTTATACTTCCCGCGATGCAACACCGACTCATACCCCGCGATCGAACCGGAGAATCCCCATGCTCAAACGTCCCCTGGCACTGTTTGCCGGCCTCGCGCTGTCCTGCTGCGCGGTGTTCGCCCAGGCCGCCGATGTGCTGCGCGTCAGCGCCATCCCCGACGAGGCGCCAACCGAACTGCTGCGCAAGTTCAAGCCACTGGGCGAGTACCTTGAGCAGCAGCTGGGCATGAAGGTGCAGTTCGTGCCGGTGGCCGACTACCCGGCTGTGGTCGAGTCGCTGGCCAGCGATCGCCTGGACCTGGCCTGGCTGGGGGGCTTCACCTTCGTCCAGGTGCACCTGAAGGACCCCAAGGCCACGCCGCTGGTGCAGCGTGAGCAGGATGCCAAGTTCACCAGCAAGTTCATCACCGCCAACCCGGACGTGAAAAGCCTCAAGGACCTCAAGGGCAAGACCTTCGCCTTCGGTTCGATTTCGTCCACCTCGGGCAGCCTGATGCCGCGTTACTTCATGCTCAAGAACGACAACATCAAGCCCGAGGAGTACTTCAGCCGCGTTGCCTATTCCGGCGCCCACGATGCCACCGCCGCCTGGGTCCAGGCCGGCAAGGCCGATGCCGGCGTGCTCAACGCCAGCGTCTGGGACAAGCTGGTCGCAGTCGGCAAGGTCGACACCAGCAAGGTAAAGGTGTTCGCCACCACGCCGGAGTACTTCGACTACAACTGGACCGTGCGCGGCAACATGGACCCGGCACTGAAAGAAAAGATCAAGCAGGCCTTCCTCGCCCTGGACCCGGCCAAGCCTGCGGACAAGGCGATCCTCGACCTGCAGGCCGCCAGCCGCTTCATCGAGACCAAGCCCGAGAACTACGCGGGCACCGAGCAAGCCGCGCGTGAGGCCGGTCTGCTCAAGTGAGTATCCGTGTTCAGGGCGCCAGTGTGCGCCATGGTCAGGTCCAGGCCTTGAGCGCGGTGGACCTGCTGATCGGCCAGGGCGAGCGGGTGGCGATCATCGGTCCGTCCGGGGCCGGCAAATCCAGCCTGCTGCACCTGATGGGCACCGCCGTGCCGCCCAGTGGCGGGCGGCTGGAGTTGTTGGGCGAGCAGCCCTGGGCATTGTCTGCCCGGGCCCGCCAGCGCTTGCGCGCACGGGTTGGCCTGGTACACCAGGCGCCGCCCCTGCCGCTGCGCCAGCGGGTGGTCACCGCCGTGTTGGCGGGGCGCCTGGGGCAGTGGGGCACGTTGCGCGGGCTGCTCAACCTGATCCACCCCGGCGATGTACCCGGTGCCCGTGCGGCGCTGGCCGAGCTGGGCATGGCCGACAAACTGTTCGCCCAGTGCGGGCAGTTGTCCGGTGGCCAGTTGCAGCGGGTCGGCATTGCCCGTGCCTTGTACCAGCGACCTGAAGTGCTGCTGACCGATGAACCGGTTTCGGCCATGGACCCGGTGCTGGCCGACCATAGCCTGGCGCTGCTCAATCGCCATGCCCAGGCCCATGGCGTGACCCTGGTCGCCAGCCTGCACGCGGTGGAGCTCGCCTTGGCGCATTTTCCGCGCATTGTCGGCATTCGTGCCGGGCAGGTAGCGTTCGACTGCCCGGCAGAAGCGGTCAGCGAAGCGATGCTCGATGCCTTGTACGCCAACGAGCAACTGGCCTCGCCTGTTGCCGCGACGGCGAGCCTGCAGGTGCAGATCCCGCGATGCTGAGCACTGACCAGCGCGACCCCGCTGCCATCCCTCGTTTGCTGTTGACCCTGTTGTGCCTGGCGCTGCTGTGGCCGGGCCTGCGCTTGAGCGAACTCGACCCCGGCGTGCTGTTGCAGGCCGAGAACCGTCAGCAGATGGCCAGCTTCGTCAGCGCATTCTGGCCCCCGGCCCACGACGCCGGCTTTCTGCATCTGCTGCTCAGCGCCACGGTGCAGACCCTGGCCGTGGCCACGGCGGGCATGACCCTGGCGCTGCTGCTGGCGGTGCCGGCCAGCCTGCTGGCCAGCCGGGCGCTGTCGCTGCGGGCAGCTTCCAATGGTGGACGTCTGGGACCATGGTCACGCACTGCACGCCTGCCGGTGCGCGGCGTACTGATCTTCCTGCGCAGCGTGCCAGAGATTGTCTGGGCACTGCTGTTCGTCCGTGCCGTGGGCCTGGGCCCGACCGCCGGGGTGCTGGCCATCGCCATTACCTACAGCGGCATGCTCGGCAAGGTCTACGCGGAAATCTTCGAATCGGTGGACCAGCGCCCGGCCCATGCCTTGCTCCAGGCCGGCAGCAGCCGCCTGTCGGCGTTTCTCTATGGCACCCTGCCCGAGGCCGCAAGCGAGGTGATGTCCTATACCGTGTACCGCTGGGAATGCGCGGTGCGCGCCTCGGTGGTGATGGGCTTCGTCGGCGCTGGTGGCCTGGGCCAGCAGATCGACTTGTCGATGCGCATGTTCGCCGGGGCCGAGGTGGCGAGCATGCTGCTGACCTTCCTGTTGCTGGTGGTGCTGGCCGACCTGCTCAGCCGCTTCCTGCGCGGGAGGCTCGCATGAGGCGGGTGATCAATGGGCTGGTGATCGTCGCGATCCTGGCGGCGGTGCTGGCGTCGTTCGCCTACCTGGAGCTGGACCTGGCAGCGCTCGTCGGCAGCGGCGGACCGGCGCAGATGGGCGAATACGCGGCGCGCTTCCTGCACCCGGACCTTTCCCTGACGCATCTGCGGGCGGTGGGTCAGGGCGCCCTGGAAACGCTGGCCATGTCCGGGATGGGGACGCTCTCGGCGATGCTGCTGGGTCTATTGCTGGCGCTGCCGGCCGCCGGCCGCTTCGGTTGGCCGTTGCAGGGCGCGGCGCGCCTGCTGCTCAATGCGTTGCGGGCGATTCCGGAGCTGGTCTGGGCGGCGCTGACCGTGCTGGCGGCGGGCCTGGGGCCGAATGCCGGCACCCTGGCGCTGGCGCTGCACACCGCCGGGGTGCTGGGGCGGCTGTTCGCCGAGGCGCTTGAAAATGCGCCGCCGGAGCCGGCGGCGGCGATCCGACTGCAGGGCGGCAGCCAGCTGGCGGCGTTCTGTTTCGGCACGCTGCCCAACTTGTGGCCGCAACTGCTGGCGTACAGCCTGTATCGCTGGGAGAACAACATCCGCATGGCCAGCGTGTTGGGGTTCGTGGGAGCGGGTGGGCTGGGGCAGATGCTCTACGCGACCCTTAGCCTGTTCCAGGAGGCCCAGGCCAGCACGGTGATCATCGCCATGCTGTTGCTGGTGCTGCTGGTGGACGCCCTGAGCGATGTGCTGCGCCAGCGGTTCGTGCGCGCCTGAACGGGCTAGATGCGGTACCTGATCTCTGACTGTAGTCCCGCTCTGGCCTCGCGCCAAGCCCTGTTCGTCAATCCGAAAAATAAACTTCACCGGAGCGTAAAAAGACTTTTTTCGGTCATGGTTTTTGCGGTATCAAGGAACCAGACAGCCGAACCCTGCAGCACAGGTGGCGTCATCCACGCCCCTTTTGCCAGGTGAGCTTCCCGCCCGTAACGACGCGGATACGGGAAGAACGGCAGTCACTCTGCGGCGCAGCCGTTCGCGCCGTGTGGCTTTCACATAAGGTGAACGAGTATGGATGACCAAGGACGCACCCCTTCCTCCAACCAGCCAATCCTGTATGTGCTCGATACCAACGTCCTGATTCACGACCCCAACGCCCTGCTCAACTTCGAGGAGCACCACGTCGCCATACCGATGACGGTGCTGGAGGAACTCGACAAGCTCAAGACCGGCAAACACACCATCGCCGCCGAATGTCGCCAGGCCATCCGCCTGATCGACCAGACCTTGGGCGACGCCTCGCCCAGCGATGTCGAGCAAGGCGTGCCGATCCAGCGCGGCAAGAGCGGGCCCAAGGGCTTCCTGTCCATCCTCATGAGCACGCGCAACGAGCCGAACCGCCTGCTCCCCGAAAACCTCGCCGACAACATCATCATCAACCAGCTGCTGGACCTGCGCGCCAAGCGTAAGGACCTCGACGTGGTGCTGGTGACCAAGGACATCAACATGCGCCTGAAGGCGCGTGCCTGCGGGATCGCCGCCGAGGACTACAGCACCGACCAATTGGTCGACGACGTGTCCTTGCTGTCCAAGGGCTACCACTCGGTCACGGGGTCGTTCTGGGACCGTGTGAGCAAGGTCGACACCCGCCAGGAACGCGGCCGTACCTGGCACCGGGTGCAACTGATCGACAACCTGCCGGCGGTACACATCAACGAGTTCATCATCGATGAGCAGGGCTTTGTCGGCTGGATCAAGGGCATCCGCGACAGCGAACTGTTGCTGCTCGACCTGCATCAGGAGCCGCTGCTGCACCAGGAAGCCTGGGGCCTCAAGCCACGGGACATCCACCAGAGCCTTGCGCTGTTCGCCCTGCTCGACCCGGATATCCACCTGGTCAACCTGACCGGCGCCGCCGGCTCCGGCAAGACCATCCTGGCGCTGGCCGCGGCCATCGAGCAGACCATGGTCAGCAAGCGCTACCGGCGCATCATCGCCACCCGCAGCGTGCAGGGGCTGGATCAGGAGATCGGCTTCCTGCCGGGCACCGAGGCGGAGAAGATGGAGCCCTGGCTGGGCGCCATCACCGACAACCTCGAAGCGCTGCACATGGACGACGAGAGCACCCACGGCAGCGTCGAGTACATCCTCGAGCGGGTGCCGTTGCAGTTCAAGTCGCTGAACTACATCCGCGGTCGCAGCTTCCAGCAGAGCCTGATCCTCATCGACGAGTGCCAGAACCTCACGCCGCACCAGATCAAGACCATCATCACCCGCGCGGGGAACGGGTCCAAGGTGGTCTGCCTGGGCAACCTGGCGCAGATCGACACGCCGTACCTGTCGGCCACCAGCTCCGGGCTGACCTACCTGACCGAACGCTTCAAGGACTTCCCCCACGGCGTTCACATCACCCTGCAGGGCGTGCCGCGCTCGGTGCTGGCCGAGTACGCCGAGTCGCACCTGTAAACGTCAGCGCACAGCCTGTTCGTCGGTATTGCCGGTGAACAGGCCGGTGCGTCGATACACCCTCTGCGCAAACCTGACCTACGGGTTTACACTCTGCATTCCCTTCCCAGGAGCAGAGCAGTGCTGACTCATCTTGATTCCCAGGGGCGCGCCAACATGGTCGACGTCACTGAAAAGG
Organism: Pseudomonas sp. P65(2024); assembly: GCF_057480955.1. Classification (NCBI taxonomy): domain Bacteria; kingdom Pseudomonadati; phylum Pseudomonadota; class Gammaproteobacteria; order Pseudomonadales; family Pseudomonadaceae; genus Pseudomonas; species Pseudomonas sp. P65(2024). The sequence continues at coordinate 162,316 of NZ_JBLIYX010000007.1, forward strand.
CCGTGACCGCCCGCGAGGCGATTGCCGAGGCACGGGTGCGCATGTTGCCGGACACCCTGCGCATGATCGTCGATGGCCAACACCCCAAGGGCGATGTGTTCGCCGTGGCGCGCATCGCCGGCATCCAGGCGGCGAAGAAGACCAGCGACCTGATCCCGCTGTGCCATCCGCTGATGCTCACCGGCGTCAAGGTCGAGCTGGCCGCCGAAGGCGAGAACGTGGTGCATATCGTCGCCCGCTGCAAGCTGGCCGGGCAGACCGGCGTCGAGATGGAAGCCCTGACCGCCGCCAGCGTCGCCGCGCTGACGATCTACGACATGTGCAAGGCGGTGGACAAGGGCATGGTCATCGAGCAGGTGCGCCTGTTGGAGAAGACCGGCGGCAAGAGCGGCCACTACAAGGTGGAGGGGTGATGAAGGTCAAGGTCATGTATTTCGCCCGCTACCGTGAGTTGCTGGGCGTCGACGCCGAGCGCCTGGAAGGCGACTTCAAGGTGCTGGACGATGTGCGCCAGACCCTGGTGGGCAAGGGCGGGCACTACGCGGTGCTGGCCGAGCAGAACCTGATGTGCGCCCGCAACGAAGAGCTGTGCCGGCTCGATGAGCCATTGGACGAGGGTGACGAAATCGCGTTCTTCCCACCCGTGACCGGAGGTTGACCGTGGCCGTACGTGTTCAGCAGGCGGCCTTCGACCCGGGCGTCGAGGTCAACGCCATGCACGCCGCCAATGTCGGCGTGGGCGCGGTGGTCGGTTTCGTCGGCTACGTGCGCGACTTCAACGATGGCCTGGACGTGGCCGGGATGTTCCTCGAGCACTACCCGGGGATGACCGAGAAGGCCCTGGCCAAGATCGTGGTCGAGGCCGAGCAGCGCTGGCCGTTGCTCAAGGTCGAGGTGCTGCACCGCATCGGCGCCCTGGAGCCGGGCGAGCCGATCGTCTTCGTCGGTGTGGCCAGCGCGCACCGGCAGGCAGCGTTCGATGCCTGCAACTTCATCATGGATTACCTGAAGACCCGGGCGCCGTTCTGGAAGAAGGAGAACACCCAGGAGGGGCCGCGCTGGGTGGAAGGGAAGCAGAGCGACCAGGATGCGGCGGGGCGCTGGTAAATCCAGGCTCAGATCGCTTTTGTGGGAGCGGCCTTGTGTCGCGAAAGGGCCGCCTCGCGGCCCCCGGATCTGAGCATTGATGCAGATATTGCAGGGGCCGCTTTGCGGCCCTTTCGCGACACAAGGCCGCTCCTACAGGGAGGTGAGTGGCCTTGAAGATCAGTGATGCTTGCGTGGCACCGGCTTCAACAGCTCGTCCGGCGGCATCTCGCACTTGATCTTGCGCCCCAGCAGCGTCTCGATCGCCGGCAGCTGGTACGAATCGTCCTCACCGGCAAAGCTGATCGATACCCCGCTGCTGCCCGCACGACCCGTACGACCGATACGGTGCACGTAGTCATCCGGATCTTCCGGCAGGGTGAAGTTGATCACGTGGCTGATGCCGTCGATATGGATGCCGCGGCCGGCCACGTCGGTGGCCACCAGCACGCTGATGCGCCCCTCGCGGAAGTTCTCCAAGGTGCGGATGCGCTTGTGCTGCGGCACGTCGCCCGACAGCTGGGCGGCGTTGATGCCGTCGCGCACCAGTTTTTCCTCGATGCGCCGCACCTCGTCCTTGCGGTTGGCAAACACCATCACCCGTTCCCACTTGTTCTGCGTGACCAGGTTGTACAGCAGCTTGTACTTGTCGCTGCCAGCCACGGCATAGACGTGCTGCTCGACGGTCTCGCTGGCCACGTTCTCCGGCTCGATCTCGACGATGGCCGGGTTGGTGGTCCACTGCTTGGCCAGGTTCATCACGTCGTCGGTGAAGGTGGCGGAGAACAGCAGGGTCTGGCGTTCGCTCTTCGGTGGGGTCTGGCGGATGATCTGGCGGACCTGGGGGATGAAGCCCATGTCGAGCATGCGGTCGGCCTCATCCAGCACCAGCACCTCGACCATGTCCAGATGCACCTCGCCGCGCTGGTTGAAGTCCAGCAGGCGGCCGGGGGTGGCCACCAGGATGTCGCAGTGGCGGGCTTCCAGCGATTTCAGTTGCTTGTCGAAGTCCATGCCGCCGACGAAGCTCATCACGTTCAGGCCACTGTACTTGGTCAGGGCCTGGGCGTCCTTGGCGATCTGCACCACCAGCTCGCGGGTCGGGGCGATGATCAGCGCCCGCGGCTCGCCCATGTAGCGCTCCTTGGGCGGTGGCACCTGCTGCAGCTGCGAGATGATCGAGATCAGAAACGCGGCAGTCTTGCCGGTGCCGGTCTGGGCCCGGCCAATGGCATCCTGGCCACGCAGGGTGTGGCCCAGGACCTGGGCCTGGATCGGTGTGCAGTAGGGGAAGCCAAGGTCGTGGATGGCGTGCATCAGCTCGTTGGAGAGCTTGAAGTCGTGGAAGCGGGTCTTGCCTTCCTGCGGCTCGACCACGAAATCCTCGGGCTTCCACAGGCTGGCCTGGGGCTTGGGCTTGCGTTCGCGGCGCGGCTTGTCCCGGGCGGGCTGTTCGGCGCGCGCCTGGTTGCCGGGTTGGGGGGCGGCCTGTGGTTTTGCCGCGGCCCTGGGCTTGGCGTGCTGGCGTGCTGGCGCCTTTTCGACAGGCGGTTGCGCGGCCGGCGCGGCCGGGGTCACGGCGACGGGCTCGGCGGCCTGCGGCGCGGCGTCTCCCTTGGCGAATATTTTCTTGAGTGCCTTGAGCACGGTCGTCTCGTCAACTGGTTAAGGAATGTACGCCGGGCAGTGTAATGCAAGAATCGGGCGCGGCGTAGTGCAATGCATGGCGGGCTACAGGGCTACTGCAACTGACGGCTCAGCCATTCGTGAATGTCGTTGAGCTCCTCGACCACCACTTCGTGCTCCATCGGGTACTCGTACCAGCGGGCGGCGACGCCCCAGGTATCGAGGTACTCGAAGGCGGTACGGCCCATCGAGGGGATCACCACCGGGTCGTGCACCCCGTGCAGGCACAGCGCCGGGGTGCGCTGCTGGCAGGCGCTCAGTTGCAGGGCGTCGGTGAAGGTCGGTGCGTAGGTGGACAGGGCGATCACCCCGCCCAGGGCTTCCTGCCACTTTATATAGGCGGTGTGCAGTACCACCGCGCCGCCCTGGGAGAAACCGGCGAGGAAGATGCGCGACAGGTTGATGCCCTTGGCCTGTTCCGCCTTGATCAGGGCAATGACCTGATCGGCCGATTCTTCCAACTGCGTTTCGTCGATGGCCCGCGCCGGGGTCATGGCCTTGATGTCGTACCAGCTGGGCATCTCATAGCCACCGTTGATGGTCACCGGGCGGGTGGGGGCCTGGGGCATGATGAAGCGGGTGCTCAACAGGCGTTCCTGGAGAAATTCCGCCACAGGTAGGAAGTCGTAACGGTCGGCCCCCAGGCCGTGCAACCAGATCACACAGGCGTCGGCGGTTTTCTGAGGTTCGAGGATCAGCGGGTTGGTCATGACTGCTCCAAAAGAGTGCTTGCGAACTTATGTAGTGCGTAAAAAGAAGGCATTGGAGGTTAATGCCAGAAAAAGATGTCGCAACTCTACAACTTTTACTACTTGACTACCGCTTAATCGCTTAAGCCTTCGACTGTGGTACGCCCTTTGCTATGTCCTTGCCATGCGAAGAGGTGGACCGATCGCGGTAACACCCCTCGTGTGGATCGAAGGCTGTCACAGAACAGCCCATTGCGCCAATTGACCCAAAAACAAGCCAACAAGGGTCGGATGCGCCTCATAAGGGTGCGGTGCAATTCCGGCTCATACAACAAGAGCGATTTGGAGGTTGTTGATGAAGATGTTGAAAACCACCCTGGCAGTCCTGACCGCCGCCGCCGCGCTGGGCGCCACCAGCTTCGCCCAGGCCGGCGCCACCCTCGACGCGGTGAAGAAGAAGGGCTTCGTCCAGTGTGGCGTGAGCGATGGTCTTCCAGGCTTCTCCGTACCGGACGCGCAAGGCAAGATCGTCGGCATCGACGCCGATGTATGCCGCGCCGTGGCCGCCGCGGTCTTTGGTGACGCGACCAAGGTCAAGTTCAGCCAGCTCAACGCCAAGGAGCGCTTCACCGCGCTGCAGTCCGGCGAAGTCGACGTGCTGTCGCGCAACACCACCTGGACCAGCTCGCGCGATGCCGGCATGGGCCTGGTGTTCGCCGGCGTCACCTACTACGACGGCGTCGGCTTCCTCGCCAACAAGAAACTCGGTGTCTCCAGCGCCAAGGAGCTCGACGGCGCGACCATCTGCATCCAGGCCGGTACCACCACCGAGCTGAACGTTTCCGACTACTTCCGCGCCAATGGCCTGAAGTACACCCCAATCACCTTCGACACCTCCGACGAAAGCGCCAAGTCGCTGGAATCCGGCCGTTGCGACGTGCTGACCTCGGACAAGTCGCAGCTGTTCGCCCAGCGCTCCAAGCTGGCCGCGCCGACCGAGTACGTGGTGCTGCCGGAAACCATCTCCAAGGAGCCGCTCGGCCCGGTGGTACGCAAGGGTGACGAGGAATGGTTCAGCATCGTCAAGTGGACCCTGTTCGCCATGCTTAACGCCGAAGAGGCCGGCATCACCTCGAAGAACGTCGAGGCCGAGGCCAAGTCCACCAAGAACCCTGACGTCGCCCGCCTGCTGGGCGCCGATGGCGAGTACGGCAAGGACCTCAAACTGCCCAGGGACTGGGTAGTGCAGATCGTCAAGCAAGTCGGCAACTATGGCGAAGTGTTCGAGAAGAACCTGGGCCAGAGCACCGACCTGAAGATCGACCGTGGCATGAACGCCCTGTGGAACAACGGCGGCATCCAGTACGCGCCACCGGTGCGCTGATGGTTGCACCCCGCGGCGGCATCCTGCCGCCGCGGGTCGTTCGAATCCCTTCTTTTCGGGGCACTTCATGCAAAATCAAATCGGCGCACGGAAAGGGTTTTCCCTTAGTGATCCACGTGTGCGCGCGTGGCTGTTCCAGATCCTCACGGTGGTCTTCGTGGTGGGCCTGGGCTGGTACCTTTTCCACAATACGCAGACCAACCTGCAGCACCGGGGCATCACCTCGGGCTTCGATTTCCTCGAGCGCAGCGCCGGCTTCGGCATCGCCCAGCACCTGATCCCCTACGTGGAATCGGACAGCTACGCCCGGGTGTTCGTCATCGGCCTGCTCAACACCCTGCTGGTGACCTTCATCGGCATCATCCTGGCGACACTGCTGGGCTTCATCATCGGCGTGGCGCGGCTGTCGCCGAACTGGATGATCAACAAGCTGGCGACGGTGTACGTGGAGACCTTCCGCAATATTCCGCCGCTGCTGCAGATCCTGTTCTGGTACTTCGCCGTGTTCCTGACCCTGCCGGGGCCGCGGGGCAGCATCAACATCGACGACACCTTCTTCATCAGCAACCGCGGCCTGAACATGCCCGGCGCCTCGATGGCCGAGGGTTTCTGGCCGTTCGTCATCGCGCTGGCGCTGGCGATCGTCGCCATCGTGGTGATGGTGCGCTTTGCCAACAAGCGTTTCGATGAAACTGGCGAGCCGTTCCACAAGTTCTGGGTCGGCCTGCTGCTGTTCATCGGCATCCCCGGCGTGTGCGCGCTGCTGTTCGGCAGCCCGGTGCACTGGGAAATGCCGCAGCTCAAGGGCTTCAACTTCGTCGGTGGCTGGGTGCTGATCCCCGAGCTGCTGGCGCTGACCTTGGCGCTGACTATCTACACCGCGGCGTTCATCGCCGAAATTGTGCGTTCCGGCATCCGTTCGGTCAGCCATGGCCAGACCGAGGCGGCCCGCTCGCTGGGCCTGCGCGAAGGCCCGACGTTGCGCAAGGTGATCATTCCCCAGGCGTTGCGGGTGATCATTCCGCCGCTGACCAGCCAGTACCTGAACCTGGCGAAGAACTCGTCGCTGGCCGCCGGTATCGGCTACCCGGAGATGGTCTCGCTGTTCGCCGGTACCGTGCTCAACCAGACCGGCCAGGCCATCGAGGTGATCGCCATCACCATGAGCGTCTATCTCGCCATCAGCATCAGCATTTCGCTGTTGATGAACTGGTACAACAAGCGCATTGCGCTGATCGAACGGTGAGGGTACATCCGTGACAGCCCATGTTTTCAAACCCGACATGCCGCCACCGGTGAAGAGCGTTGGCGTGCTCGCCTGGATGCGGTCCAACCTGTTCTCCAGCTGGCTCAACACCCTGCTGACATTGTTCGCCCTGTACCTGGTCTGGCTGATCGTGCCACCGCTGGTGCAGTGGGCGTTCATCGACGCCAACTGGGTCGGTACCACCCGCGCCGACTGCACCAAGGAAGGCGCCTGCTGGGTGTTCATCCAGCAGCGCTTCGGCCAGTTCATGTACGGCTACTACCCGGCGGAACTGCGCTGGCGCGTCGACCTGACCGTGTGGCTCGCCGTGCTCGGTGCCGCGCCCTTGTTCATCAAGCGCTTCCCGAGCAAGGCGGTGTACGGCCTGGGCTTCCTGGTGCTGTACCCGATCCTCGCCTACCTCCTGTTGCACGGCGGCGCGCTGGGCCTGGACACGGTGCCCACCAGCCAATGGGGCGGCCTGATGCTGACCCTGGTGATCGCCACGGTCGGTATCGTCGGCGCCTTGCCGCTGGGTATCCTGCTGGCGCTGGGGCGGCGCTCGAACATGCCGGCGGTGAAGGTGGTCTGCGTGACCTTCATCGAGTTCTGGCGTGGCGTGCCGCTGATCACCGTGCTGTTCATGTCGTCGGTGATGCTGCCGCTGTTCCTGCCCGAGGGCATGAGCTTCGACAAGCTGCTGCGGGCGATGATCGGCGTGATCCTGTTCCAGTCGGCGTACATCGCCGAGGTGGTGCGTGGCGGGCTGCAGGCCATCCCCAAGGGCCAGTACGAGGCCGCCGCGGCCATGGGCCTGGGCTACTGGCGGGCGATGGGACTGGTGATCCTGCCCCAGGCGCTCAAGCTGGTGATCCCCGGTATCGTCAACACCTTCATCGCCCTGTTCAAGGACACCAGCCTGGTGATCATCATCGGCCTGTTCGACCTGCTCAACAGCGTCAAGCAGGCGGCGGCTGATCCTGCCTGGCTGGGCATGGCCACCGAGGGCTACGTGTTCGCCGCCCTGGTGTTCTGGATTTTCTGTTTCGGTATGTCCCGCTACTCCATGCACCTGGAGCGCAAGCTGGACACTGGCCACAAGCGTTAGGAGTTTCGAAATGAGTGAAGCGATCAAGCAGCCTGCCGGCCCCGAAGGCATCATCCAGATGCAAGGCGTGAACAAGTGGTACGGCCAGTTCCATGTGCTCAAGGACATCAACCTGAACGTGCGCCAGGGCGAGCGCATCGTGCTGTGCGGGCCGTCCGGCTCGGGCAAGTCGACCACCATCCGTTGCCTCAACCGCCTGGAGGAGCACCAGCAGGGGCGCATCGTCGTCGACGGCGTGGAGCTGACCAACGACCTCAAGCAGATCGAGGCGATCCGCCGCGAGGTGGGCATGGTGTTCCAGCACTTCAACCTGTTCCCGCACCTGACCATCCTGGAGAACTGCACCCTGGCGCCGATGTGGGTGCGCAAGATGCCGCGGCGCAAGGCCGAGGAAATCGCCATGCACTTCCTCGAGCGCGTGCGCATTCCGGAGCAGGCGCACAAGTACCCGGGGCAGTTGTCCGGTGGTCAGCAGCAGCGGGTGGCGATTGCCCGGGCGCTGTGCATGAAGCCGAAGATCATGCTGTTCGACGAGCCGACCTCGGCGCTGGACCCGGAGATGGTCAAGGAGGTGCTCGACACCATGGTCAGCCTGGCCGAAGACGGCATGACCATGCTCTGCGTGACCCACGAAATGGGCTTTGCCCGCACCGTGGCGAACCGGGTGATCTTCATGGACAAGGGGGAGATCGTCGAGCAGGCGGCGCCGGATGACTTCTTCGACCGGCCGCGCAGTGATCGGACCAAGCTGTTCCTGAGCCAGATCCTGCATTGATGCAATCGGGGCCGCCCCACGGGGCGGCTGACGCGGTCCCTGTAGGAGCGGCCTTGCGTCGCGATGGGCCGCGTAGCGGCCCCGGGGACATGTGCTGCGAAGCTGAAAACCTGGGGCCGCTTACGCGCCCCATCGCGACGCAAGGCCGTTACTACAGGGATCGCGCATGTGCTGGTTTACTTCTCTTCCTTCGGGGCCACCGGCGTCGGCGGCGGCCGCAGTCCCACTTCGGCGACCAGCTTGAGCTGCTGCCCATTGCGAACCACCTCGATGGTGATCTTCTCGTTGGGCTTGATCCTTGCCACCTGGTTCATCGACTTGCGCCCGTCACCGGCCGGTTCGCCGTTGATGCTCAAGATCACGTCACCCAGTTGCAGCCCCGCGCGCGCCGCCGGGCCATCGCGGAAGATACCTGCCACGACAATGCCCGGGCGGCCCTGCATGCCGAACGACTCAGCCAGCTCCTGGCTCAGCGGCTGCACTTCGATGCCCAGCCAGCCACGGATCACCTGGCCGTGCTCGACGATCGACTTCATCACCTCCAGTGCCAGCTTGACCGGAATGGCGAAGCCTATGCCCTGGGATCCGCCGGACTTGGAGAAGATCGCCGTGTTGATACCCACCAGGTTGCCGTTGGCATCCACCAGCGCGCCGCCGGAGTTGCCCGGGTTGATCGCAGCGTCAGTCTGGATGAAGTCTTCGTAGTTGTTCAGGCCCAGCTGGTTGCGGCCGGTGGCGCTGATGATACCCATGGTCACGGTCTGGCCGACGCCGAACGGGTTGCCGATGGCCAGGGTCACGTCACCGATGTGGATATTGTCGGAGCGGCCGATGGTGATCGCCGGCAGGCTGTTGAGGTCGATCTTGAGCACCGCCAAGTCGGTTTCCGGATCGCTGCCAATCACCCGGGCGAGGGTCTCGCGGCCGTCCTTGAGGGCCACCACGATCTGGTCGGCACCGCTGGTGACATGGTTGTTGGTCAGCAGGTAGCCTTCCGGGCTCATGATCACCGCCGAGCCCAGGCTCGACTCCCAGCGCCGCTGCTTGGGCAGGTTGTCGCCGAAGAACCGGCGGAATTGCGGGTCTTCGAACAGCGGGTGGGCGCTCTTGTTCACCACCTTGGTGGTGTACAGGTTGACCACCGCCGGCGCGGCCAGGGTCACGGCATCGGCGTAGGACACCGGACCCTGCATGATTTTCGTGGTTTGCGGGGCCTGCTGCAGGTTGACGTCCTGGCTGGGCAGGCCGACCCATTGCGGGAAGCGCTGGATGATCAGGATGGCGATCAGCACACCGGTGAGCAGGGGCCAGCCGAAGTAACGCAGAGCCTTGAACATGAATGAATCCTGGGAGTAGGGCGGGGGCCATGTCAGTTCGGCCCGGGGCGAGCGCGCGCGATCATACACGTGAACACAACGATCAGCGATGGCCGGAATCCCCAGGCGATTGTCGCCGGTTCCCCCGAAACCGGCGACGGCCCATAATGGCGGCCATTATAGGGCCTCGCGCCCTGTCGCAACGCCGAATTCGAGGAGATTTTTCATGGCCGTCGCCCTTAATACACTGGTCGAGGAAGCCGAGCGCTACCTGGGCAGCGCGAAGATCCAGGACTACTGCCCCAATGGCCTGCAGGTCGAGGGTCGCCCCCAGGTCAGCCGTATCGTCAGCGGCGTCACCGCCAGCCAGGCGCTGTTGGACGCGGCGGTCGAGGCCGAGGCAGACCTGGTGCTGGTACACCATGGCTACTTCTGGAAGGGCGAGAACCCGTGCATCACCGGGATCAAGCAGCGGCGCCTGAAGACCCTGCTCAAGCACGATATCAGCCTGCTGGCCTTCCACCTGCCGCTGGACGTGCACCCGGAAGTGGGCAACAACGTGCAGTTGGCGCGCCAGCTCGACATTACCGTCGAAGGCCCTCTGGACCCGAACAATCCCAAGGTGGTCGGCCTGGTCGGGTCGCTGGCGGAACCGGTGTCGGCGCGGGACTTCGCCCGTCGGGTGCGCGAGGCGCTGGGGCGTGAGCCGTTGGTCGTCGAGGGTGAGCAGATGATCCGCCGGGTCGGCTGGTGCACCGGCGGCGGGCAAGGCTACATCGACACCGCCATCGCCGCCGGGGTCGACTTGTTCATCAGTGGCGAGGCGTCCGAGCAGACGTTCCACAGTGCCCGCGAGAACGGCGTGAGCTTCATCGCCGCCGGCCATCACGCCACCGAGCGCTATGGCGTGCAGGCGTTGGGGGATTACCTGGCGCGACGGTTCGCGGTCGAGCACCTGTTCATCGATTGCCCGAATCCGATCTGACGGCCAGCAGCAAGAATGCGGTTTCCTGTGGGAGCGGCCTTGTGTCGCGAAAGGGCCGCAAAGCGGCCCCAAGATTTATGCGCCAACGCAAAAATTCTGGGTCTGCTACGCAGCCCTTTCGCGACACAAGGCCGCTCCACAGGGACCTCGCATGGCCCAAACCCCCAGTCATATCGTTAGATTGTTTCGATCTAGGCAGCCTCCTAAATAGAATCAGGTGCTGTGATAAAGTGGCTCGCTCGAACACGGCCCGCAGGCCGTCCATAAGATCGTTTTTCGTGAGTAGCCATGGTCGACAATCTGACGCACTTGAAACAGCTGGAGGCGGAGAGCATCCACATCATCCGCGAGGTGGCCGCCGAGTTCGACAACCCGGTGATGCTGTACTCGATCGGCAAGGATTCCGCGGTCATGCTGCACCTGGCGCGCAAGGCGTTCTTCCCGGGCAAGCTGCCGTTCCCGGTGATGCACGTCGACACCCAGTGGAAGTTCCAGGAGATGTACCGCTTCCGCGACAAGATGGTCGAAGAGATGGGCCTGGAGCTGATCACCCACGTCAACCCCGAGGGTGTGGCGCAGGGCATCAACCCGTTCACCCATGGCAGCTCCAAGCACACCGACATCATGAAGACCCAGGGCCTGAAGCAGGCGTTGGACAAGCATGGTTTCGACGCCGCCTTCGGTGGCGCGCGCCGCGACGAAGAGAAGTCGCGGGCCAAGGAGCGCGTCTACTCGTTCCGTGACAGCAAGCACCGCTGGGACCCGAAGAACCAGCGCCCGGAGCTGTGGAACATCTACAACGGCAAGGTCAACAAGGGTGAGTCGATCCGCGTGTTCCCGCTGTCGAACTGGACCGAGTTGGACATCTGGCAGTACATCTACCTCGAAGGCATCCCGATCGTGCCGCTGTACTTCGCCGCCGAGCGTGAAGTGATCGAGAAGAACGGCACCCTGATCATGATCGACGACGAGCGCATCCTCGAGCACCTGAGCGACGAGGAAAAAGCCCGCATCGTCAAGAAGAAGGTCCGTTTCCGCACCCTTGGCTGCTATCCGTTGACGGGGGCAGTCGAGTCCGAAGCCGAAACGCTGACCGACATCATTCAGGAAATGCTTCTGACGCGTACTTCCGAGCGTCAGGGCCGGGTCATCGACCACGATGGCGCAGGCTCCATGGAAGACAAGAAACGTCAGGGCTACTTCTAATTTTCAGGGTTACTCCATGTCGCACCAATCCGATTTGATCAGCGAAGACATCCTCGCTTATCTGGCTCAGCACGAGCGCAAAGAACTGCTGCGTTTCCTCACCTGCGGCAACGTGGACGACGGCAAGAGCACCCTGATCGGGCGCCTGCTGCACGACTCGAAGATGATCTACGAGGACCACCTCGAGGCCATCACCCGCGACTCGAAAAAATCCGGCACCACCGGTGAGGAAGTCGACCTGGCGCTGCTGGTGGACGGCCTGCAGGCCGAGCGCGAGCAGGGCATCACCATCGATGTCGCCTACCGCTACTTCTCCACCGCCAAGCGCAAGTTCATCATTGCCGACACCCCGGGCCACGAGCAGTACACCCGCAACATGGCCACTGGCGCGTCCACCTGCGACCTGGCGATTATCCTGGTCGATGCCCGCTACGGCGTGCAGACCCAGACCCGCCGACACAGCTACATCGCCTCGTTGCTGGGCATCAAGCACATCGTCGTCGCGGTCAACAAGATGGACCTCAAGGGCTTCGAGGAGCAGGTCTTCGAGTCGATCAAGGCCGACTACCTGAAGTTCGCCGAGGGCATCAACCTCAAGCCGAGCAGCCTGCACTTCGTGCCGATGTCGGCGCTCAAGGGCGACAACGTGGTCAACCGCAGCGAGCGCTCGCCCTGGTACACGGGCCCGGCGCTGATGGAGATCCTCGAGACCGTCGAGATCGCCGCCGACCGCAACGTCACCGACCTGCGTTTCCCGGTGCAGTACGTCAACCGTCCGAACCTGAACTTCCGTGGCTTCGCCGGTACCATCGCCGGTGGCGTGGTGCACAAGGGTGACGAGATCGTCGTGCTGCCGTCGGGCAAGAGCAGCCGGGTCAAGTCCATCGTCACCTATGAAGGCGAGTTGGAGAACGCCGGCCCCGGCCAGGCCGTGACCCTGACCATGGAAGACGAGATCGACATCTCCCGTGGCGACCTGCTGGTGCATGCCGACAACGTACCGCCGGTCACCGACCAGTTCGATGCCATGCTGGTGTGGATGGCCGAGGAGCCAATGCTCCCGGGCAAGAAGTACGACATCAAGCGCGCCACCAGCTACGTGCCGGGCTCGATTGCCAGCATCACCCACAAGGTCGATGTGAACACTTTGGAGCAGGGCGCCGCCAGCGCGCTGCAGCTCAACGAGATCGGCCGGGTCAAGGTCGCGCTGGACAGCGCCATCGCCCTGGACGGCTACGAGAGCAACCGCACCACCGGCGCGTTCATCGTCATCGATCGCCTGACCAACGGCACGGTCGGTGCCGGCATGATCATCGCCCCGCCGGTACTGCCGCACGGCAGCACCGGCCAGCACGGCAAGCTGGCCCATGTGTCCACCGAGGAGCGCGCCCTGCGCTTCGGCCAGCAGCCGGCCACCGTGCTGTTCAGCGGCCTGTCCGGCGCCGGCAAGAGCACCCTGGCCTATGCCGTGGAGCGCAAGCTGTTCGACATGGGCCGCGCGGTCTATGTGCTCGATGGCCAGAACCTGCGCCACGACCTGAACAAGGGCCTGCCGCAGGACCGCGCCGGCCGCACCGAGAACTGGCGCCGCGCCGCCCATGTGGCGCGCCAGTTCAACGAAGCCGGCCTGCTGACCCTGGCAGCGTTCGTTGCCCCGGATGCCGAAGGCCGCGAGCAGGCCAGGGCGCTGATCGGCAAGGAGCGTCTGGTCACCGTCTATGTGCAGGCGTCGCCGCTGGTGTGCCGTGAGCGTGATCCGCAAGGGCTGTACGCGGCCGGTGGCGACAACATTCCGGGCGAGAGCTTCCCGTTCGACGTGCCGCTGGATGCGGACCTGGTGATCGACACCCAGTCGGTCAGTGTCGATGAAGGTGTGAAGCTGGTGCTGGATGTGCTGCGTCAGCGTGGTGCGATCTGAGTAACCGTGTGATCTGAGAAACCCCGCTTCGGCGGGGTTTTTTGTTTGCTTCGGGAGAGCTGGGGCTGCACAGCAGCCCCCGGCATTGCTAGATATGTTTCTCGGAAACGGGAATCACCCGCCGTTCCTTCACCGCCTTGTACGAAAAGCTCGAATAGATCTCTTTCACCCCCGGCAACCGTTGCAGCACCTCCCGGGTGAACTCGCCAAACGACTCCAGGTCCCGCGCCAGGATCTCCAGCAAAAAGTCATAGCGCCCGGAGATGTTGTGGCAGGCGACGATCTCGGGAATTTCCATCAGCCGCTGCTCGAACGCCAGGGCCATCTCCTTGGTGTGCGAGTCCATCATGATGCTGACGAACGCGGTCACTCCGAAGCCCAGCGACTTGGGCGAAAGAATGGCCTGGTAGCCGGTGATGTAGCCGTTGTCCTCCAGCAGCTTGACCCGGCGCCAGCAGGGCGAAGTGGTCAGGGCAACCTGGTCGGCGAGTTCGGAAACGGTCAGGCGGGCGTTGTCCTGCAGGGCGGCGAGCAGGGCGCGGTCGGTACGGTCGAGAGCTGAAGGCATATCTTGCCCTCCTGATTCTATTTTTGTTGTTTTTCTTTCAAAACTTGCGCAATTGCGTGGGCAAGTTTGGAAAAAGCGCGGCAGCTTGGTGGCATAAGCTTATAACAAACCACAAGAGGCTGTTGCCATGCGCGACTCCAACAAAAACACCGGTTTCTCCACGCGGGCCATCCACCATGGCTATGACCCGCTGTCCCACGGCGGCGCCCTGGTGCCGCCGGTGTACCAGACCGCCACCTATGCCTTCCCCACCGTCGAGTACGGCGCCGCCTGCTTCGCGGGCGAGGAACCGGGGCATTTCTATAGCCGAATTTCCAATCCGACCCTGGCCCTGCTGGAGCAGCGCATGGCGTCCCTGGAAGGGGGCGAGGCCGGGCTGGCGCTGGCCTCCGGGATGGGCGCCATCACCGCCACGCTATGGACGCTGCTACGTCCGGGTGACGAGCTGATCGTTGGCAGTACCCTGTACGGCTGCACCTTCGCCTACCTGCACCACGGTATCGGCGAGTTCGGCGTGAAGATCCGCCATGTCGACCTCAACGACATCCCGGCACTGCGGGCCGCGATCACCTCGAAGACGCGGATGATCTATTTCGAGACCCCGGCCAACCCCAACATGCAGCTGGTGGACATTGCCGCGGTGGTCGATGCCGCCCGGGGCCACGACCTGAGCATCGTGGTCGACAACACCTACTGCACGCCTTACCTGCAACGCCCGCTGGAACTGGGCGTGGACCTGGTGGTGCATTCGGCCACCAAGTACCTGTCCGGGCATGGCGATATCACCGCCGGGCTGGTGGTCGGGCGCAAGGCACTGGTCGACCGTATCCGCCTGGAAGGGCTCAAGGACATGACCGGCGCGGTGCTGTCGCCCCATGACGCAGCGCTGCTGATGCGCGGCCTCAAGACCCTGGCCCTGCGCATGGACCGTCACTGCGCCAATGCCCAGCAGGTGGCCGAGTTCCTCGCCGAACAATCACAGGTCGAGCTGCTGCACTACCCAGGCCTGCCGTCCTTTGCGCAGTACGCGCTGGCCCAGCGGCAGATGCGCCTGCCGGGCGGCATGATCGCCTTCGAGCTCAAGGGCGGGATCGAGGCCGGTCGTCGCTTCATGAACGCCCTGCAGCTGTTCAGCCGCGCGGTGAGCCTGGGCGATGCCGAGTCGCTGGCCCAGCACCCGGCGAGCATGACCCACTCCAGCTATACCCAGCAGGAGCGTGCCGAGCATGGCATCTCGGAAGGGCTGGTGCGCTTGTCGGTGGGGCTGGAGGACATCGACGACCTGCTCGCCGACATTGCCCAGGCCTTGAAGGCCTGCGCCTGAACCGCCACGGACGAGGCCTGCGCGATGGTAGCAATGATGAACCCGAACGAGCCGTTGACGGCCCTGGAAACCGCGCTGGACAGTGACCCCGGGGAAACCGCCGAGTGGTGCGAGGCCCTGTCCTCGACCCTGGCCCACTGCGGGCCGGCACGGGCGCGCTACCTGCTGCAGCGCCTGCAGGCCCATGCCCTGGAGCTGGGCCTGGAGCGTGAGGCCCAGGCCTTCTCGGCCTACCGCAACACTTTGCCGGTGGAGCAGCAGGGCAACTATCCGGGCGACCTGGAACTGGACGAGCGAATCACCGGCATCCTGCGCTGGAACGCCCTGGCCATGGTGGTACGGGCGAACCATGTCTACGGCGAGCTGGGCGGGCATATCGCCAGCTATGCCTCGGCGGCGGAAATCTTCGAGGTCGGTTTCCAGCACTTTTTCCGGGGCGAGGGCGGCGGCGCGCAGCGCAGTGGCGACCTGGTGTTCTTCCAGCCGCACTCGGCGCCGGGTATCTATGCCCGCGCCTTCCTTGAAGGGCGCCTGAGCGAGGCGCAACTGGCCAACTACCGCCAGGAGGTCGCGGGAAACGGCCTGTGCTCCTATCCGCATCCCTGGCTGATGCCTGACTTCTGGCAGTTCCCCACCGGCTCCATGGGCATCGGCCCACTCAATGCCATCTACCAGGCGCGGTTCATGCGCTACCTGCAGCACCGCGGTCTGCTCGATACTTCGGCGCGGCATGTGTGGGGCGTGTTCGGCGATGGCGAGATGGACGAGCCGGAATCGATCGCCGGCCTGACCCTGGCGGCCCGCGAAGGCCTGGACAACCTGACCTTCATCGTCAACTGCAATCTGCAGCGCTTGGATGGCCCGGTGCGTGGCAACGGCCAGATCATCCAGGAACTCGAAGCGCTGTTCAGCGGCGCCGGCTGGAACGTCATCAAGGTGCTGTGGGGCTCGGAGTGGGACGCGCTGTTCGCCCGGGATCATGAGCATGCGCTGCTGCGCCAGCTGGCGGCGACACCCGACGGGCAATTCCAGACCCTCGGCGCCAAGGACGGCAGCTACAACCTCGAGCACTTCTTCAAGCAGAACCCGGCCCTGCAGCGCTTGGTGGCGCACATGAGCGCCGACGAGATCAACGCCCTCAAGCGCGGTGGCCACGATTTTCGCAAGCTGCATGCCGCCTATGCAGCGGCCAAGGCCTGCAAGGGCCGGCCGACGGTGATCCTGGCCAAGACCAAGAAAGGCTACGGCATGAGCAGTGCCGGTGAGTCGCGGATGACCGCGCACCAGGCCAAGAAGCTCGATGTTCAGGCACTGCTGGCCTTCCGCGACCGCTTCCACCTGCCGCTGTCGGACGAGGAAGTGGAGCAGTTGCGTTTCTACCGTCCGGCCGCCGACAGCCCGGAGATGATCTACCTGCGCCAGCGCCGCGAGGCCCTGGGCGGGCCGCTGCCGGTGCGGCGCAGCGACTGCGCCGGCCTGCCCGTGCCGGACCTGGACAGCTTCGCCGGCTTTGCCCTGCGCGCCGAGGGCAAGGAGATGTCCACCACCATGGCTGCCGTGCGCCTGCTTGGCAACTGGCTCAAGGTGCCGGGATTGGGGCCGCGGGTGGTGCCGATCGTCGCCGACGAGGCACGCACCTTCGGCATGGCCAGCCTGTTCCGCCAGATCGGCATCTACTCGCCCCAGGGGCAACGCTACGAGCCGGAGGACGCCGGCTCGCTGCTGGTCTACAAGGAAGCGCGCGACGGCCAGTTGCTGGAGGAGGGCATCACCGAGGCCGGGGCGATCTCTTCCTGGATCGCGGCGGCGACTGCCTATGCCGTGCATGGCGAGGCGATGCTGCCGGTGTACATCTATTACTCGATGTTCGGCTTCCAGCGGGTCGGCGACCTGATCTGGGCTGCCGCCGACCAGCGCGCCCGCGGCCTGTTGCTCGGCGCCACCGCGGGGCGTACCACGCTGGGTGGCGAGGGGCTGCAGCACCAGGACGGCTCGAGCCTGGTCATGGCTTCCATGGTGCCCAATTGCCGTGCCTGGGACCCGTGTTTTGCCGGCGAGCTGGCGGTGATCCTCGAGCATGCCGCGCGGCGCATGCTGGTGGAGCAGCGGGACGAGTTCCACTATGTGGCGGTGATGAATGAAAACTACCCGCAGCCGTCATTGCCCGAGGACGTGCACGAGGATGTGTTGCGAGGCATGTACCGGCTTGCCCGGCATGCGTCGGCAGCGTCCCGTGGTCAGGTACGGCTGTTGGGTTCGGGCACCATCCTGCGCGAGGTGATCGCCGCCGGCGAGTTGTTGGCCAGCGACTGGCAGGTCGACAGCGAGGTGTTCAGCGTCACCAGCTTCAGCGAGCTGGCGCGTGGGGCCAGGGATGCGCAACGCCTGGCGATGGCCGGGGAGCAAGCGGATTGTCACGTGCGTCATAGCCTGCCAGGTGATGCCCCGGTGATCGCGGCCAGCGACTATGTGCGTGCCTGGCCGCAACTGATTGCCGAGTATGTACAGGCGCCCTACATCACCCTGGGCACCGATGGATTCGGGCGCAGTGATACGCGTCAACAACTGCGGCGGTTCTTCGAGGTGGATCGGCATGCCGTGGTGCTGGCGGCATTGTACGGGCTGGTGTGCCAGGGCGTGCTGCCGGCAGATGTGCTGGGGCAGGCAAGGGCGCGGTATGGGATTGGCGAGGAGGGGGCGGCCTGGTATCGGTGAGGTGATCTGGGCTGGCCCTGTCGCGGGGCAAGCCCGCTCCCACGGAGTGATATGTCTGGTAGATCACGCTCACAAAAAAGGCCTCTTTCGAGGCCTTCTTCATGTCATCGACTCAACGCTTGAGCCCGTAGCTCTCGTCGAGCATGCCCGGCGAATTCGGGGCCTTCGGTGCGTAGTCGCGCGGCACCTCGGCGGTGTCCTTCGGCGGGGTCAGGCGATCGCGCGGGCCTTGCGCGGCTTCCGAGTGCAGCGCGGCCAGCAGGCGCTGGCGGGTCAGCTCGTCCAGGGCCAGGCGGTTGGCGCCGTCGGCCAGGTGATCCTGGACGTCCTGGTAGCTCTGGGTCAGCTTCTTGACCAGCGAAGCGGTGCTGTTGAAGTGGGTCACCACTTCATTCTGGTAATTGTCGAAGCGCTGCTGGATGTCATCCAGCTGGCGTTGGGTGTTGCTCGGTGCCGCATTGGGCAGCAGGCGGGCCAGCGCGAAACCGACGACGACGCCGACAACCAGGGCCAGGGTCGGCAGCAACCAAACAAGGAGCGAGTGTTCCACGAGTCCTTCCTCTATAAACGGCTTTGCTTTACGTTAACGGCTCAGACCTGCGCTGTATACCGCGAGCGATCGCAAATCAGAACAGAATTCCTCAGCTAGACGAGTCGACCCTCCTCGAGGTCACGGAGTAGTGCCTTGCTTATCCGCGAAACACCCTTGTTCATCGATGGCCCGTGCGGCCAGCTGGAAGCCTTGTACCTGGACGTGGCCGACGCCCGTGGCGCGGTGCTGATCTGCCACCCCAACCCGGTCCAGGGCGGCACCATGCTCAACAAGGTGGTGTCGACCCTGCAACGCACCGCCCGTGACGCCGGCTACGTCACCTTGCGCTTCAACTACCGCGGTGTCGGCCAGAGTGCCGGCAGCCATGACATGGGTGCCGGTGAAGTGGCCGACGCCGAGGCCGCTGCCGCCTGGCTACGCGCGCAGCATCCCGAGCTGCCCCTGGTGCTGATGGGCTTCTCCTTCGGTGGCTTCGTTGCCGCCAGCCTGGCCGGGCGCCTGGAGGCCGGGGGCGCGGCCCTGCAACACCTGTTCATGATCGCCCCGGCGGTGATGCGCTTGAGCGAGCAGTTCCCGCTGCCCGAGCGCGTCGTCCTCACGGTGGTGCAGCCGGACACCGACGAGGTGGTCGATCCGCAGCTGGTCTACGACTGGTCGAATGACCTGTCGCGCCCCCATGAGCTGCTGAAAGTGGCAGAATGCGGACACTTCTTCCATGGCAAGCTGACCGATCTGAAGGATCTGCTGCTGCCGCGCCTTTCGAACTGAGCCAAGCCTGAATAAGCGAACACCCATGACCACGCGCATCCTCACCGGTATCACCACCACCGGCACCCCGCACCTGGGCAACTACGCCGGCGCCATCCGCCCGGCCATCCTCGCCAGCCAGCAGCCCGGCGTCGACTCGTTCTACTTCCTGGCCGACTACCACGCCCTGATCAAGTGCGACGACCCGCAGCGCATCCAGCGCTCGCGCCTGGAGATCGCCGCCACCTGGCTGGCCGGCGGCCTGGATCCGGACAAGGTGACCTTCTACCGCCAGTCGGACATCCCCGAAATCCCCGAGCTGACCTGGCTGCTGACCTGCGTCGCCGCCAAGGGCCTGCTCAACCGCGCCCACGCCTACAAGGCTTCGGTGGACAAGAACGTCGAGGCCGGCGAAGACCCGGACGCCGGCGTGACCATGGGCCTGTTCAGCTACCCGGTGCTGATGGCCGCCGACATCCTGATGTTCAACGCCAACAAGGTGCCGGTCGGCCGTGACCAGATCCAGCATGTGGAAATGGCCCGCGACATCGGCCAGCGCTTCAACCACCTGTTCGGCCAGGGCAAGGACTTCTTCGCCTTGCCGGAAGCGGTGATCGAGGAAAGCGTGGCGACCCTGCCAGGCCTGGACGGGCGCAAGATGTCCAAGAGCTACGACAACACCATCCCGTTGTTCACCAGCGCCAAGGACATGAAAGACGCCATCTCGCGCATCGTCACCGACTCCAAGGCGCCGGGCGAGGCCAAGGATCCGGACAATTCGCATCTTTTCACCCTGTTCCAGGCCTTCTCCACGCCAGCGCAATGCGCCGCGTTCCGTGAAGAGCTGGTGCAGGGCCTGGGCTGGGGCGAGGCCAAGCAGCGCCTGTTCCAGCTGCTCGACGGCCAGCTGGCGGAAAAGCGCGAGCACTACCACCAGCTGATTTCGCGCCCGTCGGACCTGGAGGACATTCTCCTTGCTGGCGCCGCCAAGGCTCGCAAGATTGCCACGCCATTCCTCGAACAGCTGCGTGAAGCGGTTGGTCTGCGTTCGTTCCGCACCACCGTGCAAGCCACCACTGAAGTGAAGAAGAAGGCCGCAAAGACCGCCCGCTTCGTCAGCTTCCGCGATGAAGACGGCAGCTTCCGCTTCCGACTGCTGGCCGCCGATGGCGAGCAACTGCTGCTGTCACGCAGCTTCGCCGATGGCAAGAGCGCCGGTGCGGTGAGCAAGCAACTGCAGCAAGGTGGCGAGGCCGATGTACGGGTAGAGGGCCTGAGCTTCAGCCTGTGGCTGGAGGGCGAGCAGGTTGCCGACGGGCCGCAGTTCGAGGCCGCCGAGGCCCGTGACGCGGCCATCGCAAGCCTGCGCGAGGCCCTGGCGCCGCAGCAGGACTGATACGCCTACGCTGTAGGAGCGGCCTTGTGTCGCGAAAGGGTCGCGTAGCGGCCCCAGAATCTCTGTTTCATGCAGAACTGCCGGGGCCGCTTTGCGGCCCTTTCGCGACACAAGGCCGCTCCCACTAGGCAGGTAATGAGGCAAGTGGTCGCATGTATCATTGCCATCAGGCGGGCCGGTCGCTACAGTGACGGCCCGTTTTTTGTTGCCTCGCTAACGAAATCATGACTCCTCTAGAACGCTATCAAGCAGATCTGAAACGTCCCGACTTCTTCCATGATGCGGCGCAGGAAACTGCGGTGCGTCACCTGCAGCGCCTGTACGACGACCTGGTGCGCGCGCAGAACAACAAGCCGGGCGTGTTCGGCAAGCTGTTCGGCAAGAAGGAGCAGACGCCGGTCAAGGGTCTGTACTTCTGGGGCGGGGTAGGGCGAGGCAAGACCTACCTGGTCGACACCTTCTATGAAGCGCTGCCGTTCAAGCAGAAGATGCGCACGCACTTCCACCGCTTCATGAAGCGCGTCCACGAGGAGATGAAGACCCTCAAGGGCGAGAAGAACCCGCTGACCATCATCGCCAAACGCTTCAGCGAAGAGGCCAAGGTGATCTGCTTCGACGAGTTCTTCGTCTCCGACATCACCGATGCGATGATCCTCGGCACCCTGATGGAAGAGCTGTTCAAGAACGGCGTGTCGCTGGTGGCCACCTCCAACATCGTCCCCGACGGCCTGTACAAGGACGGCCTGCAGCGCGCGCGCTTCCTGCCGGCCATCGCCATGATCAAGCAGTACACCGACGTGGTGAATGTCGACAGCGGCGTCGACTACCGCCTGCGTCACCTGGAACAGGCCGAGCTGTACCACTTCCCGCTCAACGAGGCGGCCCACGAGAGCCTGCGGGCGAGCTTCAAGGCGCTGACCCCGGAATGCACCCAGGCCGTCGACAATGACGTGCTGATGATCGAGAACCGCCCGATCCATGCCCTGCGCACCTGCGACGACGTTGCCTGGTTCGACTTCCGCGCCCTGTGCGACGGGCCGCGCAGCCAGAACGACTACATCGAGCTGGGCAAGATCTTCCATGCCGTGCTGCTGAGCAACGTCGAGCAGATGGGCGTGACCACCGACGACATCGCCCGGCGCTTCATCAACATGGTCGACGAGTTCTACGACCGCAACGTGAAGCTGATCATCTCGGCCGAGGTGGAGCTCAAGGACCTGTACACCGGCGGGCGCCTGAGCTTCGAGTTCCAGCGCACGCTCAGCCGCTTGCTGGAAATGCAGTCCCACGAGTTCCTGTCGCGGGCGCACAAGCCGTAAGAATCCGGGGCTGCAAAGCAGCCCCGGCGATTTTCAGGCCTCCTGCATGAACTGCTGCCGATACTGGTTCGGCGATAGCTCCGTATGCTGGCGGAACAACCGGGCGAAGAAGCTCGCGTCGTCGTACCCCACCTCATAGCTGATGGTCTTGATGCTTTTGCGCGTGCTCGACAGCAGGCCCTTGGCCGTCTCGATCCGTAGCCGCTGCAGGTAGTGCAGGGGCTTGTCGCCGGTGGCGCTCTGGAAGCGGCGCATGAAGTTGCGGATGCTCATGCCGTGGTTGCGGGCCACGTCCTCGAAGCGGAACTTGTCGGCGAAGTGCTCCTCGAGCCAGTGCTGGATCTGCAGGATGATCAGGTCCTGGTGCAGCTTCTGGCCGCCGAAGCCCATGCGCCCCGGGGTGTAGCTGCGCTGCACCTCGTAGAGGATGTCGCGGGCCACGGCGCGGGCCACGTTGGCGCCGCAGAAACGCTCGATCAGGTAGATGTACAGGTCGCAGGCCGAGGTGGTGCCGCCGGCGCAGTACAGGTTGTCGGCGTCGGTCAGGTGCTTGTCCTGGTTCAGGCGGATCTTCGGGAAGCGCTCGGCGAAGCTGGCGAAGAAGCGCCAGTAGGTGGTCGCCTCCTTACCATCCAGCAGCCCGGATTCGGCCAGCCAGAACACGCCGCTGGCCTCGGCGCACAGCACCGCGCCGCGGGCATGCTGCTCGCGCAGCCAGGGCAGGACCTGGGGGTAACGTTGCAGCAGGTTGTCGAAGTCGTCCCAGAAGGCCGGCAGGATGATCACGTCGGCGTCGTTCAGGCCGCTGTCGACCGGCAGTTGCACGTTGCTGAAGCTGTCCACGGGCAAGCCGTCCGGGCTCACCAGGCCGATCTCGAACATCGGTTGCAGGCCCAGCCCCAGCTGCTTGCTGTAGCGCAGGCTGGCCAGGTGGAAGAAATCCTTGGCCTGCATCAGTGTCGAAGCGAACACTTTGTCCACGGCCAGGATACTGACGCGCCGCAAGGACGCGGAGGGTTGGGTAAACATCATTGTCATTGTTCTTATAGGGTAGAGTGGTCAATCACCGGCTGGATCGTCTTATTTTTTGGCGATTGTGTCTACCCCGCCAAAGTACGATCTCTCTCGGCGGGGCAAGCCCGCTCCCACGCATCCGCGCCGGGCTTGCCTGGTGACGCGGTAGCCGCTCAAGGCGCCGGGTTCGGCTGCTCCTGATGCACCGCCTCGATCGCTGCCAGCAGCTCATCGCCCAGGTTCAGCGCCTGGCTGTCGATATTGCTGCGCAACTGATCGAGGCTGGTGGCGCCGATGATGTTGCTGGTCACGAAAGGCTGGCGCGTCACGAACGCCAGCGCCATCTGCGCCGGGTCCAGGCCGTGCTCGCGGGCCAGTTGCACGTAGCGGCCGCAGGCAGCCACGGTCTGCGGGTTGGAGTAGCGGGCGAAGCGGCTGAACAGGGTCAGGCGGGCGTTCGCCGGACGGGCGCCATTTTCGTACTTGCCCGAGAGCATGCCGAAGGCCAGCGGCGAATAGGCCAGCAGACCGCATTGCTCGCGGATCGCCACCTCCGCCAGGCCCACCTCGAAGCTGCGGTTGAGCAGGTTGTAGGGATTCTGGATCGACACCGCCCGCGGCCAGCCGCGGGTCTCGGCCAGGTGCAGGAACTTCAGGGTGCCCCATGGGGTTTCGTTGGACAGGCCGACATGGCGGATCTTGCCGGCGCGGACCTGCTCGTCGAGTACCTCCAGGGTTTCCTCCAGCGGGGTGAAGATGTCCTGGGGCAGGTGCTGGTAACCAAGTTTGCCGAAGAAGTTGGTGCTGCGTTCGGGCCAGTGCAGCTGGTACAGGTCGATGCGGTCGGTCTGCAGGCGCTTGAGGCTCTCGTCCAGGGCGGCGACGATGTGCTGGCGATTGTGTTTGAGCTGGCCGTCGCGGATGTGGCTGATACCGTTGCCGGGGCCGGCGACCTTGCTGGCCAGGATCCAGTCGTCGCGGTCGCCGTTGGCGGCGAACCAGTTGCCGATGATGCGCTCGGTGGCGGCGTAGGTTTCCGGGCGCGGTGGCACTGGGTACATCTCGGCGGTGTCGATGAAGTTGATGCCCCGGGCCTTGGCCAGGGCGATCTGGGCGAAGGCCTGGTCCTGGGTGTTCTGCTCGCCCCAGGTCATGGTGCCCAGGCACAGGGCGCTGACGTTGAGGTCGGTACGGCCGAGCTTGCGGTATTCCATCGGGAAGACGCTCCATGGCAAAGAGGCCCATAAAAGCAGGTTGAAATTTTTCCTGCAATCTGGATAATTCGGCCCCTCTCCGTGTGGCGGAAGTGATGCACCACCATGCAGGGGAACCCTTGTCGAACATTGGCGTGCCCGACCCGAGCCCCCAAAAGCGTCAGCGTTCGGCTGCGCGCTTGCCCTTGGCAAGTTGTGCACTATCCAGTAAGATTCGCCGTCTATTTTTCGCTGGGCGGCCTCTGAGGCTTTAGAGAATGAAAACTTTTACTGCTAAACCGGAAACAGTAAAGCGCGAGTGGTTCGTAGTCGACGCCGCTGGTCAGACCCTGGGTCGTCTGGCTACCGAAATCGCTAGCCGCCTGCGTGGCAAGCACAAGCCAGAATACACCCCTCACGTTGACACCGGCGACTACATCGTCGTCATCAACGCCGAGCAAATCCGTGTGACTGGTGCCAAGTCTTCCGACAAGATGTACTACTCCCACTCCGGCTTCCCGGGCGGTATCAAGGAAATCAACTTCGAGAAGTTGATCGCCAAGGCCCCTGAGCGTGTTATCGAAACCGCGGTCAAAGGCATGCTGCCGAAGAACCCGCTGGGTCGCGACATGTACCGCAAGCTGAAAGTGTACGCGGGTGCAGCTCACCCACACACTGCTCAGCAGCCTCAAGAACTGAAGATCTAACGGGATAGTTCATTATGTCGGCGACTCAAAACTACGGCACTGGCCGTCGCAAGACCGCAACCGCACGTGTATTCCTGCGTCCGGGCACTGGCAACATTTCCATCAACAACCGTTCTCTGGACGTGTTCTTCGGCCGCGAAACCGCTCGCATGGTTGTTCGCCAGCCGCTGGAACTGACCGAGACCGTTGAGAAGTTCGACATCTACGTCACCGTTTCCGGTGGTGGTGTCAGCGGTCAAGCCGGTGCAATCCGCCACGGCATCACCCGCGCCCTGATGGAATACGACGAAACCCTGCGTGGCGCCCTGCGTCGTGCTGGCTACGTCACCCGCGACGCTCGTGAAGTCGAGCGTAAGAAAGTGGGTCTGCGTAAAGCGCGTAAGCGTCCTCAGTACTCCAAGCGTTAATACCGCTTCGGCAGTCGAAAAAAGCCCGGTTCCTTTTTGGAACCGGGCTTTTTTTATGTCTTGAACTAACCTCTCTGTCAGTCCGTGGCCGTTTGTCGCATAGACACAGATCAAGCAAAGCGAGGGTTGTAGCCCGACGAGCGGGTAATCACCTTGTCAGCGTGTGGATTTGTTCCTTACCATTGCGGCCAATTTTTAGTGCCACAGACATACCTAAGTAGATGCCTGTTAGAGCAGGCCAAGCAAGCTGATGGGAGAGGACTGAATGAGCAATGACGGCGTCAACGCAGGCCGGCGCCGCTTCCTCGTAGCCGCGACATCCGTGGTCGGGGCAGCGGGGGCAGTGGGGGCTGCGGTACCGTTCGTGGGGTCATGGTTTCCCAGTGCCAAGGCGAAAGCCGCAGGGGCACCGGTGAAGGTCAATATCGCCAAGGTCGAGCCCGGCCAGCAGATGGTGGCCGAGTGGCGCGGTCAACCTGTATTCATCGTGCGGCGAACGGAAGAGATCCTCGGCAATCTGAAAAAGATCACCGGTGAGCTGTCCGACCCCGAGTCCAAGGCGTCGGTGCAGCCGACCTACGTCGATCCGCAAGTTCGCTCGATCAAGCCCGAGATCCTCATCCTGGTCGGCCTGTGCACTCACCTGGGTTGCTCGCCGACGTTCCGTCCTGAAGTCGCTCCCGCCGACCTCGGCCCGAAATGGGTCGGTGGCTATTTTTGCCCATGCCACGGCTCGCACTATGACCTGGCTGGCCGGGTCTACAAATCCCAGCCGGCCCCTCTCAACCTGCCAGTGCCACCGCACTCGTACGAGTCGGACGAAATCATCGTCATCGGCGTCGATCAGGAGAACGCATGATGAGCAAGTTCATGGAGTGGATCGATGCGCGCTTCCCCGCGACGAAGATGTGGGAAGACCATCTGAGCAAGTATTACGCGCCCAAGAACTTCAACTTCCTGTACTTCTTCGGCTCCCTGGCACTGCTGGTGCTGGTCAACCAGATCGTCACCGGCGTGTGGCTGACCATGAGCTTCACCCCCTCGGCGGAAGAGGCCTTCGCCTCGGTCGAGTACATCATGCGCGACGTCGAATACGGCTGGATCCTGCGCTACCTGCACTCCACCGGCGCCTCGGCGTTCTTCATCGTGGTCTACCTGCACATGTTCCGCGGGCTGCTCTATGGCTCCTACCAGAAGCCACGCGAACTGGTCTGGCTGTTCGGCATGCTGATCTACCTGGCGCTGATGGCCGAGGCGTTCATGGGCTACCTGCTGCCGTGGGGGCAGATGTCCTACTGGGGCGCCCAGGTGATCATCTCGCTGTTCGGCGCGATTCCGGTCATCGGTGATGACCTGACCCAGTGGATTCGTGGTGATTACCTGATCTCCGGCATCACCCTGAACCGCTTCTTCGCCCTGCATGTGGTGGCCCTGCCGATCGTGATCCTCGGCCTGGTGGTGCTGCACATCCTGGCGCTGCACGAAGTGGGGTCGAACAACCCCGATGGCGTGGACATCAAGAAGAAAAAGGACGAGAACGGCATCCCGCTGGATGGCATCCCGTTCCACCCTTACTACACCGTCAAGGATATCGTCGGCGTGGTGGTGTTCCTTTTCGTGTTCTGCGCGGTGGTGTTCTTCTTCCCGGAAATGGGTGGCTACTTCCTGGAAAAACCGAACTTCGAGCAGGCCAACGCCTTCAAGACCCCTGAGCACATCGCGCCGGTGTGGTACTTCACGCCGTTCTACGCGATCCTCCGTGCGGTACCCGACAAGCTGTTCGGGGTCATCGCCATGGGTGCGGCGATCGCCGTGCTGTTCGTGTTGCCCTGGCTCGACCGCAGTCCGGTGCGCTCCATGCGCTACAAAGGCTGGCTGAGCAAAATCTTCCTGCTGGTGTTCTGCGTGGCCTTCATCATCCTTGGTGTACTGGGCGTGCTGGCGCCGACACCAGGGCGTACCTTGCTGTCGCAGGTGTGCACGGTGCTGTACTTCGCGTACTTCCTGCTGATGCCGTTCTACACAAGGCTCGAGAAGACCAAACCGGTTCCGGAAAGGGTGACTGGCTGATGAAAAAGTTTATTGCAGTATGCTTGCTGGCACTGATGCCTGGCCTTTCCTTCGCCGCCGAGCATGGCCTGGAGCTGGACAAGGTCGATATCGACCTGACCGACAAGGCCGCGATGCAGGATGGCGCGCGTACTTTCGCCAACTATTGCATGGGGTGCCATAGCGCCAAGTTCCAGCGGTACGAGCGAGTCGCCGACGACCTGGGGATCCCGCATGAGGTGATGCTCGAGAACCTGGTGTTCACCGGCGCCAAGATCGGCGACCACATGAAGATCGGCATGCAGCCCAGCGATGCCAAGACCTGGTTCGGCGCAGCGCCGCCCGACCTGACCCTGGTCGCTCGGGTGCGTGGCAGCGACTGGCTGTACACCTACCTGCGCAGCTTCTACGAGGACAAGACGCGGCCATACGGGGTGAACAACAAGGTCTTCCCCAACGTCGGCATGCCCAACGTGCTGGTGGGCCTGCAGGGTAACCAGGTGATCGGTTGCAAGCAGGTGCAGACCGAGGTCGATGGCAAGAAGCAGTTCGACCCGCTGACCGGCAGCCCGCTGACCCATGAGGCGTGCGACCAGCTGACCGTGGAGGAGAAATCCGGTACCCTGACGGCCGAGCAGTTCGACGAGAAGGTCAAGAACCTGGTGACCTTCCTGGCCTATTCGGCCAACCCGGTCAAACTGGAAAGCCAGCGCATCGGTACCTACGTGTTGCTGTACCTGGCTTTCTTCTTCGTGTTCGCCTACTTGCTCAAGCGCGAATACTGGAAGGACGTGCACTGATCACGCAGTAGTTTCTGGTAGTTGAACGCGCCCGGGGGGCTCCAGCGATAGTGCTGGGGCGCCCCGGGCGCGTTTTCATTTGCAGTTTTACAAGCATCCCGTGCGAGGAGGCGCTACATGGGCGCAACCAACAGGTTAGCCTGCTATTCCGACCCCGCTGATCATTACTCTCATCGGGTCCGCCTGGTGCTCGCGGAGAAAGGCGTCACGGTGCAGATCATCGATGTCGACGCCAATCGCCTGCCGCCCAAGCTGATTGAAGTGAACCCTTACGGCAGCTTGCCGACCCTGGTCGATCGCGACCTGGCGCTGTACGAATCGACCGTGGTGATGGAGTACCTCGAGGAGCGTTACCCGCACCCGCCGCTGATGCCGGTCTACCCGGTGGCCCGGGGCAACAGCCGCCTGCTGATGCACCGCATCCAGCGTGACTGGTGCGCCCTGGCCGACACCGTGCTTGATGCGCGCAGCAGCGAGGCGGCACGCACCCAGGCGCGCAAGGAGCTGCGCGAGAGCCTGACCGGCGTGGCGCCGCTGTTCGGCGAGATGGCCTGCTTCATGAGCGAGGAGCAAAGCCTGGTCGATTGCTGTCTACTGCCCATTCTCTGGCGATTGCCGGTGATGGGTATCGAGTTGCCGCGGCAGGCCAAGCCGCTGCTGGATTACATGGAGCGACAGTTCGCCCGCGAGCCTTTCCAGGCGAGCCTGTCCGCTGCCGAACGTGAAATGCGCAAGGTTTAAGAGGAACCGTTGATGAACTCCAGTCGCCCCTATCTTGTTCGTGCGCTGTACGAGTGGATCGTCGACAACGATTGCACGCCACATATGCTGGTCAATGCCGAGTATCCGGCGGTCCAGGTGCCCCAGGGTTTCGCCAGCGATGGCCAGATCGTCCTGAACATCTCCCCCAGTGCCGTGCGCAGCCTGCACATGGATAACGAGGCGGTGAGCTTCGAAGGCCGTTTCGGCGGCGTTGCGCACTCGCTGTTCGTGCCGGTCGGCGCCATCCTCGGGATCTATGCCCGGGAGAACGGCCAGGGCATGGTCTTTGAACTGGAGCCGCCGTTCGAGGATGAGGATGACCATGAAGCTGAAGGCGTCGAGCCGGATGATGATGGGCCGCCCGAGCCACCACGCCCCACTGGCCGTCCGAGCCTGAAGGTGGTCAAGTAGGCGTTGGGCAGTCAGGCCGGGCAGGTTCGGCACCGCTGAAGATGTTTCGACGCCGATTGACTTATCGTAAGCAATTTCAGAAGCTCACGACTTGCAGCCGTAGGCTGCCTCCAGGCCTGAGGCCGAAGTAACTTGGCCAGGGGCGGGCGACCGCCTCTGGCTCGATAGGGCCTTGCGGCCGAGCAGTGCAGCGACACACCGGTCGACCCAGGACGGGCGACCCAACAACAAAAACAAGAGAAGTCATCGACATGGATGTGAGATGTGATCAGCTCAAGGCGCTGACGGGCACCCTGTGCCTGGCGTTCGCCACCGGACTGCCGCTGCCTGCTGTGGCGGCCTATCAGGAAACCGGTCGCCTGGGCGACCCTGCCAGCTGGCGGTCGGCCGAGTACCAGCAGGACTGGGGCCTGGAGCGCATGCAGGCGAGTCAGGCCTATGCCGCCGGCATCACCGGCGCCGGCGTCAGCATTGGCGCCCTGGATTCGGGATTCGACGCCGCCCACCCTGAAGCCAACCCCTTGCGTTTTCACGCCGTTACCGCCACCGGCCAGTACCTGGATGGCACTCCGTTCAGCGTGACCGGGGGACTCAATGGCGCCAACGACAGCCATGGCACCCATGTCACCGGCACCCTGGGCGCGGCCCGTGATGGCGCTGGCATGCATGGCGTGGCCTTCAATGCCCAGGTCTACGTGGGCAACACCAACCACGACGACAAGTTTTTGTTCGGTCCCGGCCCTGACCCCAAGTATTTCAAGGCGGTCTACGATGCCCTGGTGGACGCCGGTGTGCGGGCCATCAACAACAGCTGGGGCAGCCAGCCCAAGGATGTCAGCTACCAGACCCTGGACGGCTTGCGCGCGGCCTACGCTCAGCATTTCCAGCAGGACACCTGGCTCGACGCCGCCGGCGACGTGGCGCGTCGGGGCGTGATCAACGTATTCAGCGCCGGCAACAGCGGCTATGCCAATGCCAGCGTGCGCTCGGCGCTGCCGTACTTCCAGCCGGAGCTGGAAGGCCACTGGCTGGCGGTGTCGGGCCTGGACAAGAACAACCAGCAGAAATACAACCAGTGCGGCATCGCCAAGTACTGGTGCCTGGCGACCCCGGGCGCGGCGATCAGCAGTACCGTGCCCGGTGGCGGCTACGCCACCTACAACGGCACCTCGATGGCCGCACCTCACGCCACAGGGGCCTTGGCCCTGGTCATGGAGCGCTATCCCTACCTGAACAACCAGCAGGCCCTGCAAGTGCTGCTGACCACCTCGCGCCAGCTCGACGGCTCGCCGACCCAGGGACCCAGCGAGCG
The DNA here is from genome assembly GCF_057480955.1 of Pseudomonas sp. P65(2024). Classification (NCBI taxonomy): domain Bacteria; kingdom Pseudomonadati; phylum Pseudomonadota; class Gammaproteobacteria; order Pseudomonadales; family Pseudomonadaceae; genus Pseudomonas; species Pseudomonas sp. P65(2024). Next base: position 192,992 of record NZ_JBLIYX010000007.1, read on the forward strand.
GGCAGGCTGGGGCGTTCCGGACCTGGGCCGGGCGTTGCACGGACCCGGGCAGTTGCTGGGTGAATTCGACGTCAACCTGGGGCGCGGGCAGGGCGATAGCTGGAGCAACGGCATCTCCGACCAGGCCTTGGTGCAGCGTCAAACCGAGGATGCCGCGGAACGCCAGGCCTGGCAGCAGACCCTCAAGGATCGTGGCTGGGAGCATGGCCTGGCAGCGGGCGCCAGCCAGCAGGATCGCAGTGACTATGCCTTGGGCATGGCCCGTGACGCGGCTGCCGCGCGGCGGGTCTACCAGGGCAGCCTGGTCAAGTCCGGGGCTGGCTGGCTCGAGCTCACGGGTGACAGCAGCTACCGCGGCCCGACCCGCGTCGATGGCGGCCTGCTGGCGGTCAACGGCAGCCTGCAATCGGCGGTGACGGTCACCGCGGGCGGTACCCTGGGCGGCAACGGGCGGGTCGGTGCCCTGACCGCCAGCGCCGGGGGCGTGGTGGCCCCGGGTAACTCCATCGGCACCTTGAGTGTCGCTGGCAACCTGGACTTGCAGCCGGGCTCGACCTACCGGGTGGAACTGTCGCCCACGGCCAGCGACCGCCTTGTCGTTGCTGGTCAGGCCAGTGTCGGCGGCGCCAATCTCAGCCTGGAGCCCCAGGCGCGGCCGAACCTTTTGGCCGGTGGCCCGGTATCCAGCCTGGTGGGGCGCCAGTTCGACATCCTGCAGGCCGCAGGTGGCGTCAACGGGCGCTTCGCCCAGGTCGAGCCCGACTACCTGTTCCTGGGGACCTTCCTTGATTATTCGGCCAACGGCGTGCAACTGGACGTGACGCGCAGCGCCACGACGTACGCCAGTGTTGGTGCCACGGCCAACCAGCGCGCCAGCGGCGGTGCCGTGGAGCGGTTGGGGCCGGGCAATCCCGTGTATGAAAGCCTGCTGCTTTCGACCTCGGCGGACCAGGCCCGGGACGGCCTGCGTCAGCTGGCCGGGGAGATCTACCCGGCGCTGGACTCGATGCTGCTCAGCCAGGGCTCGGTCTTGCGCGATGCCCTGGGTGAGCGAGTGCAAGGTCGCGCACAGATTACCAATGCCTCTGGAAAAGGTGACAGCGAGTCGGGTGCGACTCAGCTCTGGCTCAAGGGCCTGGGCAGTTGGGGGCGCATCGAGGGTGTGCAAGGCACCGAGTCCTATACCAGTTCCCTGGGCGGCGTGCTGCTGGGCGTGGACCATGACCTTGACGAGCAGACCCGGGCCGGCCTGGCCGCAGGCTACAGCGACAGCTCCCTGGGCATGGGCGGCAGCCACTCCCGGGCCACGGTCGACAGCTACCACCTGGGTGCCTATGCCCGCCACGACCTGGACCAGTTGCGCCTGAGCCTGGGCGCCAGCCACAGCTGGCACCGTGCCGAAGTCCGGCGCGACCTGGCCTATGGCGAGGTGTCTGGCCGCCAGCGCGCACGGATCGATGCCCGCAGCCAGCAGGTGTTCGCCGAGGCGGCCTATCGCCTGGCGTTGCCGGCGGTACAGCTGGAGCCTTTCGCCAACCTGACCTACCAGCACCTGGAGCGCGACGGCTTCCACGAGAAAGGCGACGCCGCGGCGCTGCATGCCGGTGACGAGCAGCGCGACGCCTGGCTCGGCACCTTGGGCCTACGTGGGCGCCAGCAATGGCAGCTGGGCCCGCAGCAGGACCTGCAACTGGCGGCAAGCCTGGGCTGGCAGCATCGCCTGAGCGGCACCCAGGGCCGTGAGCACCTGGCTTTCGCTGGCAGCGACCTGCCGTTCCGGGTGGAGACTGCGCCGGCCTTGCGCGATGCCGCGCTGGTGGGACTGCAGGCACGGGTAGGGCTGACCCGCGACCTGGACCTGAGCCTGGACTACCAGGGGCGCCTGGCCAGTCGCGAGCAACAGCATGGCGCAGGGCTCAACCTGCAATGGCGGTTCTGAAGCGCCCTGGCGTGATACGGGCCAGGCGTTGCAACACGGAGTGTGACCAACGCGGTACTAAACCAAAACAAAACTAAGGAAGGTTGTAGTGAAGCACGTCAGAAAGGATGACAGCGCACTCGCGCAGGGCTGGGCCTTGGCCCCACTGGGGCGGGCATTGGTGGGTTGGGCGGCGCTGATGGGCACGGCCCAGGCCGCGCCCTACGTGGAGAGTGGGCGCCTCGGCGATGCCGGCAGCTGGCGCAGCAGCGAGTTCAAGGCCGACTGGGGGCTGGGGGCGATCCACGCCGACAGCGCCTATGCCGCCGGCTACAGCGGCAAGGGGGTGAAGCTGGGGATTTTCGACCAGCCGGTATATGCCCCGCACCCCGAGTTCGCCGGCAAGGACAAGATCGTGACCCTGGTCACCAGCGGCATTCGCCAGTACACCGACCCCTATATCCCGGTGAAGGCCGGCGATGCGTTCCGCTATGACGGCAGCCCGTCGGTGGGCTCGGACGGCAAGCTCGGCTCCCACGGCACCCACGTCGGCGGGATCGCCGCCGGCAACCGTGATGGCGAGTCGATGCACGGCGTGGCCTATGATGCGCAGATCATCAGCGCCGACAACGGCGACCCCGGCCCCGAGGATGGCATCGTCCTGGGCAACGATGGCGCGGTGTACAAGGCCGGCTGGGACAGCCTGGTGGCCAGCGGCGCGCGGATCATCAACAACAGCTGGGGCATCGGTATCACCGATCGCTTCGCCAAGGGCGGGCGCAATCCGGACTTTCCGCATTTTACCGTGGACGATGCCCGCGCACAGTTCGCGCAGATACAGCCACTGCTGGGCACCTTGCCTGGCGGCGCCTACGACGGGGCCATCGCCGCCGCCCGCAGCGGAGTCCTGACGATCTTCGCCGCCGGCAACGACTACAACCTGAACAACCCCGACGCGATTGCCGGCCTGGGCTATTTCGTTCCGGACATCGCCCCGAACTGGATGACCGTGGCGGCGTTGCAGCAGAACCCCGACACCAGTAGCGCCAACCCGTACCTGGCCAGCACGTTCTCTTCCCGTTGCGGCTATACCGCGAGCTTCTGCGTCTCGGCTCCCGGTACCCGGATCTACAGCGCGGTGATCGGCGGCACCAGTCTGGAGGACCTGACCCAGGGCTATGCCAACAAGAACGGCACGTCCATGGCCGCGCCCCATGCCGCCGGCGCGGCGGCGGTGCTGATGGAGCGCTTCCCCTACATGAGCGGCGCACAGATCGCCAGCGTGCTGCGCACCACCGCCACCGACATGGGCGCGCCCGGCATCGATGCCTTGTACGGGTGGGGCATGATCAACCTGGACAAGGGGATCCGCGGTCCGGGCATGTTGGTCACCGAGCAGGACATCCCCGAGGAGTTCCGCATCGCCGGCGGCTACGGCCCGAGCCAGTTCGTGGTTGATCTGCCGGGTGTCGGCGCCGTGGTGGACGCCGGTAGGCCGACCCAGCGACTCTGCAACGGCCTTAGCTGCGTACTGGACCTGTGGAGTAACGATATCTCCGGCCATGGTGGCCTGACCAAGCAGGGTATCGGCACCCTGGTGCTCAGCGGCAACAACACCTACGCAGGTCCCACCCTGGTCAACCAGGGGCGGCTGGCGGTCAATGGCTCGCTGCAATCGACGGTGACGGTCAATGACGGCGGCGTGCTGGGCGGCAATGGCCGGATCGGTGCGCTGGTGGTCAACCGTGGCGGGGTGGTGGCGCCAGGCAACTCCATCGGCACCCTGCGGGTGGGCTCCGATGTCACCTTCCAACCGGGCTCGACCTATGCCGTGGAGCTTGATGCTACTGGCAGCGACCGCCTGGTCAGCGATGGCACGGTTTCTGTAAACGGTGCGAACCTGGCCCTGGATCTGCAGAATCCCGGGGTTTCGCTGCAGTCCCAGCCGGCAACCAGCCTGGTGGGACGTCAGTTCGACATCCTGCAGGCCGCTGGCGGCGTGCAGGGCGGTTTTGCCGCTGTGCAGTCCAACCTGCTGTTCCTTGGTGGTGGCCTGGCCTACACCGGCACCGGGGTGCAGCTGGCGGTGCAACGTAGCGCCAGCTTCGCCAGTGTCGGCCTGACCGCCAACCAGCGTTCGGTGGCCGCGGCCGCCGAACGGCTCGGCGCGGGCAATCCGGTCTACGAGAGCCTGTTGTTGTCGGCTGATGCCGGCAGCGCCCGGCAGGCGTTCGATCAACTGTCCGGTGAAATCCACCCGGCGGTGGGCAATCTGCTGCTCAACGATAGTCGCCAGTTGCGCGACGCCGTGGGCGAGCGTACCCGCCAGCAGGGTGTCGCCGCCGCGCCGGCCATGGACGCCCAAGGCAACGGCCTGTGGGTCAAGGCCCTGGGGGCCTGGGGCAAGGCCGACGGTGATTCTGGCCATGCGCGCTACAGCAGTTCGATCGGCGGCATGCTGCTGGGTGTCGACGGGCAGATGAGCGAGGACACCCGCCTTGGCGTCTTCACCGGCTACAGCGACAGCTCGCTGAGCATGGGTGATGGTCGTCATTCCTCGGCCAGCGTCGACAGCTACCACTTGGGTGCCTATGCCGGCAAGGAACTGGAGCAGGTGCGCCTGAGCCTGGGCGGCAGCCACAGCTGGCATCGCATCGAGACCAAGCGCGAGCTGCAGTACAACGAGGTCAGCGATCGCCAGAAGAGCAAGCGTGATGCGCAGAGCACCCAGGTGTTCGGCGAGGCCGCCTGGAAGGTCGCGGTGCCTGGCATGGCCCTGGAGCCGTTCGCCAACCTGGCCTATGTGCATATCGCCAGCGATAGCTTCAAGGAACATGGCGGCGCCGCCGCGCTCGAGGGTGGGCGGGATAACCGTGATGCCTGGCTCTCTACCCTGGGCATGCGCGCCGGTAAGCAGCTGCAATTGTCCAGCGGCCAGGCGGTGGAGCTATCCGCCACCCTGGGTTGGCAGCACAACCTGAGCTCCACCGGGTCCGACCAGCATCTGGCCTTTGCCGGCCAGGGCGATAGCTACAAGGTCCAGGCGCTGTCCCTGGACCGTGATGCGGCGGTGGTTGGCGCACGGGCGGGGATCAGCCTGGGGCGTCAGGCCCGGGTCAACCTCGACTACAACGGACTGCTGGGTAGCCGCGACAAGAGCCACGGGGTCGGCCTGACCCTGGACTGGGCGTTCTGAGGCCCTGAAAAGCAAAACGCCCGATGCTGAGCATCGGGCGTTTTGCTTGACCTGCCTGAACCGCCATTTCGCAATTACAGGTCCTTGATGCTCTGCACCTGGTCCTTGTTGATGCGGGTCGGCTTGCCGTCCAGTTGCTTGAACTCGTAGAAGCCGGAGTTGCGGTCGAAGTGCGGAGTGTCGGTGGTCTGCAGTTCGCGACCATCGTTGAGGGTGATCACGCTCGGGGTGGAGCAGCCGGCCAAGGTGGCGAAGGCGCCGATCAGCAGGGCGGGCAGCAGCAACTTTTTCATGGAGTACTTCCTGGATCAGAGGGGAAAGGCGAGCGTCCTGACGCCCGCCGAAGGGTTGTCAGTCGATGTATTCGAACAGCTTGACGATCTTCTGCACGCCCGACACGCCCTGCACCACGTTGGTGGCGGCGTTGGCCTCCTGCTGGCGGACCAGGCCGAGCAGATAGACAATACCGTTCTCGGTGATCACCTTGATGCGCGAGCTGGGAACGCTCTCGTCGGTCAGCATCTGGGTCTTGATCTTGGTGGTCAGCCAGGCGTCGTTGTTGCGCGCCAGAATCGACGATGGCTGCATCACCTGCAGCTCGTTATGCACCTTCTTGACCCGCTGCACCTGGCCGGCGGTCTGCTCGGCAAGGGACTTGAGGTCAGCGCGCGGTGTCTGGCCGGCAAGCAGCACCACGCCGTTGTAGCTGCTGACGACGATGTGCGAACCCTTGTCCAGCTCCGGGTTGGCCTTGGCGATGTTGACCGAGACCTTGGTCTCGATCAGCGAGTCGTCGATCTTGCTGCCGATGGTGCGGGTGCCGCGGTCGTCCTCGATCGGCGAGTTGCGGGTCGAGGTCAGCACGGAACTGCAACCGGAGACACCCAGGCACAGGGTTAGGGCCATCAGGCCGAGACGCTTGGAGATCATTCTTCACTCCCGAACAGTTGGCTGTCGATCAGGTCGCACAGACAGTGGATCGCCAGCAGGTGGACTTCCTGGATGCGTGCGGTCACGCTCGAGGGGACGCGGATTTCCACGTCCTCGGGCAGCAGTAGCGAGGCCATGCCGCCGCCGTCGCGCCCGGTCAGGGCAACGACGATCATTTCTCGGTCATGGGCGGCCTGGATCGCCTGGATCACGTTGGCCGAGTTGCCGCTGGTGGAGATTGCCAGCAGGACGTCGCCGGGCTGGCCCAGGGCGCGGATCTGCTTGGAGAAGACTTCGTTGTAGCTGTAGTCGTTGGCGATCGAGGTGAGCGTGGAGCTGTCGGTGGTCAGGGCGATGGCCGGCAGGCTCGGGCGTTCGCGCTCGAAGCGGTTGAGCAGTTCCGATGAGAAATGCTGGGCGTCGCCGGCCGAGCCGCCATTGCCGCAGGCGAGCATCTTGCCGTCGTTGAGCAGGGTGTTGACCATGACCAGGCTGGCCTGCTCGATGTAGGGTGCCAGGATGTCCATTGCCTGTTGCTTGGTGTCGATGCTGTTCTGGAACAGTCGGCGGATTCGGGATTGCATGTCCATCTGGGTGACCTTAAGAGGGGCGGTGGCCTTTGCTACGCGCAACAGTGACCAGCCCGCGAAACATAGAGCTAGAAAATCGAATTGGGTTCAGCATTCGAAGGCGTTTTTCAGCCATTGAAGCGGTTGCCCCGCATGCCCCTGGCCCTGCAGGGCGACAACGTCGAAACGGCAGGGGTGGGTGGCCCAGCAGGGCGCTTGCTGCAGGAAGAGGTTGGCGGCCAGCGCCAGTCGCTGCTGCTTGCGCCCATCGATACTGGCGAGCGCTCCGCCGAACTCCGCATGCAACCGGTAGCGGACTTCGACGAATACTACTGTATCGGCATCGAGCATGACCAGATCGAGCTCGCCCCGCTTGCATCGCCAGTTGCGCGCCAGCAGCCGCAGGCCTTGCCCCTGAAGGTATTCAAGGGCGTGGTCCTCGGCGGCCTGGCCGGCGCGGCTGGGCGATGCGCCGGGCATCAGCGCGGCGTGTCCGGCAGGCGCTTGACCTGGCCACCGGCGAACTCGGCCCACGGCAGTTGGCGCTCGACGCGCTGGCTGGCGTTCATGCTCAGACTGCCCGACAGGCCCTCGACGCGGTTGTCCGGCAGTGCCTTGAGCTGGCCCAGGCGTGGCGCCAGGCTGTAGGCGTCGACGCCCATGGCATACAGCCGGCCGAGGCTGCCGGCGGCCTGCGGCCACTGCTGCACGACCTGCTGGCGCAGGCTGTTGGTGGTGTCCAGCAGCCACGGCGTTTCGCAGAAGCGGATGCCGTTCATGTCGTTGTACTGGTTGACGTCGCCGCTGGCGCTGTACAGGTTGGAGGTGGCGTAGACCGGTACGTCGCCGGCGTACTGGAAGTTCAGCGTCGGTTTGATCTGCTGGGCTTGTTGTGGCGTCGAGGCGAGGAAGATGAAGTCGATGTCCTGGCGACGCGAAGGCTGGGCGGCGATGTTACCGCCGACGGTGCTCTGCAGGCTCTTGGCGCGGCCTTCGCTCTGGCGCAGTTGGAACAGGTCGGCGATCTGCTGGGCGAGGGCAACCGGCTGGGCGATGCGCTGGGCGCTGATCAGGGTACCGCCATTGCCTTCCCAGTCCTGGCGGAAGGCGGCGAGCACGCGGTCGCCCCACTCACCGCTCGGCACCAGGGCCACGGCGCGGACCATGCCGTCGGCGCGGGCGCGGCGGGCGACTTCGCGGGCTTCGTCCTCGGCGGCCAGGCCGAACTGGAACAGTTGCGGCGGGGCTTTCTGGCCGGCGTCGGCGTAGTTCAGGGCCAGGGTGGTGATGGGCAGTTGCGGGTAGGCGGCGAGTTTCTTGACCAGCGGTTTTTCCAGCGGGCCGACCACCAGTTGCACGCCAGCGGCCTGGGCCTGGCGGTAGAAGTCATCCAGCGAGGTGATGCGCGAGCTGTCGAACACCTGTACGGCGGGGGCCGGCTGGCCACCTTGCTGTGCCTGGAAATGGGCGGCCATGAAGCCGTCGCGCAGGGCGCGGGCGACACCGGCCAGCGGGCCTTCCTGGGGCAGCAGCAGGGCGATCTTGGTCAGTGGTTGGCTGGCCAGTTCCTTGAGTTTGACCAGGGCGGTCGGCAATTGCCTGGCAGCCGGGTGCTCGGGGTGTTGCTGGCGCCAGGTGTCGATGGCGGCCTGTTGCTGCTCCAGGGTGCCGGCGCGCTTGACGGCGAGGGCCAGGCTGGTCCAGCCGGCCAGGGTCTCGTTGGCGGCGGGCTGTTGCAGCTGTTCGGCGGGCAGCGATGCAACCAGAGCCCAGGTGGCGTCGTTGTTGGCGGCGGCGGCCTGCTCGCTGAGCAACGGCGCCAGCAGCACGCGCTGCTGGGTGGCAGCCAGGGCCTGGCCGTCGGCCTCGAGGGCGGCGGCGTGGACGCTGTAGGTGCGAACCTGCTGCTCAGCCGGCAGTTCGCCGACGCGTTGCAGGCTCGGGTGCGCGAGGGCGGTCAGGGCGGCCTTGGGCTGGTTGCGGCTCATGGCCAGTTCCGCGGCCAGGGTCGAGGCGAACACCTGCTGGGCGGGCTTGAGCGGTTCCAGTTGGACCTGCTCGAGGATCCGGGCCGCGCGCGGGAAGTCCTTGTGCTTGTATGCCAGGTCCGCGGCGCTCAGGCGCAGCAGGGCCGCGTCCTCGGCGGACTTGCTGGAGGCCGCCTTCTCGAGCAGTTGCTCGATGCTGGCGTCCGGGGTGCGTGGCAGTTCGCCCAGGCTGGATGAGGGCGAGCTGGCGCAGGCTGCCAGCAGGGCAGCGAGGCAGAGGGCTGTGAGCAGCCGCAGACAAGCGATCATGTAAAGGTCCTGTTACTCGATCAAGTTGGCCGGCAATTGTACCCAAGCGGGGGGCGGGGCGCGATCTCGTCGACACTGATCCTTCACTATAGGTGGCCGCCAGCAGCGCCGGGGTGAAGTTCTTTGCGCCCTGTTACCGGCGCTCGGGCTACAATGGCGACCTTTGATCCGAAAAGCAGGTGTGCGCAGTGACTGATGTTGCAGGGGTTTCGAAATCCACGTTGGGCAAGCTTTACGTCGTCGCCACGCCCATCGGCAACCTCGACGACATGAGCGCCCGGGCGTTGAAGGTGCTGGCCGATGTGAGCCTGATCGCCGCCGAGGACACCCGTCACTCGGTGCGCCTGCTGCAACACTTCGGCATCGATACGCCGCTGGCGGCCTGCCATGAGCACAACGAGCGCGACGAAGGCGGGCGCTTCATCACCCGTCTGCTGGCCGGCGATGATGTGGCACTGGTGTCCGACGCCGGCACGCCATTGATTTCCGACCCGGGCTATCACCTGGTGCGCCAGGCGCGTGCCGCCGGTGTGCAAGTGGTGCCGGTACCCGGTGCTTGTGCGCTGATCGCTGCGCTGTCGGCGGCGGGGCTGGCGTCGGACCGCTTTATCTTCGAGGGATTCCTGCCGGCGAAAGCCGCCGGGCGCCGGGCGCGTCTGGAGCAGGTCAGGGAAGAGTCGCGCACGCTGATCTTCTATGAGGCGCCGCATCGTATTCTTGAGTGCCTGGAAGACATGGAGGCGGTGTTCGGTGGCGATCGTCCGGCGGTATTGGCGCGCGAGATCACCAAGACCTTCGAGACCCTTAAAGGGCTGCCCCTGGCCGAGCTGCGCGCGTTCGTGCAGGGCGACAGCAACCAGCAGCGCGGTGAGTGTGTTGTGCTGGTGGCGGGCTGGAGCGCGCCGGAGGGCGATCAGGCCATCAGCGCCGAGGTCCAGCGCGTGCTGGATTTGCTGCTGGCCGAGTTGCCGTTGAAGAAGGCCGCGGCTTTGGCGGCCGAAATTACCGGTGTGCGCAAGAACCTGCTCTACCAGTTGGCGCTGGAAAAACAGAAATCCCATTAATGGCGTAATGACATTATTTGTTGCATCGCTTGTTCTTGGGCGCGGCTACCGGTAACCTTGTCGGCGGAGAGTCGATCGGACAGTCGCTGCCGTCTTTTGTTCCGCAAAAGTCGGGGGAGGAAAGTCCGGGCTCCATAGGGCAGAGTGCCAGGTAACGCCTGGGAGGCGCGAGCCTACGGAAAGTGCCACAGAAAACAACCGCCTAAGCACTTCGGTGCCGGTAAGGGTGAAAAGGTGCGGTAAGAGCGCACCGCACGGCTGGCAACAGTCCGTGGCTAGGTAAACCCCACTCGGAGCAAGACCAAATAGGGTTCCATACGGCGTGGCCCGCGTCGGAACCGGGTAGGTTGCTAGAGGCGTCCAGTGATGGCCGTCGTAGAGGAATGACTGTCCTCGACAAAACCCGGCTTACAGATCGACTCTCCACCTCTTCCTTCCCTGCTTGAATCGATAGCAGATCTGACCTGGTAATACCGAAAAATTCTTACTCTTAATAAATTACTTTAACTCAACGCCCTATCCGCTTGAGTGTGTTTGATTTTTTTCGTCATTTTTCCTCTCTGTTAATCCTTCCATCTTCCTTTGTTGCGCTAAATCGCCGTCCTGTAAGGGATTTCCCTATGAACGTGCCTTGACGGTGTGGCGGGCGGATTCCTATAGTGTGCGCAAGTGGCAGAAAGTGGGATGAAGTGGGTTTTCTGACACAAAAAAGCTAACATTGTGGGGAATCGCAGCCGTGTTCCGCGGAGCCAACGCCGTCAGCCTCGATGCCAAGGGCCGTCTCGCCATGCCGAGCCGGTACCGTGACGAGCTCGATTCGCGTTGCAATGGTCAGTTGATCGTGACCATCGACGCCGTTGATCCCTGCTTGTGTGTTTATCCCCTCGACGAGTGGGAACAGATAGAAGCCAAGCTGCGCGCCCTGCCGTCGTTGCGTGAGGAAAACCGTCGCCTGCAGCGTTTGCTGATCGGCAATGCGGTTGACCTGGACCTCGATGGTAGTGGACGTTTCCTGGTGCCGCCGCGCCTGCGTGAGTACGCCAAGCTGGACAAGAAGGCGATGCTGGTGGGGCAGCTGAACAAATTCCAGCTGTGGGACGAGGATGCCTGGAACGCGGTTTCGGCAGCCGACCTTGCAGCTATTCAACAACCGGGCGCCATGCCCGATGATTTGCGTGACCTGATCCTGTGACCATAGATAGCGGCTTCAACCACATCACCGTCCTCCTCGACGAAGCCGTCGAGGCCTTGGCTCTGCGCGCCGACGGTTGCTATCTGGACGGCACCTTCGGGCGTGGCGGCCACAGCCGCCTGATCCTCAGCAAGCTCGGGCCGCAGGGGCGGCTGCTGGGGTTCGACAAGGATCCACAGGCGATTGCCACCGGGCAAGCGCTAGCGGCCGAAGACGGCCGCTTTGTCATTGTGCAGCGCAGCTTTGCCGAGCTGGGTGCCGAGGTGGCCGAGCGCGGCCTGGCAGGCAAGGTCAGCGGCATCCTGCTTGACCTGGGCGTGTCTTCGCCGCAGCTCGATGACCCCGAGCGTGGCTTCAGTTTCCTCAACGACGGCCCGCTGGACATGCGCATGAACCCGAACCAGGGTATCAGCGCCGCCGAGTTCATCGCCACTGCGCCGGTCGAGGAAATCGCCCGTGTGTTCAAGGAGTATGGCGAGGAGCGTTTCGCCGGGCGCATGGCGCGTGCCGTGGTCGAGCGTCGCGAGAAGCAGCCGTTCACCCGTACCGCCGACCTGGCCGAGGTGCTCAAGGTCGCCAATCCGGCCTGGGAGAAGGGCAAGAATCCGGCCACTCGAGCGTTCCAGGGGCTGCGCATTCACGTCAACAATGAGCTGGGTGACCTCGAGGCGGGCCTTGAAGCCGCGCTCGATGCCCTCGAAGTGGGTGGCCGCCTGGCGGTGATCAGTTTCCACTCGCTGGAAGACCGTATCGTCAAACTGTTCATGCGCAAGCTGGTCAAGGGCGAAGCGGACAACCTGCCGCGCAACCTGCCGGTGCAGCACAAGACCTTCGAGCCGAAGATCAAGCTCATCGGCAAGGCGCAGTTCGCCTCCGAAGCCGAACTCAAGGCCAACCCGCGGTCGCGCAGCGCCGTGATGCGGGTGGCGGAGAAGTTGCGGTGAGCCGGCTGTTTGCCAAGCCTTTGCCAGGCGGAAGCTTCCTGATGCTCCTGCTGTTCGTCGCCGTCCTGATTTCGGCCATTGCCGTCTCCTACAGTGCCCACTGGAACCGCCAACTGCTCAACACCCTGTACGGTGAACTGAGCGAGCGCGACAAGGCCCAGGCCGAGTGGGGGCGGCTGATCCTCGAGCAAAGCACCTGGACCGCGTCCAGCCGTATCGAGAGCCTGGCCTCCGAGCAGCTCAAGATGCGCGTGCCCGCCGCTGACGAAGTGCGGATGGTGGCGCCATGATGAAGCTCGAGGGCGCGCTCTATCCTTGGCGGTTCAGGGTGGTCATCGGCTTGCTGGCGCTGATGGTCGGTGCCATCTGCTGGCGCATCATCGACCTGCAGGTGGTCGACCGTGACTTCCTCAAAGGCCAGGGTGATGCCCGCAGTCTGCGCCATATTCCCATTCCTGCGCACCGTGGCCTGATCACCGACCGCAACGGCGAGCCGCTGGCCGTCAGTACTCCGGTCACCACCTTGTGGGCCAACCCCAAGGAAATGCAGGCAGCAAAGGATCGCTGGCCGCAACTGGCCGCCGCGCTGGGGCAGAACCCGCAGCAGCTGACCGAGCGCCTGACCCAGCAGGCCAACAAGGAATTCATCTACCTGGTCCGTGGCCTGACCCCGGAGCAGGGCCAGCACGTGCTCGACCTGAAGGTGCCGGGTGTCTATGGCCTGGAGGAGTTCCGTCGCTTCTATCCGGCAGGCGATGTCACCGCGCACATGGTCGGCTTCACCGACCTGGACGACCATGGTCGTGAGGGCGTCGAGCTGGCCTACGACGAGTGGCTTGCGGGAGTGCCCGGCAAGCGGCAGGTGATCAAGGACCGGCGTGGTCGGCTGATCAAGGATATCCAGGTAACCAAGAACGCCAAGGCCGGCAAGACCTTGGCGTTGTCGATAGACCTGCGCCTGCAATACCTGGCCACCCGCGAACTGCGCAACGCGATCGCCGAACAGGAAGCCAAGGCCGGCAGCCTGGTGATCATGGACGTCAAGACCGGTGAGGTCCTGGCCATGGTCAACCAGCCGACCTACAACCCGAACAACCGCCGCAGCATGTTCCCGGCGGCCATGCGCAACCGGGCGATCATCGACGTCTTCGAGCCGGGTTCGACGGTCAAGCCGATCTCCATGAGTGCTGCGCTGCAGAGCGGCCGGTGGAAACCCACTGACAAGGTCGAGGTGTATCCGGGCAGCTTGCAGATCGGCCGCTACACCATCAAGGACGTGTCCAGGAGCGAGGGCCCGATCCTCGACCTGACCGGCATCCTGATCAACTCGTCCAACGTCGGCATGAGCAAGATCGCCTTCGATATCGGTGGCGAGGCCATCTATCGGGTGATGTCCCAGGTCGGCCTGGGCCAGTACACCGGCCTCGGCTTCCCAGGAGAGCGCGTCGGCAACCTGCCCAACCACCGCGAGTGGCGCAAGGCCGAGACCGCGACCCTGTCGTATGGCTATGGCGTGTCGGTGACCGCCCTGCAACTGGTGCATGCCTACGCCGCGCTGGCCAACGACGGCAAGATGGTGCCGCTGTCGATTCTCAAGGTCGACAAGGCGCCGGAAGCGGTGCAGGCCATCCCCAAGGAAACCGCCGAAACCGTGCAGGCCATGCTGCAGCAGGTGATCGAGGCGCCACGTGGGGTGTTCCGCGCCCAGGTGCCGTTCTATCACGTGGGTGGCAAGTCGGGTACCGCGCGCAAGGCCACCGTCGGTTCCAAGGGCTACACCGAGAACGCCTACCGTTCGCTGTTCGCCGGCTTCGGCCCGATGAGCGATCCGCGCTACGCCATCGTCGTGGTCATCGACGAGCCGAGCAAGGGCGGTTACTTCGGTGGCCTGGTCTCGGCCCCCGTATTCAGCAAAGTGATGTCGGGCACCCTGCGCCTGATGAATGTACCGCCGGACAACCTGCCGCCTTCGACGCAGCAAGCCAGCGCAGTACCCGCCAAGGGAGGGCGAGGTTGATGACGATGCCATTGAGCAAACTGTTTGCCCATGCCAGCCGCGATCCGTTGATCCGCGAGCTGACCCTGGACAGCCGCGCCGTGCGCCCGGGCGACCTGTTCCTGGCCGTGCCGGGGGCCAAGGTCGATGGTCGCGCGCATATTGCCGATGCGCTGGCTCGTGGCGCCGCCGCAGTGGCCTATGAAGAGCAGGGCGCCAGCGTGCTGCCGCTCACCGATGCGCCGCTTATTCCGGTCAAGGGTCTGATCGGCCAGCTGTCGCAGATCGCCGGCCGCTTCTATGGCGAGCCGAGCCGTCAGCTCGACCTGGTCGGCGTGACCGGCACCAATGGCAAGACCAGCGTGACCCAACTGCTGGCCCAGGCGCTTGACGCCCTGGGCAACCGCTGTGGCCTGATCGGCACCCTCGGCACCGGTTTTTATGGCGAGCTACAGAGCGGCCGCCTGACCACGCCGGACCCGATCGCCGTGCAATCGACCTTGAATGACCTGAAGAAGGGCGGGGCCAAGGCCGTGGCCATGGAGGTATCTTCCCATGCGCTCGAGCAGGGTCGGGTTGCCGCGCTGGACTTCGATATCGCGGTGATGACCAACCTGTCCCGCGACCACCTGGACTACCACGGCAGCATGGAGGCCTACGAGGCCGCCAAGGCCAAGCTGTTCGCCTGGTCGAGCCTGCGTGCCCGGGTGGTCAACCTGGATGATGACTTTGGGCGTCGCCTGGCAGATGCTCCTGCCACATCGCGCCTGATCAGCTACAGCCTGCAGGATTCGGCGGCGTCGCTGTTCTGCAAAGAGGCTGCCTTCAACGATGATGGCGTGCGCGCCGTGATCGTCACCCCGCAGGGCGAGCATGTCTTGCGTAGCCGCCTGCTGGGGCGTTTCAACCTGAGCAACATGCTGGCGGTGGTAGCCACACTGATGGCGCTGGATTACCCGCTGGACGAAATTCTCAAGGTCATCCCGCAACTGCAAGGGCCGGTCGGCCGCATGCAGCGCCTGGGTGGCGGAGACAAGCCGCTGGTGGTGGTCGATTACGCCCACACTCCGGATGCCTTGGAAAAAGTACTCGAAGCCCTGCGTCCGCACGCTCACGGCAAGCTGCTGTGCCTGTTCGGCTGTGGTGGCGATCGTGACGCTGGCAAGCGCCCGCTGATGGCTGAAGTGGCCGAGCGCCTGGCCGACCGAGTGCTGGTCACCGACGACAACCCGCGTAGCGAAGACCCCATGCGGATCTTCGACGATATTCGCCCCGGATTCGCCAAGCCTGCGGCCGTCGCGTTCGTCGCCGGCCGTGGCGCGGCCATTGCCCAGCTGATCGCCAGTGCCAGTGCTGACGACGTGATCGTCCTGGCTGGCAAGGGGCACGAGGATTACCAGGAGATCAATGGCCAGCGCCATGACTTCTCCGACCTGGTCGAAGCCGACAAGGCACTTGCAGCCTGGGAGGCGCCACATGCTTAAGCCGATGATCCTCAGCCAGCTGACCGGCGCCCTGAATGCGCGTCTGGCAGGCGCCGACGCCAGCTTCACAGGCGTGAGCATCGACAGCCGCAGTGTCGTCGCCGGCCAACTGTTCGTCGCCCTGACCGGGCCGCGCTTCGATGGCCACGACTACCTGGCTGACGTGAAGGCCAAGGGCGCGGTCGCCGCGCTGGTCGAGCGCGAAGTCGCCGGTGTCGAACTGCCGCAGCTGCTGGTCGCCGACTGCCGTGTCGCCCTCGGCCAGCTCGGCGCGCTGAACCGTGCCGCCTTCGACAAACCGGTGGTGGCCATCACTGGTTCCAGCGGCAAGACCACGGTCAAGGAAATGCTCGCCGCGATCCTGCGTACCCGTGGACCGGTGCATGCCACCCGGGGCAACCTGAACAATGACCTCGGCGCACCGCTGACCCTGCTCGAGATCGCTCCGCAGCACAGCGCCGCGGTGATCGAGCTGGGCGCCTCGCGCATCGGCGAGATCCGCTATACCGTCGGCCTGACCCGACCGCAGGTGGTGATCATCAACAACGCCGGTACTGCCCACGTCGGCGAGTTCGGTGGCCCGGAGAAGATCGTCGAAGCCAAGGGCGAGATCCTTGAAGGCCTGGGCGAGGGCGGCACGGCCATCCTCAACCTGGCCGACAAGGCGTTCGAGATCTGGCGCAAGCGGGCGGGCAATCACCGCATCTTCAGTTTCGCCCTGGACAACCCGCAGGCGGACTTCCATGCCAGCGACATCGGGCGCGACGCCCGTGGCTGCCCGTCGTTCACCCTGCACGGCCCGGACGGCAGCGTCTCGGTGCAGTTGAACCTGCTCGGCACCCACAACGTCAGCAACGCCCTGGCCGCGGCAGCCGCTGCCCATGCCGTTGGTCTGAGCCTGAGCGGCATCGCCGCGGGCCTTGCCGCCATGCAACCGGTCAAGGGCCGCACCGTGGCGCAGATCGCACCCAGCGGCGTGCGGGTCATCGACGACAGCTACAACGCAAATCCCACCTCGATGTGCGCCGCCATTGATATACTCGCCGGCTTTTCCGGGCGCACCGTTCTGGTGCTCGGGGATATCGGCGAACTGGGACAATGGGCCGAGGAAGGCCACCGCCAGGTGGGCGACTATGCCCGCGGCAAGGTCGACGCGCTGTACGCGGTGGGCACCAACATGGCCCATGCGGTCAAGGCGTTCGGCGCCAATGGCCGCCATTTCGCTACTCAAGCTGAGCTGATCGCTGCCGTTGGCGCCGAGAATACCAGCGATACCACTATCTTGATCAAGGGCTCGCGCAGCGCTGCGATGGAAAACGTCGTGGCTGCACTGTGTGGTGCCAGCGGGGAGAAACATTAATGCTGCTGCTGTTGGCTGAGTATCTGCAACAGTTCCACAAGGGCTTCGCGGTCTTTCAGTACCTGACCCTGCGCGGGATCCTGGGTGTGCTGACCGCGTTGTCCCTGGCCCTGTGGTTGGGCCCGTGGATGATCCGTACCCTGCAGATCCGCCAGATCGGTCAGGCCGTGCGCAATGACGGCCCGCAATCGCACCTGTCCAAATCCGGCACCCCGACCATGGGCGGCGCGCTGATCCTGTCGGCCATTGCCATCAGCACCCTGCTGTGGGCCGACCTGACCAACCGCTACGTGTGGGTGGTCCTGATCGTCACCCTGGCGTTCGGCGCCATCGGCTGGGTCGACGACTACCGCAAGGTAATCGAAAAGAACTCCCGTGGCCTGCCGAGCCGCTGGAAGTATTTCTGGCAGTCTGTGTTCGGCCTGGCTGCGGCGATCTTCCTGTACAAGACCGCGCCGACCAGCGTCGAGACCACGCTGATCATCCCGATGCTCAAGGACCTGGCGATTCCGCTGGGCGCCGGGTTCATCGTGCTGACCTATTTCGTCATCGTCGGCTCAAGCAACGCGGTCAACCTGACCGACGGCCTCGATGGCCTGGCGATCATGCCGACGGTGATGGTCGGCGGTGCCCTGGGCATCTTCTGCTACCTGTCGGGTAACGTGAAGTTCGCTGAATACCTGCTGATCCCTTACGTGCCGGGCGCGGGCGAGCTGATCGTGTTCTGCGGCGCGCTGATCGGTGCCGGCCTGGGCTTCCTGTGGTTCAACACCTATCCGGCCCAGGTATTCATGGGCGACGTCGGCGCCCTGGCGCTGGGCGCGGCCTTGGGTACCATCGCGGTGATCGTCCGCCAGGAAATCGTCCTGTTCATCATGGGCGGCGTGTTCGTGATGGAAACCCTGTCGGTGGTCATCCAGGTGGCTTCGTTCAAGCTCACCGGCAAGCGCGTGTTCCGCATGGCGCCGATCCACCACCACTTTGAACTCAAGGGTTGGCCCGAGCCACGGGTGATCGTCCGCTTCTGGATCATCACCGTGATTCTGGTGCTGATTGGCCTTGCCACCCTGAAACTGAGGTAAACGAGCGTGTCACTGATCGCTTCCGACCAATTCCGCATCGTTGTCGGCCTCGGCAAGAGCGGCATGTCCCTGGTTCGCTTCCTGGCGAACCGGGGCATTGCCTTTGCGGTCGCCGACACCCGCGAGCAACCGCCGGAACTGGACACCCTGCGCCGTGAGTACCCGCAGGTGGAAGTGCGCTGTGGCGAGCTCGACGTGGACTTCCTGTGCCGGGCCAACGAGCTGTACGTGAGCCCCGGCCTGGCCCTGGCCACGCCTGCCCTGCAGCATGCCGCCGCGCGAGGGGTGAAGCTGTCGGGCGACATCGAGTTGTTCGCCCGCCACGCCAAGGCACCGATCATCGCCATCAGCGGCTCCAACGCCAAGAGCACCGTCACCACCCTGGTCGGCGAAATGGCCGCCAAGGCAGGCAAACGTGTGGCTGTCGGTGGCAACCTCGGTACCCCGGCCCTCGACCTGCTGGACGACGATGTCGAGCTGTACGTGCTGGAGCTGTCGAGCTTCCAGCTGGAAACCACCGACCAGCTCAACGCCGAAGTGGCCACCGTGCTGAACATCAGCGAAGACCACATGGACCGCTACAGCGGACTGCCGGCCTATCACCTGGCCAAGCACCGGATCTTCCGCGGTGCCCGCCAGGTGGTGGTGAACCGTCAGGATGCCCTGAGCCGTCCATTGCCGGTCGAAGGCCGGCCGAGCTGGAGCTTCGGGCTCAACGCGCCGGACTTCAAGGCCTTTGGCCTGCGCGAAGTGGAGGGCGAGAAGTACCTGGCGTTCGAATTCCAGACGCTCATGCCGGTGCGTGAGCTGAAGATCCGTGGCGCCCACAACCAGAGCAACGCCCTGGCCGCGCTGGCTCTCGGTCATGCCGCCGGCCTGCCCTTCGCGCCAATGCTCGACGCCCTGCGCGAGTTCAAGGGCCTGGCCCATCGCTGCCAGTGGGTGCGCGAGCGCAACGGGGTGAACTGGTACGACGATTCCAAGGCCACCAACGTCGGTGCCGCCCTGGCGGCCATCGAAGGCCTGGGCGCCGATATCGAAGGCAAGCTGGTACTGATCGCGGGTGGTGATGGCAAGGGCGCTGACTTCGCTGCCCTGCGCGAGCCGGTGGCTCAGCATTGCCGTGCCGTCGTGCTGCTTGGCCGTGACGCCGAGCGTCTGGCTGAAACCTTGGGCGATGCCGTGGCGCAGGTCCGGGTCAAGACCCTCGACGAAGCCGTGCAGCGTTGTGCCGAACTGGCGCAGCCGGGCGACGCGGTCCTGCTGTCGCCTGCCTGCGCCAGCCTCGACATGTTCAAGAACTTCGAAGAACGCGGGCGCCTGTTCGCCCAGGCGGCGGAGGGGCTGGCATGATCTTCGGCATCCTCAAGCCGTATCCGTCGCCGCTGATCAGCGGCCGTGGCATCGACCTCGACTTCCCACTGCTGGCCGGCTGCCTGGCGCTGCTCGGCCTGGGCCTGGTGATGATCACCTCGGCCTCCTCGGAGGTGGCCGCGGTGCAGTCGGGCAACCCGCTGTACCACATGATCCGCCACCTGGTGTATGTCTCCCTCGGCCTGGGGGCCGGGGTGTTGACCATGCTGGTGCCGATCGCCACCTGGCAGCGCATGGGCTTCCTCATGCTGATAGGCGCCTTCGGTCTGCTGGTGCTGGTGCTGGTGCCAGGCATCGGCCGCGAGGTGAACGGTTCGATGCGCTGGATCGGCTTCAGCTTCTTCAACGTGCAGCCGTCGGAGATCGCCAAGGTCTTCGTTGTGATCTACCTCGCCGGCTACCTGGTTCGCCGGCAGACCGAGGTGCGCGAAAGCTGGATGGGCTTTTTCAAGCCGTTCATCGTGCTGCTGCCGATGGCCGGCCTGTTGCTGATGGAGCCAGACTTCGGCGCCACGGTGGTGATGATGGGCGCCGCGGCGGCCATGCTGTTCCTCGGTGGGGTGGGGTTGTTCCGCTTCTCGCTGATGGTGGTGCTGGCGGTCATTTCGGTGGTGGTGCTGGTCCAGGCCCAACCGTACCGCATGGCGCGACTGATCACCTTCACCGACCCCTGGTCCGACCAGTTCGGCTCCGGCTATCAGCTGACCCAGGCGCTGATCGCCTTCGGCCGCGGCGAGTGGCTGGGCGTGGGCCTTGGCAACAGCGTGCAGAAGCAGTTCTACCTGCCCGAGGCGCACACCGACTTCGTGTTCTCGGTGCTGGCTGAAGAGCTCGGCGTGGTCGGTTCGCTGCTGACCATCGCGCTGTTCGTCTTCATCACTGTGCGCGCGCTGTACATCGGCCTGTGGGCCGAGAAGGCCAAGCAGTTCTTCGCCGCCTACATGGCCTTTGGCCTGTCGTTCCTGTGGATCGGCCAGTTCCTGATCAACATCGGCGTGAACGTCGGCCTGCTGCCGACCAAGGGCCTGACCCTGCCGTTCCTCAGCTACGGCGGCAGCTCACTGGTGATCTGCTGCGCCTGCGTGGGGCTTTTGCTGCGGATCGAGTGGGAGAGCCGCACGCACCTGGGCAGCGAGGAGCACGAATTCAAGGAGAGCGATTTTGCCGAGGAGACCAGCCATGGCCGCTGACGGCAAGAACATCCTGATCATGGCGGGCGGTACCGGGGGGCACGTGTTCCCGGCCCTGGCCTGCGCCCGCGAGTTCCAGGCCCGTGGCTACAGCGTTCACTGGCTGGGCACCCCGCGTGGCATCGAGAACGAGCTGGTGCCTCAGGCCGGCCTGCCGTTGCACCTGATCCAGGTCACCGGCCTGCGTGGCAAGGGCAAGCTGTCGCTGCTCAAGGCGCCGTTCACCCTGGTCAAGGCCGTGCTGCAGGCGCGGCGGATCGTGCGTCAGCTCAAGCCGGTCTGCGTGGTCGGCTTCGGCGGCTATGTGACCGGGCCCGGCGGTGTTGCCGCGCGGTTGTGCGGGGTGCCGCTGGTGATCCACGAGCAGAATGCCCGCGCCGGCACCACCAATCGCCTGCTGCTGCCGTTGGCCGCGCGTGTCTGCGAAGCCTTCCCGGACACCTTCGCCGCCAGCGACAAGCTGCGTACCACCGGCAATCCGGTGCGTCCGGAGCTGTTCATGGACGCGGCGCGCGCGCCCCTGGCCGAGCGCCGTGCGCGCCTGCTGGTCATGGGTGGCAGCCTGGGTGCGGAACCATTGAACAAATTGTTGCCTAAGGCCCTGTCCGAAGTGCCGGAGAACCTGCGCCCCGAGGTGTTCCACCAGGCCGGGAAAAACCACGCCCCGGTCACCGCCGAGCGTTATCACGAGGCAGGTGTCGAGGCCCAGGTCGAACCGTTCATCAAGGACATGGCCCATGCCTATGGCTGGGCCGATATGGTGGTGTGCCGGGCCGGCGCCCTGACCGTCAGCGAACTCGCGGCGGCGGGCCTGCCCTCGATGCTGGTGCCCTTGCCCCATGCCATCGACGACCACCAGACCCACAACGCCCAATACCTGGCTCGCGAAGGCGCCGCCTTCCTGATGCCACAAGCGACTACTGGCGCAGCGCAGCTCGCTGAACGCCTGAACGAGGTGCTGATGCAACCCGAGAAACTCAACGCCATGGCCGGCACCGCCCGCCGCCTGGCCAAACCTGGCGCAACCAGCACCGTGGTCGATATCTGCCTGGAGGTGGCCCATGGTTGAGAGCCAGAAAGCCATGCCCCAGCCAAAGATGGGCCGTATCCGTCGCATCCATTTCGTCGGCATCGGCGGCGTGGGCATGTGCGGCATCGCCGAAGTGCTGCTGAACCTGGGCTACGAAGTATCCGGTTCCGACCTGAAAGAGTCGCCGGTGACCGAGCGCCTGCAGTCGTTCGGCGCGCAGATCTTCGTCGGCCATCGCGCCGAGAATGCCGCCAACGCCGATGTGCTGGTGGTGTCCAGCGCGATCAACCCGGCCAACCCGGAAGTCGCCACCGCCCTGGAGCGGCGGATTCCCGTGGTGCCGCGTGCCGAGATGCTTGCCGAGCTGATGCGCTATCGCCACGGCGTGGCCGTTGCCGGCACCCACGGCAAGACCACCACCACCAGCCTGCTGGCCTCGGTGTTCGCCGCCGGCGGCCTGGACCCGACCTTCGTCATCGGCGGTCGCCTGACCGCGGCCGGCACCAACGCGCAACTGGGCACCAGCCGCTACCTGATCGCCGAGGCCGACGAGAGCGACGCCAGCTTCCTGCACCTGCAGCCGATGG
This sequence comes from Pseudomonas sp. P65(2024), assembly GCF_057480955.1. NCBI lineage: Bacteria > Pseudomonadati > Pseudomonadota > Gammaproteobacteria > Pseudomonadales > Pseudomonadaceae > Pseudomonas > Pseudomonas sp. P65(2024). Next base: position 215,205 of record NZ_JBLIYX010000007.1, read on the forward strand.
TCGCCGTGGTCACCAATATCGACGCCGATCACATGGCCACTTACGAAGGCGACTTCAACAAGCTGAAGAAGACCTTCGTCGAGTTCCTGCACAACCTGCCGTTCTACGGGCTGGCGGTGATGTGCCTGGACGACCCGGTGGTGCGCGAGATCCTGCCGCAGGTCAAGCGCCCGACCGTCACCTACGGCTTCAGCGAAGAGGCTGACATCCGCGCCATCAACGTGCGTCAGCAGGGTATGCAGACTCACTTCACCGTGCTGCGCCGTGACTGCGAGCCGCTCGAGGTGTCGGTGAACATGCCGGGCAACCACAACGTGCTCAACGCCCTGGCCACCATCGCCATCGCCACCGACGAAGGCATCAGCGACGAGGCCATCGTCCAGGGCCTGTCGGGCTTCCAGGGCGTCGGTCGACGCTTCCAGGTCTACGGCGAGCTGCCGGTCGACGGTGGCAGCGTGATGCTGGTCGACGACTACGGTCACCACCCGACCGAGGTCGCCGCGGTGATCAAGGCCGTGCGTGGCGGTTGGCCGAGCCGCCGCCTGGTGATCGTCTACCAGCCGCACCGCTACAGCCGTACCCGCGACCTGTACGACGATTTCGTCCAGGTGCTGGGCGATGCCAACGTGCTGTTGCTGATGGAGGTCTACCCGGCCGGCGAAGAGCCGATCCCCGGCGCCGACAGCCGCCAGCTGTGCCACAGCATCCGCCAGCGCGGCAAGCTCGATCCGATCTACATCGAACGTGGCGCCGAGCTCGCGCCGCTGGTCAAGCCGCTGCTGCGCGCCGGCGACATCCTGATCTGCCAGGGTGCCGGTGATGTCGGTGGCCTGGCCCCGCAATTGATGAAAAGCCCGCTGTTCGCAGGCGCCAAGCAGGAGAAGTCGAAATGACCAGCGCCTACGACAAGTTGCACTCGACCCTGGACGTCAAGGCCTTTGGCCGCGTCGCTGTGCTGTACGGTGGCAAGAGTGCCGAGCGTGAGGTTTCCCTGAAATCGGGCAAGGCAGTGATCGAGGCGCTGACCAACGCTGGTGTCGACGTCGTCGCCATCGACGTCGGCGACGACCTGCTGACCCGCCTGCAGAGCGAGAAGATCGACCGCGCCTTCATCATCCTCCACGGCCGTGGCGGTGAGGACGGCAGCATGCAGGGCCTGCTCGAGTGCCTGGGGATTCCCTACACCGGCAGCGGCATCCTCGCCTCGGCGCTGGCCATGGACAAGCTGCGCACCAAGCAGGTGTGGCAGAGCCTGGGCATCCCCACGCCGCGTCACGCCGTGCTGGCCAGCGAGCAGGATTGCGTGGCCGCCAGTGCGGAACTGGGCTTCCCGTTGATCGTCAAACCCGCCCATGAAGGTTCGAGCATCGGCATGGCCAAGGTGAACAGCGAGCAAGAGCTGGTCGCCGCCTGGAAAGACGCCGCCAAGTACGACTCGCAAGTGCTGGTCGAGCAGTGGATCCACGGTCCGGAGTTCACCATCGCCGTATTGCGCGGCCAGGTGCTGCCGCCGATCGCGCTGGGCACCCCGCACGTGTTCTACGACTACGACGCCAAGTACATCGCCAACGACACCCAGTACCGCATCCCTTGCGGCCTGGACAGCGTCAAGGAGCAGGAGCTGATCGACCTGACCGCGCGCGCCTGTGATGCCGTTGGCATCGAGGGCTGGGGCCGTCTGGACGTGATGCAGGACGAGCAGGGCCGGTTCTGGCTGCTCGAAGTCAACACCGCACCGGGCATGACCGACCATAGCCTGGTGCCCATGGCGGCCCGTGCCGCCGGCCTGGACTTCCAGCAACTGGTGCTGGCAATCCTGGCCGACAGCGTAGCGACGAGAGGTTAATAGACATGCAAGGCGCGATGATACGTCAGCAGCCCCCCGTGACCGGCCGTAGCAAGCCGGTGCCGCGTGGTGCCAGCCGACTGGTGGCCGACGAGCCCGTATCGGCGCGCCTGCCACGGCCGAGCTTCGGCGGTCTCAAGCGCCTGCTGTGGCCGGTGCTGCTGGTGGCCGCGGGCTTTGGCGCCTACGAGGGCGCCATCCGCCTGATGCCTTACGCCGACCGGCCGATCACCAAGATCGACGTGCAGGGCGACCTCAGCTACATCAGCCAGCAGTCGGTGCAGCAGCGGATCGCCCCCTATGTGGCGGCGAGTTTCTTCACCGTCGACCTGGCGGCGATGCGCGTCGAACTGGAGCAGATGCCCTGGATCGCCCACGCCGAAGTGCGCCGGGTGTGGCCGGACGAGGTGGTGATCCGCCTGGAAGAACAGCTGCCGGTGGCGCGCTGGGGCGACGAGGCCTTGCTCAACAACCAGGGCCAGGCCTTCACGCCGCGCGAGCTGGCCAACTACGAGCACCTGCCGCAGCTGTTCGGGCCGCAGCGCGCTCAGCAACAAGTCATGCAGCAGTATCAGGTATTGAGCCAGATGCTGCGCCCCATGGGCTTTTCCATCGCTCGCCTGGAGCTGCGCGAGCGAGGCAGCTGGTTCCTGACCACCGGTGCGGGCAGCGCCGGTGCGGGCGTCGAGCTGCTGCTGGGGCGCGACCATCTGGTGGAGAAGATGCGCCGTTTCATTGCCATTTACGACAAATCGCTTAAAGACCAGATCACCAATATCGCCCGCATCGATCTGCGTTATTCCAACGGACTTGCCGTTGGTTGGCGGGAACCGAATGCACCGACGACGGCCCAACCCGCCGTTGCGAAGAATTAGAGAGAGGCAGGACCATGGCAAACGCGCATAGCGGCAAAATGATCGTCGGGCTGGACATCGGCACTTCCAAGGTGGTGGCGCTGGTGGGTGAGGTCGGCGAGGACGGCACCCTGGAGATCGTCGGGATCGGCACCCATCCGTCCCGCGGTCTGAAGAAGGGCGTGGTGGTGAACATCGAATCGACCGTGCAGTCGATCCAGCGCGCCGTCGAAGAGGCCCAGCTGATGGCCGGCTGCCGCATCCACTCGGCGTTCGTCGGCGTGGCCGGCAACCACATCCGCAGCCTGAACTCCCACGGCATCGTCGCCATCCGCGACCGCGAAGTCAGCACCGCCGACCTCGAGCGCGTGCTCGACGCCGCCCAGGCCGTGGCCATTCCGGCCGACCAGCGGGTGCTGCACACCCTGCCGCAGGACTATGTGATCGACAACCAGGAAGGCGTGCGCGAGCCCCTGGGCATGTCGGGCGTGCGCCTGGAAGCCAAGGTCCATGTGGTCACCTGCGCGGTCAACGCGGCGCAGAACATCGAGAAGTGCGTGCGCCGCTGCGGGCTGGAAATCGACGACATCATCCTCGAGCAGTTGGCCTCGGCCTACTCGGTGCTGACCGACGACGAAAAAGAACTGGGCGTGTGCCTGGTGGATATCGGCGGCGGCACCACCGACATCGCCATCTTCACTGAAGGCGCGATCCGTCACACCGCGGTGATCCCGATCGCGGGCGATCAGGTCACCAACGACATCGCCATGGCCCTGCGCACCCCCACGCAGTACGCCGAGGAAATCAAGATCCGCTACGCCTGCGCCCTGGCCAAGCTGGCCGGCGCTGGCGAGACCATCAAGGTGCCGAGCGTCGGCGACCGCCCGCCGCGCGAGCTGTCGCGCCAGGCCCTGGCCGAAGTGGTGGAGCCGCGTTACGACGAGCTGTTCACCCTGATCCAGGCCGAACTGCGTCGCAGCGGCTTCGAGGACCTCGTGCCAGCCGGCATCGTCCTCACCGGCGGCACCGCAAAGATGGAAGGCGCCGTGGAACTGGCCGAGGAAATCTTCCACATGCCGGTACGCCTGGGCGTGCCGCACAGCGTTCGGGGCCTGAGCGACGTGGTGCGCAACCCGATCTATTCCACCGGCGTGGGCCTGCTCACCTATGGCCTGCAGAAGCAGTCCGAGGACCCGTCCCTGACCGGTATCAGCAACAGCAACAGCAGCAACAACAGCTATGGCGATGAACCGAAGGGCCCTGTGCTTGAACGACTCAAGCGTTGGGTCCAGAGCAACTTCTAAGTTTCAAAGCAGTAGTGGTAGGCGCGACAACTAGAGAACTGTAAGGAGAGGGAAAATGTTCGAGCTCGTAGACAACGTCCCGCAAAGTCCGGTCATCAAGGTGATCGGCGTTGGCGGTGGTGGCGGCAACGCCGTCAACCACATGGTCAAAAGCAACATCGAAGGCGTCGAGTTCATCTGCGCCAACACCGATGCCCAAGCGCTGAAGAACATCGGCGCGCGCACCATCCTGCAACTGGGCACGGGTGTGACCAAGGGCCTGGGTGCCGGCGCCAATCCGGAGGTCGGCCGTCAGGCCGCGCTGGAAGACCGTGAGCGCATCGCCGAAGTGCTGCAAGGCACCAACATGGTGTTCATCACCACCGGCATGGGGGGTGGTACCGGTACCGGCGCGGCGCCGATCATCGCCGAAGTGGCCAAGGAAATGGGCATCCTCACCGTTGCGGTGGTGACCCGTCCGTTCCCGTTCGAGGGCCGCAAGCGCATGCAGATCGCCGACGAAGGCATCCGCATGCTGGCTGAGAGCGTCGACTCGCTGATCACCATCCCCAACGAGAAGCTGCTGACCATCCTGGGCAAGGATGCAAGCCTCTTGTCCGCCTTCGCCAAGGCCGACGACGTGCTGGCCGGTGCCGTTCGCGGTATTTCCGACATCATCAAGCGTCCGGGCATGATCAACGTCGACTTCGCCGACGTGCGCACCGTGATGGGCGAGATGGGCATGGCGATGATGGGTACCGGTTGCGCCAGCGGCCCGAACCGTGCGCGCGAAGCCACCGAGGCGGCGATTCGCAACCCGCTGCTCGAGGACGTCAACCTGCAGGGCGCCCGCGGCATCCTGGTGAACATCACCGCCGGTCCCGACCTGTCGCTGGGCGAGTACTCCGACGTGGGTAGCATCATCGAGGCCTTCGCCTCCGACCACGCGATGGTCAAGGTCGGCACCGTGATCGACCCGGATATGCGCGACGAACTGCACGTGACCGTGGTGGCCACCGGCCTGGGCGCGCGCATCGAGAAGCCGGTCAAGGTGGTCGACAACACCCTGCAGACCGCCCAGCAGGCGTACGAGGCCTCCAATCCGGCCCCGGTTCGCCAGGAGCAGTCGGCGGTCAACTACCGTGACCTGGAGCGTCCGACCGTGATGCGCAACCAGGCCCACGCGGGTGCCGCGGCGGCCGCTAAACTCAACCCACAGGATGATCTGGACTACCTGGATATCCCGGCGTTCCTGCGTCGTCAGGCCGATTGATGGAATTTATCAGGGGTATTAGGGTGATTGGTGTTCAGCAAAGGCCGGGTCTGTTATCATCCCCAGCCTTTGTTGATACCTGTTCGCAATTTGCGCTGAAGCGGCCAATGCCATGATTAGACAACGCACCCTGAAGAATACCATCCGTGCCACAGGTGTCGGCCTGCACTCCGGGGAGAAGGTCTACCTGACCCTCAAGCCTGCGCCTGTCGACACCGGCATCGTCTTCCGTCGCGCCGACCTCGACCCTGTGGTCGAAATCCCGGCGCGCGCGGCCAACGTCGGCGAGACCACCATGTCGACGACGCTGGTCAACGGTGACGTCAAAGTCGATACGGTCGAGCATCTGCTCTCCGCCATGGCGGGCCTGGGCATCGATAACGCCTACGTCGAGCTCTCCGCCTCGGAAGTGCCGATCATGGATGGCAGCGCCGGACCCTTCGTATTCCTGATCCAATCGGCCGGCCTGGAAGAACAGGACGCAGCCAAGAAGTTCATCCGCATCCTGCGCGAAGTGACAGTGGAGGAGGGCGACAAGCGCGCCACTTTCCTGCCTTTCGACGGGTTCAAGGTGAGCTTCGAGATCGACTTCGATCACCCGGTCCTCAAGGGCCAGACCCAGAGCGCGGTCGTCGACTTCTCCAGCACCTCGTTCGTCAAGGAAGTCAGCCGTGCCCGCACGTTCGGCTTCATGCGTGACATCGAGTACCTGCGCAAACACAACCTTGCGCTGGGTGGCAGTGTGGAGAACGCCATCGTGGTCGACGAGACCGGCGTGCTTAACGAAGACGGCCTTCGTTCCGATGACGAATTCGTCAAGCACAAGATCCTCGACGCCATCGGCGACCTTTATCTGCTGGGCAACAGCCTGATCGGCGAGTTCAAGGGCTACAAGTCCGGGCACGCGCTGAACAACCAGCTGTTGCGCAAGCTGATCGCTGAAACCGACGCTTGGGAAGTGGTCACCTTCGAAGATGCCAGCACGGCACCGATCTCGTACATGCGCCCTGTTGCGGCCGTGTAAGTTCGAACACTCTCTCTAGTGATTAAGGCCACCTTCGGGTGGCCTTTTTTATTGGGGTGTCAAAAGATGGAGCCCAGGAGCGGGCATGACTCTCGATACGTCCGCTCACGCTATCGCGGGGACGTGTATCAGGCTTTGCCCTGCGCGTGTGCCGCCAGACGCTCCAGCGCCGCGCGCAGCTTCGGGTCGCTGATGCCTTCGGCCGAGCCGCGTATGCTGTCTGCGGCAGATTCCGAAAGCTCAGGCCCGTGACCTTCATGTTTTGCCGCCACCAGCGGCGGCTGTACCTTGAACTGGATGCGGCTCAGGTTGGCGAACGCTTCCATGGCTTGCAGCTGGCGTTGCAGGCGCTTTTGCTGGTAGCGCAGGCGGGTGGCCCAATGGCCGTCGGTCACCACCAGCAACAATGTCCCTTCCTTCCAGGAGGCCACGTGGCAGTGCTCGCGGGCGGCCGGTTGCAGCTGGCTTTCCAGCAGGCGCTGCAGGTGCTCCAGGCGTTCGGCCTGGTTGAGCAGCAGGCGCAGGGGCCGGGCCTTGCGCAACAGGTCGGCGGGGGGGCGGGCAGGGGTGGGTTTGTAGGCCATGGAGGTCTGCAGAGGGATACAGGATCAACAGTCTACCAGTTGGGCATTCATCGCGGGGCAAGCCCGCTCCCACGCCAGCGTGTGGCGAGCGGTCGCCGGATCTTGATGCAAGTCATTCGCGATACGTTTCATCTTCACGCACCTTGAACTTGCGCAAAAAGCCCCTATGTTAGTCAGGCCCCCTAAAAGCGCTGTGCCAGCATCGTGGAAATCCACCACTTTCCTCACCATCGTTTCCGGGTAGAATGCTCGTTCGCATGCGGCCTCAGGGCTGCACGGGCGACTCACGGGGCCGCCCTCCATCCCTACGTGTGGAAGATCCTGCCGATATGTTTGCGCCTTTGTTAAAAAAACTTTTTGGAAGCAAGAACGAGCGTGAAATCAAACGCATGCTCAAGACGGTGAGCACCGTCAATGCCTTCGAAGAGAAGATGGTGGCCCTCTCCGACGAGCAACTGCGGGGCAAGACCGCAGAGTTCAAGGAACGCCTGGCCAAAGGCGAGACGCTCGACCAGTTGCTGCCCGAAGCCTTCGCCGTGGCCCGCGAGGCCGGCAAGCGCGTAATGGGCATGCGTCACTTCGATGTCCAGCTGATCGGCGGCATGACCTTGCACGAAGGCATGATCGCAGAAATGCGCACCGGTGAAGGCAAGACCTTGGTCGGTACCCTGGCTGTGTACCTCAACGCGCTGTCCGGCAAGGGCGTGCACGTGGTCACCGTCAACGACTACCTGGCTCGCCGCGACGCCAACTGGATGCGTCCGCTGTACGAATTCCTCGGCCTCAACGTCGGCATCGTCTCGGCCTTCCAGCCGCCGGAAGAAAAGCGCGCCGCCTATGCCGCCGACATCACCTACGGCACCAACAACGAATTCGGTTTCGACTACCTGCGCGACAACATGGCGTTCAGCCAGGACGAGAAGTTCCAGCGTGAGCTGAACTTCGCCGTGATCGACGAAGTCGACTCGATCCTCATCGACGAAGCGCGCACCCCGCTGATCATCTCCGGCCAGGCCGAGGACAGCTCCAAGCTGTACATCGAGATCAACCGCCTGATCCCGCGCCTGACCCAGCACATCGAGGAAGTCGAAGGCAAGGTGACCCAAGAGGGCCACTACACCATCGACGAGAAGAGCCGTCAGGTCGAACTGAACGAGGCCGGCCACCAGTTCATCGAGGACATGCTGACCCAGTCCGGCCTGCTGGCCGAGGGCGAGAGCCTGTACTCGGCGCACAACCTGAGCCTGCTGACCCATGTCTACGCCGGCCTGCGCGCGCACAAGCTGTTCCACCGCAACGTCGAGTACATCGTCCAGGAAGGCCAGATCCTCCTGATCGACGAGCACACCGGCCGCACCATGCCGGGCCGCCGCCTGTCCGAAGGCCTGCACCAGGCGATCGAGGCCAAGGAAAACCTGAACATCCAGGCCGAGAGCCAGACCCTGGCCTCGACCACCTTCCAGAACTACTTCCGCCTCTACACCAAGCTGTCCGGCATGACCGGTACCGCCGACACCGAGGCATTCGAGTTCGCCCAGATCTACAACCTCAACGTGATGGTCATCCCACCGAACAAGCCGTTGGCCCGCAAGGACTTCAACGACCTGGTGTACCTGACCGCCGACGAGAAGTACGCCGCGATCATCGCCGACATCAAGGAAAGCATGGCCCATGGCCGTCCGGTCCTGGTCGGTACCGCGACCATCGAAACCTCCGAGCACATGTCCAACCTGCTCAAGAAGGAAGGTATCGACCACAAGGTCCTGAACGCCAAGTACCACGAAAAAGAAGCCGAGATCATCGCGCAAGCCGGTGCTCCGGGCGCACTGACCATCGCCACCAACATGGCCGGTCGTGGTACCGACATCCTGCTGGGCGGCAACTGGGAGGCCGAGGTGGCCGCCCTGGACAACCCGACCGCCGAACAGATCGCCCAGATCAAGGCTGACTGGCAGAAGCGTCACCAGCAGGTGCTGGAAGCCGGTGGCCTGCACGTGATCGCCTCTGAGCGCCACGAGTCGCGCCGTATCGACAACCAGCTGCGTGGCCGTGCCGGCCGTCAGGGAGACGCCGGCTCCAGCCGTTTCTACCTGTCGCTGGAAGACAGCCTGATGCGCATCTTCGCCTCCGACCGGGTGAAGAACTTCATGAAGGCGCTGGGCATGCAGTCCGGTGAGGCCATCGAGCACCGCATGGTAACCAACGCCATCGAGAAGGCGCAGCGCAAGGTCGAAGGCCGCAACTTCGACATCCGCAAGCAGCTGCTCGAATACGACGACGTGGCCAACGAGCAGCGCAAGGTGATCTACCACATGCGCAACAGCCTGCTGGCCGCCGAGAACATCGGCGACACCATCGCCGAGTTCCGCCAGGAAGTGCTCGATGCCACCATCAGCCAGCATATTCCGCCGCAATCGCTGCCCGAGCAGTGGGACGTGGCCGGCCTGGAAGCTTCGCTGGCCAGCGATTTCGCCATCAAGCTGCCGATCCAGCAGTGGCTCGACGAGGACGATCACCTCTACGAGGAGACCCTGCGCGAGCGGCTGATCAAGGAAATCACCGACGCCTACAACGAGAAGGAAGACCAGGCCGGCATCGACGCCCTGCGCACCTTCGAGAAGCAGATCCTGCTGCGCGTGCTGGACGACCTGTGGAAAGACCACCTGTCGACCATGGACCACCTGCGCCACGGTATCCACCTGCGCGGCTATGCGCAGAAGAACCCGAAGCAGGAGTACAAGCGCGAGTCGTTCACCTTGTTCCAGGAGCTGCTGGAGTCGATCAAGCGCGACACCATCCGCGTGCTCTCGCACGTCCAGGTACGCCGCGAAGATCCGGCCGAGGAAGAGGCGCGCCTGCGCCGCGAGGCCGAGGAACTGGCCAGCCGCATGCAGTTCCAGCATGCCGCCGCGCCGGGCCTGGAAGGCGAGCAGCTGGCCGAGGAGGGCGCCGAAGTCGCCGTGGCCTCCGCGCCGGTTCGCAACGACATGAAGCTGGGCCGCAACGAGCCGTGCTGGTGTGGTTCGGGCAAGAAATTCAAGCATTGCCATGGTCAGATTGAATGATCTGAACCACCTGCAGTAACGTGATACATCCAGGGCCGCTTCGCGGCCCTTTCGCGAGATAAGGCCGCTCCCGCAGGAAACGCGACAATCCTGTAGGAGCGGCCTTGTGTCGCTAATGGGGCGCGAAGCGGCCCCGTTTTTGTTCTCAACCGATTTATCTAGGAGCGCTCTAATGGCTGTTGGTCTTGGTCCCCTGCCCACCCTGCACCCGGTTCCCGGTTTCGAACTCGGTATCGCCTCGGCGGGCATCAAGCGCCCAGGGCGCAAGGATGTGGTGGTGATGCGCTGCGCCGAAGGCTCCAGCGTCGCCGGCGTGTTCACCCTCAACGCCTTTTGCGCGGCCCCGGTGATCCTTTCCAAGCAGCGTGTGCAGGGTACCGTGCGTTACCTGCTGACCAACACCGGCAACGCCAACGCCGGCACCGGCGCACCGGGCCTGGCCGCCGCCGAGCGCACCTGCGCCAAGCTGGCGGAGCTTGCCGGTGTTCCTGCTGAGTCCGTGCTGCCGTTTTCCACCGGCGTGATCGGCGAGCCGCTGCCAGTGGAGAAGATCGAAGGCGCGCTGCAGGCCGCCTTGGACAACCTGTCGGAAAACCACTGGGCCGAAGCCGCCACTGGCATCATGACCACCGACACCCTGCCCAAGGGCGCCAGCCGCCAGTTCCAGTACGACGGCAAGACCATCACCGTCACCGGCATCAGCAAGGGCGCGGGCATGATCCGTCCGAACATGGCCACCATGCTCGGCTACATCGCCACCGACGCCAAGGTCGCCCCGGCGGTGCTCAAGGACCTGATACTCGACGGTGCCAACAAGTCGTTCAACCGCATCACCATCGACGGCGACACCTCGACCAATGACTGCTGCATGCTGATCGCCACCGGCAAGGCCGATGTGCCGGAAGTGACCGAGGCCAGCGGCGCACTGTTCGAGGCGCTGAAGAAGGCGGTGTTCGAGGTGTGCATGGAGGTGGCCCAGGCCATTGTCCGCGACGGCGAAGGCGCTACCAAGTTTGTCACCGTGCAGGTCAACGGCGGTGGCAATCACCAGGAGTGCCTGGACGTCGGCTACGCCGTGGCCCACTCGCCGCTGATCAAGACCGCGCTATTCGCCTCCGATCCCAACTGGGGCCGTATCCTCGCCGCGGTCGGTCGTGCCGGCGTGCCGGCGCTGGATGTGAGCCTGATCGATGTGTACCTGGACAGCGTCTGCATCGCCAGCCAGGGCGGGCGCAGCCCGAGCTACACCGAGGACCAGGGCGCCAAGGTGATGGCCCAGGAGGAAATCACCATCCGCATCGAACTGGGCCGTGGCCAGTGCAGCGAAACAATCTGGACCACCGACCTGTCCCACGAGTACGTGAAGATCAACGCCGAATACCGCACCTGATCCATCGCGGGGCAAGCCCGGTCCCACGCAGACTGTCGTGGGAGCGGGCTTGCCCCGCGATTACTGCACACTGTCCGCAACATGGAGCCGAACCATGAGCTATCACCTGATCATCGGCGACAAGCTGTATTCCTCCTGGTCGCTGCGCGGCGCCCTGGCCCTCGAGCTGGCCGGCGTCCCCTACGAAGAAACCCTGGTCAAGCTCAACCAGCCTGACACCCGCCAGCGCCTGCTGGCCTTCTCGGCCACCGCCAAGGTGCCGTTGCTGCAAAGCGAGCATGGCGTCATCGCCGACTCCCTGGCCATCGCCGAATACCTCAACGAACGCCACCCCGAGGCCCGCCTGTGGCCCGAGGACGTTGCCGCCCGCGCCCAGGCCCGTTCGGCCTGCGCGCAGATGCACAGCGGCTTCTTTGCCCTGCGCGGTGCCATGCCATTCGACCTGTCCCGTGACGAAGCGCTGGCCGAGATGCCGTTGGACGTGCAGGTCGATATCGACCGCATCGTCGCCCTGTGGAGCGAATGCCGCTTGGTGGCCAAGGAAAACGGCCCGTTCCTGTTCGGCCGCCCGAGCTTGGCCGACGCCTTCTTCGCCCCTGTGGCCGTGCGCTTGCGCACCTACCGTGTCGCGGTGCCGGCCGAAGCGGCTGCCTACATCGAGACCATTTATCAATGGCCAGCCTTCCAGGCCTGGCAAAAAGCTGGCCTGGCGGAGCGTGAAGGGTGAAACGGATTCATGTAGTCGCAGCGGTCATTCGTGGTGCCGACGGGCGGATCCTGATCGCCCGCCGCGCCGATACCCAGCACCAGGGCGGCCTGTGGGAGTTCCCCGGCGGCAAGCTGGAGGAGGGCGAGGGCGTCGAGGCGGCGCTGGCCCGCGAGCTGCGCGAGGAGCTGGGGATCGAGGTCGCGGCTTCGCGGCCGTTGATCAAGGTCAGCCACGACTATCCGGACAAACAGGTGCTGCTGGATGTGCGTGAAGTGCACGCCTTTACTGGTGAGCCCCACGGCGCCGAAGGCCAGCCCCTGGCCTGGGTGGCGCCGCGTGACCTTGGTCAGTATGAGTTCCCCGAGGCCAACAAGCCGATCGTCGCCGCGGCGCGCCTGCCCGACCAGTATCTGATCACCCCTGACGGTCTGGAAGTGCCGGAGCTGCTCAAGGGCATCCAGAAGGCCGTGGCCAGCGGCATCAGGCTGATCCAGCTGCGCGCGCCGGACATGTACGACCCCAAGTACCGCGATGTAGCGGTGGATGCGGTCGGCCTGTGCGCGGGCAAGGCCCAATTGATGCTCAAGGGGCCGCTGGAGTGGCTGGGCGACTTCCCGTCGGCCGGCTGGCACCTGACCGCCGCGCAGTTACGCAAGTACGCGGCCAAGGGGCGGCCATTCCCGAAGGAGCGCTGGCTGGCGGCGTCCTGCCACAGTGCCGAGGAACTGGCGCTGGCCGAGCAGATGGGGGTGGACTTTGTCACCTTGTCGCCGGTGCAGGCGACCCAGACCCATCCCGAGGCGGTGCCGTTGGGGTGGGATGAAGCGCAGCGATTGATCGGCGGGATCAGCCATCCGGTGTTTCTGCTGGGCGGGGTCGGGCCTGGTGAGCGGGAGCGGGCCTGGGAGGTTGGGGCGCAGGGTGTTGCAGGGATCCGGGCGTTCTGGCCTGAGATCTGAGTAACTGGGGCCGCTTTGCGGCCCATTCGCGACACAAGGCCGCTCCCACAGGTATGGCGCAGTATTCAACGTCTGCGCGGTACCTGTGGGAGCGGCCTTGTGTCGCGATGGGCTGCGCAGCAGCCCCAGCAATCTCAGGCTTCAGGTTTGGGTGCAGGCTGCCACAATACCTCATCCACACCCTGTCGCCGCCCGATGATACGGGCCGCGACGAACAGCAGGTCCGACACCCGGTTGATATAGGCCAGCCCTACCCCCTCCAGCGGCTCCAGTGCATTCAACTGCTGGCAACGCCGTTCCGCCGCCCGCGCCGCACTGCGGCAGACATGGGCCTGGGCCACCAGCATCGAGCCCCCAGGCAGGATGAAGTTTTTCAGCGGCCCCAACTCTTCGTTCCAGCGGTCGATGGCCGCCTCCAGGCGCTCCACCTCGGCAATGTTCAACGCCTGGTAGCTGGGCATTGCCAGTTCCCCACCCAGATCGAACAAACGGTGCTGACAAGGCGCCAGTACCTCGATCAGCTCGCCAAGACCGGCCTCGGCCAGCCCGGCCAGCAGCACGCCCAACTGGCTGTTGAGGCTGTCTACCTCGCCGATCGCCTCAATCCGCGGATGGTCCTTGGGCACCCGGCGTCCGTCGCCCAGGCCGGTTTCGCCTTTGTCGCCGGTGCGGGTGTAGATCTTCGACAGGCGGTAGCCCATGTCATGTCTCCGTCTTGGTGGTGGTCGGCTGGGTCGGGTTCAGAGGTAGGCGCAGAGTGAAGCAGGTGCCCTGGCCGGGAGTGGACTGCACCTCCATCTGCCCTTTGTGGTTGTTGGTGATGATGAAGTACGACACCGACAGGCCCAGGCCGGTGCCCTGGCCGATTTCCTTGGTGGTGAAGAACGGCTCGAAGGTGCGCTTGCGCACCGTCTCGGGCATGCCGATGCCATTGTCTTCGACCTGGATCTCCGCCCACGGCGGGTTGAGCCGCGTGCGCAGGGTGATACGCCCCGGCTCGCTGGGCTGTGGGCGCTGGTGGATGGCCTGGGCGGCATTCTTCAGCAGGTTGAGCAGCACTTGTTCCAGTTCGTTGGCGGTGCAGGGCACCGGGCCCAGTTGCGGGTCGAACTGGCGGACGATGGCCTGGCCCTTGAAGTCGAATCCGATGGCCAAGTCGAAGTCGTTGCCGGCGATCTCCACGGCCTGGTCGATCAGCGCCGGCAACTCGCAAGGCGCCAGCTGGCGGTTGCTGCGGCGGCTGAAGCTGAGCATGTGGGTGACGATCTTGGCCGCCCGGGCGCCGGCCTGCTGGATGCCGTCGAGCAGTTGCGGCACTTCGCGGCTCTCCAGGTAACGGTTGACGGCCGTCAGGTCGATGCCCAGTTCGCCGGCCTGCTCCTGGTTGCGCGGCAGGTCTGGCGACAGGCGTCGGCGGATGTTCTGCACATTGTGCAGGATCGCGCCCAGTGGGTTATTGATCTCGTGGGCCATGCCTGCGGCCAGGCCGCCGACCGAGAGCATCTTTTCCGACTGCACCATCATTTCTTCCAGGGACAGGCGCTGGGTGATGTCGTCGATGCGGATCACCACGCCGCGTCCGGCGCCGCCCATCAGTGGGTAGAAGGTCAGGGCGTAGTGGCGCAGGTCCTCGCCCTTTGGCCAGGTAACCCGCTCGATCTTGGCCACCCGGTACTTCTCCACGCTCTCCTTGAGCTGCGGCAGGAAGGGCTTGAGCGGCTCGAAGGCGAGGAACACCGGCTGGTTCAGCGCCTCGTCCAGCGGCGTGCCGGAGAGCACCGTGGCCTCGTGGTTCCACTGGGTGACGTAGAGCTGCTCGTCGAGGGCGATCAGTGCCGAGGGCATGGAGTCGATGATGCTGTTCAGGTAGTTCTGAAAGCCCGTGAGCTTCTTCTCGATCTTGCTGCGCACCTGGACTTCCAGCTCCAGCTTGCGGTTGGTGTGGCGGGTTTCCTCGGCCAGACCCTGGGCCTGGTCGTAGGCGTCCTGGAACTCGTCGCGGGTGCGCTTGAGCTGCTGCTCGCGGGCCTCGATGCGCGAGAGCATGGTGTTGAACGCCTCCGCCAGGCTGCCGATCTCGTCGTCGTTGCCGCGCTGGGCGCGCAGGGCGTAGCTCTCCTCGCGGGTAACCTGGCGGGTCAGCTCTTCGAGGCGATTGATCGGCAGGGTGATCAGGCGCTTGATCTGCCGGGCGATGACCAGCCACAGCAGTATGCTGAACACCAGGATGGCCAGGCTGGCCGATAGCGTGCCGGTGTAGAACGCGGTGGGCAGCTCGCTGCTGGCCACCAGCAGCAGATGCGCGGGTGGGGCGGCGCTGCGCGGCAGGCGGATCAGCTGGGTGCTGCGAAACTCCATGAGGCGCCAGCCGTCGATGTTGCGGTAGCGCTTGGGCAGGGTTAGCGGGTCGCCGTGCTGCAGCTGGGCCAGCATCTGCCCGTCACCGCCATAGATCGCGGCGGCGCGTAGCGGCGAATAGCTGTCGAGCTCCTTGAGCAGCGCCGTGGCGTTCTCTGCCGAATCGCCGGCGCGCGCGGACATCTGCGGGTTGGAGACCAGCTTGCCGATGGTCTGCAGGGCCTGGGGCGCCATGCTTTCCTGGGTGATCCAATAGGCGGCGCTGATGAAGGCGAGGTTGGCCACCAACAGGATGGTCACCAGCAGCACCAGCAGGGCCGCCAGCAATTTCTGCCCGACCGGGAGGTTTTCCAGGCGTTGACGCAGGGTCATGGGTGAGGAGGTGTCCTGTCCTGTGGATGAATGCCGTCAGTCGCTACGCAGTCCGCGCGCCTGCAAGTTATCGACCAGGCGCCGCTGCAGCCGTTCCAGGGCCGGTACCGCCAGGTCATGGCGGTTGGCGGTACGGCAGGCGTGGCCGAGCAGGTAGTGGACCTCGGTGCGTCGGCCATGGCGGACATCCTGGTACATGGAAGAGTAGTTGGCCGCGGTGGCGAGAATCACCCGCTGCACTTCCTCATGCAGGTCGTGGGCGGCCTCGGGCTGGCCGCAACGGCGCAGCAGGTCGGCCAGTTCGTCACACAGCTGGTCGACTTCGGCCAGGTGGCCGAGCAGGCCACCGTTCTGGCAGTCGTGCAGCACGGTGAGCGGGTTGATCGCGCAGTTGAGGGCCAGTTTGCGCCACAGGCGGGTGGGGATGTCGAGCGACCACTGGGCCGGTATGCCGGCGTCATGCAGGTCTGCGAACCAGGACGGGACGTTGGGGTTGGTCGGATCACCCAGCCAGTTGAAACCGTGGCCGGCGAAGCGCACCTGCCAGTCGGCCTCGCGGAACGCGCCCTCGGTGCTGGAGGCGAAGATGCAGCGGGCGTGGGGCACCTGGTCGGCGACTTCGTCCTGGCTGCCCAGGCCGTTCTGCAACAGCACCAGTTCGGCGCCGTTGGCCAGTCTCGCGGCCAGGCGCGCCACGGCTGGCGCGGCATCGTAGGCCTTGCAGGCCACCAACAGGCGATGAATCGGCCCTTGGGCATCGAAGGTTTCCGCGGGGATCGCGTAGTGCTGGGTCTTGTCCTGTTCGAACAGCGTCAGCTTGCCTGCGCCCTGGTAACTGGACAGGCGCTGCTTATCGCGCAGGATCAGGCGGACCGCCTTGCCGGCGCGGGCCAGGCGACAGGCCCAGAGGCTGCCGAGGCTACCGGCGCCGAGAATATGCCAGGTGCTGCTCATCTGCGTTTCGCAACCCGTTATAATGAGCCCGCATTTTAACCATCAAACCCGACGCGCTCCATCTTCAAGCCGAGCGCGCTTTTTTTCTGGAGATCATCCATGCCTTCGTTCGACGTGGTATCGGAACTGGACAAGCACGAAGTGCAGAACGCCGTCGACAACGCCATCAAGGACCTCGACCGCCGTTACGACCTCAAGGGCAAGGGCACCTTCGAGTTCAAGGACAAGGAACAGACCGTGCTGCTGACCGCCGAGGAGGAGTTCCAGCTCGAGGCGATGCTGGAAATCCTGCGCCTGGCGCTGGTCAAGCGCAAGATCGACGTCAAATGCCTGGAAACCAAGGATCCCTACGCATCCGGTAAGGAAAAGAAGCAGGAAGCCAAGTTCCGCGAAGGCATCGACAAGGACCTGGCCAAGAAAATCGTCGCCACCATCAAGGACGGCAAGCTCAAGGTCCAGGCTGCCATCCAGGGCGAGCAGGTGCGCGTGACCGGCAAGAAGCGTGACGACCTGCAGGAAGCCATCGCCCTGCTGCGCACCAAGGAATTCGACATGCCGCTGCAGTTCAACAACTTCCGCGACTGATCCGCGGCGGCCCGGAACCTTGATGGCGCAGTGATGTCCATCGGGGTCCGGGCCGCTTGCTTTGCGTTGCCCGCCTCATCGTGTACTTGCCGTTCGGCATCAGGAGATAAACATGGATTTGAACGCTGAAGTCGATCAGCTGGTCCGTCAATCGCAAACCTGGCTCCCCTTGATCATGGAGTACGGCAGCCGCCTGTTGCTGGCGCTGCTGACCCTGGCCATCGGCTGGTGGACCATCAACAAGGTCAGCGCCCGCCTGGGCAAGCTGGTCGGCCTGCGCGCCGACGCGGCGCTGCAGGGCTTCATCAGCACCCTGGCCAACATCGTGCTGAAGGTGCTGCTGATGGTCAGCGTGGCCTCGATGATCGGCATCGAGACCACCTCGTTCGTCGCCGCCATCGGTGCCGCGGGCCTGGCCATCGGTCTGGCCCTGCAGGGCAGCCTTGCGAACTTCGCCGGCGGCGTGCTGATCCTGATGTTCCGCCCGTTTCGCATCGGTGACTGGATCGAGGCGCAAGGTGTCGCGGGCACCGTGGACAGCATCCAGATCTTCCACACCGTGCTGCGCACTGGCGACAACAAGACCGTGATCATGCCCAACGGCAGCCTGTCCAACGGCATCATTACCAACACCAACCGCCAGCCGACCCGTAAGGTGGTGTTCGACGTGGGCGTGGACTACGACGCCGACCTGCAGAAGGCGCGCAATGTACTGCTGGAGCTGGCCCAGGATCCGCGCGTGCTGCAGGATCCAGCGCCGCAGGCGGTGATCTCGACCCTGGGTGACAGCTCGATCACCGTGTCGCTGCGTATCTGGACCAAGACGGCCGACTACTGGGACGTGATGTTCATGCTCAACGAGCATGCCCGCGACCGTCTCAAGGCCGAAGGCATCGACATTCCGTTTCCGCAGCGGGTGATCCGTGTGGTGCAGGAGACTGTGGCGTAACACAAGCGCCTGCGAAATCGGGGCCGCAAGGCGGCTCCGGCGATCTTTGCCTATCCGCTGAAATCCTGGGGCCGCTACGCGGCCCTTTCGCGGCCCACAATGTCTAGCTGCTTTTGAACATATGGCAAGTGGCTTGGATGTTCGGGCAAGGCGCCGCGACGAGTCATGGCAGGGCTATGGCGAGGCGTGGCAACGCCGGCCGGGCGCCCAAGACGCCGCCAAAATTGAACAGCTTATTGCCGAGACAGCACACTAGCAGGGGTAGGAGCGCTCAGCGCCCGGCTGGCATTGCTCGGTTGATCAGCTGCTCCTGGCAGCCTCCGCACGATTTTTCGGTTTGCGTTGGTACACCTGATCACTTTGCAGCAGTGACCAGATAATGAGCAGATTTGTCCCCGCACGTGTGTCAGCGATGTCTCAAGTCCGTACACATCGGTAGCAGACAGGGATTGCGGGGCGAGTCCATCAATTACAGGTAAGCGGTTCAGTTGAAGATGAGCTGCGCCGCCACCGCGAACATCATCACCGCCACCATCAGGTCGAGCATCCGCCAGGTCGCAGGGCGTGCCAGCCACGGCGCCAGCCAGGCGGCGCCGATCGCCAGGGTCGAGAACCACACCAGCGAGGCACTGGCGGCGCCGGCCACGTAGGCGCCGGGCACGGTCTGCTGGGCGCCGAGGGAGCCGATAAGCAGCACGGTGTCCAGATATACGTGGGGATTGAGCAGGGTCACCGCCAGCGCGCTCAGCAGCACCGCGCGGCGCGAGCGCACGCCCTGGCCTTCCCGGTGCTGCAGGCTCTGTTTGGAAAACGCGCTGCGCAGGGCCTTGGTGCCGTACCAGATCAGGAACACCGCGCCGCCCCAGCGCGCCACGGCCAGCAGAGTAGGGTTGTGCGCCAGTACCGTGGCCAGTCCGAACACCCCGGCGGCGACCAGCAGCGCGTCACAGACCACGCACAGCACCGCCACCGGCAGGTGATGCTCACGGCGCAGGCTCTGCGCCAGGACGAAGGCGTTCTGGGCGCCGATGGCCATGATCAGGCCAAAGGCCACCAGCATGCCGTTGAGATAGCTTTGCCACATAGCGGGGACACTCCACGGGCACCGATGCGGACATCGGCGCGGATCAACAAGAAAGATGTGGCCATTGTGGCGGTTGCGGCGGTATAAGAAAAACCAATAGAGCTGATCAGTCATTAGAGAAATCGATGTTCGACTACAAGTTGCTCGCCGCCCTTGCTGCGGTGATCGAACAAGGCGGTTTCGAGCGCGCCGCCCAGGTGCTGGGGCTTTCGCAGTCGGCCATCTCGCAACGCATCAAGCTGCTCGAGGCGCGGGTCGGCCAGCCGGTGCTGGTGCGCGCCACGCCACCGAGCCCGACCGAGGTCGGCCGGCAGTTGCTCAACCATGTGCAGCAGGTGCGCCTGCTCGAGCGCGACCTGCAGCGCCAGGTGCCGGCGTTGGACGAGGAGGGCATGCCCGAGCGCCTGCGCATCGCCCTCAACGCCGACAGCCTGGCGACCTGGTGGGCCGGTGCGGTGGGGGCTTTTTGCGCGCAGCAGCAGGTGCTGCTCGACCTGGTGGTCGAAGACCAGGAGGTCGGCCTCAAGCGCATGCGCGCCGGTGAGGTCGCGGCCTGCCTGTGTGGCAGCGAACGTCCCGTTGCCGGCGCGCGCAGCCTGCCGCTGGGGTCGATGCGTTATCGTGCGCTGGCCAGCCCCGCGTTCATGGCGCGCTACTTTCCCCAAGGTTTTGCGGTCGAGCGGTTGGCCCGTGCTCCGGCGATCGTGTTTGGGCCGGACGATTTCCTCCAGCATCGCTATCTGGCGTCGTTGGGCGTGCAGGAAGGATTCCTGCACCACCTTTGCCCGTCCTCCGAAGGTTTCCTGCGCATGACCGAGGCTGGCCTGGGCTGGGGGCTGGTGCCGGAGCGGCAGGTAGCCGAACAGCTGGCCCGTGGCGAACTGGTGGAAATCTGCGCCAATACCCCCATCGACGTACCGCTGTACTGGCATCATTGGCGCAACGGCGGGCAGTTGCTCGTCCAGCTGACCGACCACCTGCGCCATTCGGCGCGGCATTGGCTGGTGCCCTTGTAGGCATATCAGGCGTCAGTTGCATCCGAAATCTGGCAAGGCGGAGTCTTACATGCGAATTCTGGTCACCGGCGCGAGCGGCTTCATCGGCGGGCGCTTTGCGCGCTTCGCCTTGGAGCAGGGCCTGGAGGTGCGGATCAATGGCCGGCGGGCGGAGGGCGTGGAGCACCTGGTCAAGCGCGGGGCGCAGTTCATCCCGGGCGACCTGGGCGATGCCGAGCTGGCCCGGCGCCTGTGCCAGGGCGTCGACGCAGTGGTGCATTGCGCCGGCGCGGTGGGCACTTGGGGCCGCTATCAGGATTTTCACCAGGGCAACGTGGTACTTACCGAGAACGTGGTCGAGGGGTGCATCAAGGAGCATGTGCGGCGCCTGGTGCACCTGTCGTCGCCGTCGATCTACTTCACTGGACGTTCGCGCCTCGACATCCGCGAGGACCAGGTACCGCGCCGCTTCCATGACCATTACGCGCTGACCAAGCACCTGGCCGAGCAGAAAGTGTTCGGCGCCCAGGAGTTCGGCTTGGAAGTGCTGGCGCTGCGCCCGCGTTTCGTCACCGGTGCCGGCGATGCGAGCATTTTCCCACGCCTGATGCGAATGCAGGCCAAGGGGCGCGTGGCGATCGTCGGCAATGGCCTGAACAAGGTCGACTTCACCAGTGTACACAACCTCAACGAGGCATTGCTCAGTGCCCTTTTCGCCGAGGAACAGGCCCTTGGCCAGGCATACAACATCAGCAACGGCCACCCGTTGCCGCTATGGGACGTGGTCAACTACGTGATGCGCCGCATGCAACTGCCGCAGGTCACCCGCTACCGCTCCCCAAGCCTGGCCTACGGCCTGGCGGCGCTCAACGAGGCCGCTTGCATGCTTTGGCCCGGGCGCCCGCTGCCGACCTTGAGCCGCACGGCAGTGCAGGTGATGAGCAAAGATTTCACCCTCGATATCAGCCGTGCCCGTCAGTACCTGGGCTACCGACCCCAGGCCGATGTGTGGTCCGCGCTGGATGAATTCTGTGCCTGGTGGCAGGCGCAGACGGGGCAACGCTGAACCTGTGGGCGGGATGATGGTCATCAGTGCGCCGCCCAGGCGGTTTATACTCATGCCTCTTTGCTACCACCCGCGGTTGAATGCACCCATGCGTAACGACGCCCACGACGACTTTGACGATGTGCCCACCCTGCGTGCCGGCACCCCTGATGACGATGAATTGCTGCCTGCCCACGTCACCCGCAGCCGCCAGAAGGCGGCGCGCCCGCACAGCAACGGCCCGCTGTGGGCCTTGCTGGGTGCCTCGTTCATCGCCTTGGGCGGACTTGGCTGGTGGAGCTTCCAGCAGATCACATTGATGGAGCAGCAACTGGTCGCGACCCAGGAAAGCTTTGCCCGCATCAGTGAGGAGGCGGCCGGGCGTTTGCAGGCGATCAGCGGCAAGGTCGATGCCAGCGAGTCCAGCAGCAGTTCCGGCAGCGAGGCGCTGAAGCTGCAGATCCGTCAGTTGCAGGCCTCGCTGGCCGAGCAGGGCAAGCAGCAGCAGGGCGTCGCCGGACAGGCGGGTGACCTGGGCAAGCGCTTGGAGCAGGTGCTGGCCGATACCCGCGAGCAGCAGAAGGCGGTGACCGAATTGCAAGGGCAACTGCAGGCGCAGCTCAAGGCAGTCAATGGCGAGCTGGCGGCGCTCAAGTCGGGCCAGGTGGATGGCGGCAAGCTGGATGGTCAGCTCAAGAGCCTGAGCAATGAGGTGGCGGCGCTGAAGAAGCAGGGCAATCCGAGCGCGGCCATCGAGAGCCTTGAGCAGGATGTGCTGGTGCTCAAGAGCCAGTTAGACAACCGCCCGGCCACTGCGGGCGGTGGCACTTCGGTGCAGGAGTTCGATGCCTTCCGTGGGCAGACGACCCGCAATATCAATACCCTGCAGAGCCAAATCCAGAACTTGCAACAGCAGATCAATGCCCGCCCTTGAACCGAGCATGAATGTGGTTACCTGAGACTTCGATCGGGTGCCATTGCCTCTGAATTTGTTTGTTTCCCGCGTTGCAGCGTTCCTTTCGGCAGACCCCGAACCCGTCTGAACCTGGCATTTTTGTCAGGTGTCGGACGGGCGGGAGTTTGTTACATCTACTAGCACGACGACGGCAGCCGTTTCCTCCCTTGCTCCTGTTCCCATCACTGGTTGGCTAGTGCCTTGTGTCGTGACTAACTCGTTGCCCCGAATCCGTGAGGGTGCAGGGCCGCGTACCTGTAGAACCGATTAGGAAAATGGCCATGAACAAGCCTGTACCCAAACAACTCAGCGGCCAGTTGCTGCGGCCCGCGGGTAAACGCTCCAGAGTGTTGTTCCCACAGGGTGGAGTGTTGGAATTCAAGGAACTGATTGTCGAGGGGCTGGTTGAGGATGGCGTCGACGATCCTGCTGAACTCTTGCCGGTGGCGGACCATAAGAAACCGTTGAAGGTGAGGGTGCCGAACTGGGATGAAGTCGAGGAAGGTATGGTCATCGCGTTGTATGTAAACGGTGACGAAGAACTCGAAGGCGTGGGCATGGCCTGGCATTCGATCACGGCCGCGGAAGCGGCGGATCCTGATTACGAGTTCTCTCTGGAACTGCCGAGTTCGTATTGGGATTACATTGCGGATGGGCAGGATCGTACCTTCCAGGTGGGTTACTCGGTTCGACCAGAGTTTTCAGGTGAATTCGAAAGAGGGCCCAACCGAGTCATCCGCATCGATAAAATGGCGCCGGGTGGCAACCCCGGCAGACTCGCGAGGCTATCGTTTGCTTCGGAGATCGAGGCCAGGAAGCACATCCTGATCACGGACTTTGTCGCTGGCATGCTTACGGTCCATGTCAGGGGTTATATGGAGCAGAAGCAGGGTGACCAGATCATGGTGACCATGACCGACGGCACCACCCCAGTGGGAAGTGTCAGATTTTTTGTGTGCGGGCCGGTAACGGCCTGCCGTCAGGCAGGCCCTGACTTTCACCAGGTCGGCCTGATGAACCGATCTCCGTACAAA
>NZ_JBLIYX010000008.1:0-228007 GCF_057480955.1 Pseudomonas sp. P65(2024)
TTGGGGATTTTGGGCAGGTCACGCAAGGGTTTCTTTTTGGTTGGCATACATGCACCTCTTACTCATGTTATGCCCGAACACAAAATTTCTGACACCCTCCCCCAGTGACGGTCGGCCCCTTCACCGTCACCAGCAGCAGTGACGCCACGCCAGTGGCACTGCCGCTGGCCGAGGTGCAGAAGCTCAAGGACAATACCCCGATCACATTCACCTACACGTCGCAGGATCGGGCAGGGAATCTATCGATCGTTTCCGTGCCTCATGACACCCTGCAGTTGCTGTTGCAGGATATCCCCGTCGTTCTCCCTACGCCTGAAGTGCCAGGATTTGACCAGTCGGGCGACCCGCTGATTCTCGACAAAGATGCCCGTGCAGGCATCAACCTGGTGGTTCCCGGGGTCACCGGGGCTCGTATCGGCGATAGGGTCGTCGTGCTTTGGGGAGCCCAACGTTCGGACGAACATGAAGTCACCGTGGTGCCGCCGCCGCCAGAGCCATTGATGAAACTGGTCCTGCTGTATCCGCTTACCAGCGCAGGGCCGAAGACAGGGGCAGTGGCCGTGAGTTATGAATTGTGGCGCGGCGCCTTCAAGATCGGCGACGCGACGCCCCCGGCGAGCGTCAATGTCGACCTGCGGCTGCCGGGTGGGCCCGATCCCGATCCGGAGTTGCCAGGGCATGGCAATCTGGAATTGGCCACCATTGTCGGCGATGCCTCCGGGCAAGTGGATGAGCTGACGCCCGAGGATGTCGCCGCAGGTGCGCAAGTGACCATCCCCTGGCTCGCCGTGGACGGCACTGAACTGTTGGAGGAGGACGATAAACTCCACCTGGTCTGGGGCACACAGCCCTCCCACGCGCTTGCTCCCGTGAGCGCTGCCGAGGCAGCTGCCAAGGTCAACATCAATCGTCCAGTTCCCCCGACCGTGCTGGCCAGCGAGCCCAGTGGCACAGTGCAGATGGCCTATACCGTCACCCGCGTGTTCGGTGCGAGTGGCGAGGAAAACACTGCGCTTTCTCCATCCAAGCCTGTGGACCTACTGCGCGGGGAAGACCTGCCGGGAGGGGGCACTGCGCTCAAGGAGCTTGAATTCACTGACCTCAATCGGTTTGGCGCAATCGATATCGAGAAGGCGCAACGAGCTTTACCGGTGAAAATCGAGCTTTATGGCAACGTGGCGGTGGGCGACACCATTGTGATCCATCTCGGTGCAGACGACAGTCAGCGGCCTACTCCCGGAAACCCTATCCCGGATGCTGAAGAAAACCTCCCGCTCATCAGAATCGAACAGCATCACATAGACAAGGGCGAACTCACCTACCAGATCGAGCGTCGATGGGCGTTCGTAATCTGCACCGGCTCGGCCACCGTCGAGTACACGGCGACGAATGTCCATGGGCCGGTGAAAGCCGGTCACAAACGTGTGCCGGTCTCGGTAAGGGAACCCAGTCAGCCGACGTGCCCGCTGCCTTGAAGTGAAAGTGCCCTGGCGATTGGCCAGGGCACTGTTTCTTCATCTTCCATGGTTGCCTGTGGGCACCTTGACTTTCAGGGGATGACGCATGAGTACCTTTAATGAAGGGGTAAAGGGGACGCTTGAATTCAAAGCACTCGAAGTCTGTGCGCTATTGGATGACGGTTACGATGAGCTCCCTGAACTGTTACCGGGTGACAGGTTAAGTGACGATCTGCAGGTGATCGTCCCGTGGTGGCCCGAGATTGCGGTTGATTACCAAATCGCGTTGACCTGGGACGACGAGATTCTCGAGGCCGAAGAGGGCGCTTATCACTATGTCGAGCAGTCTGAGGCGGAGGATCGCGATCATAAGTTCGAACTCACGCTGCCCGCGTCCTTTTGGCGTTCAGTAGGGGAGGGGAAAGAACGGCGGTTCAGCTTGGGCTACGCTGTTCGCCCTTCTCTGAGCACGGTCTGGGAGCATGGTCCTAGCCGGTTTGTTCGTATTGACAGGCTGGCCCCCGGAGGTGATGAGGGGGCACTGGGAAAGATGGTGTTCCCCAAGGCATTGGAGGACAGGGGTGTAATCCTTGAGTCCGATTTCGAGGAGGGCGTGCTCTGGGTCACGATCAGCGGTTTCTTGCATCAGGCGCTGGGTGACACGATCACGGTCAGTATGACCGATGGCATTGAACGAGTCAGCGCGGGGCCGTTCATCGTGGACAGCGAGAGCGAGCCTACGCCCATCGCATTGCCCCAGGCCAAGTTGCAGACATTGGTTGGCGGGATTCCAATCGCTTTCACCTATCAGATACAGGACCGGGCAGGTAACGAGTCCGCCCTCTCCCTGGCTCATGACAGCCTGGTACTCCAGGTCGTACAACCCCTGTCTGCACCGCGCGTGCTGGATGCCGACGACTCGGGCAACCTTGATTTCAACCTGCTGGGAGATGCCGACGTCCGCATCGTTCTGGACCCCGACGACCGTTGGGTAGTCGGGCAGGCGGTAACGTTGGTCTGGGTGGGCATGACCGCCAATGGCAGCCTTCTGGCGCCTGTGATCAAGCATGGCCAGTTGAAGGCGGGTGGCGTTGAAATCCTTCTGGAGAACGCCCATGCGGCCGCGGTGTTGCAGGGGGATGCACGCCTTGTCTACCGCATTGATGAAAGTGGGATCGGTTCCGATCCACGGATGATCTCCATCATCGGCTCCCTCGAACTTGACGCTCCTGAGGTGGATGAGGCCGCGGACGGTGCGCTCGATCCCGAGAATGTTCCGCCGCAGGGCGCGACGATACGGATCAAGGCTTACCCCCATATGGCCAAGGGCGATCAGATCCTGCTGGAGTGGAATGGCGTGTCCGCTGCTGGCGATCCTCATGATCTTTCCTGGCCGCTCAATGTTCAAAAGGTGGGTGAGCTTGAGCAAAGGGTCGGGAAGGACGAGGTCGAGGTTCTGGTTGGGGGACGGGTCACCGTGTTCTACACGCTGACTGCAGTGGGCGGCGCCCTCTCCGATTCCGCGAATTGCGATCTGCGGGTAGGGCGTGTCGCATTCCCGCGCCCAGAAGTGGAAAAGGCATTCGGTGATAACAAGGACCAGTTGGACTTCAACCGCGACTTCGTCGGGGCCAGCCATGTGAAGGTCACCGTGCGCCAATATGCCGGGATGGCCGGAGACCAGGTCGCGTTAGTGCTGGAAGTGCCGGACCGTGACTACCAGTCCCCCTGGAGAGACGTCGTCGGGCCGGCCGATCTGGTGTTTGAGGTACCCGCTGGCGTGGTGATGAACGGGATTGGGCATACGGTGCCGATCAGCTACAAGATCCTGCGTGATGAAAAGGAGGAAACCTCGGTTGTGCTGGAGCTGAACATTCAGGAACAGCTGCTGGAGATGCAGGCTCCCAGATACATGTCCTTTGCCGGCCAGGAGCCGAAGTTCATCGTGCGCTATCAAGAGGTCAAGAGCGGCGATCAGATCGACATTCACTGGCAGGTTGAAGGGGAACCGTCCAGGCATGCAACGGAGGCGGTGTATCAGGACGCCAGCTATTGGCTTGTGCCAATCGACCCGAACTGGGTTGCCGCAGATGTAAAGAAGACGGTGTACGCCAACTATTCCGTTGTTCCGAAGGTGGGGGAAAAACGGCAGTTTTCGCCTCTTCATGTCTTCACGCCGCGTTAACGGTTCGCCCCGTGTCAATCCCACATTCCATGCGCCATGGCGAGGCAGGTGTCAGTGTTTTCTCGTGCCCTGGCGGAAAAATCCTACAGAAGATTTTTGGATTTCTGTCGAGACTGTTCGCCGTTTCAACAGTGCCGAGGTGCTACGACGACTGGCCGTTCGGTTGACGATGTTTTAGTGGGAGATCGCTATGAGAAGTTCCAGCATACCCTTGAGTGTCGCGGTGGGTCTGATAACTGCCATGTCAGGCGCGGACTTGGCCGAGGCCAAAGTGCTCGACAACCAGAGTGAAACGGTCACTGGCCCGGTCGCGGATACCTATGAGCTGAGAAATGGCTCGACCCTGGAGATCACCGCCACTGGCAGCACAGAGGGTGTAACGGTCTCTAGTGGGTCGACTGTCACTGTCAACGGTGGACAGGTAGCCGCCGCCGGCGCGCAAGCCGGCATCAGCTTGCGCGATGGCACCCAGGCGCTACTCAATGGCGCAACCGTGACGGGTGGCCCGACGGCATCCTCGTTTGGCGTTTCTGCTACCCTGGCCTCCAGCATCCGGGCCCAGGGCAGCACGATTGCAGGTGGCATTGGTGCCTCCCTTGTGCGAGGCAGCAGCCTTGTTCTGGAAGGCAGCACGCTCACCGGGCTGGAGCGTGTCGGCGCCTTTGTCGTCGGTTCCAGTCTGCAAGCCACGGGTGGCAGTCTCGTCAGTGGCAAGACCAATGGTCTGGATGTGCGTCAGGAGTCGGCAGCCAACGGTGGTGGCGGCTCCCGGGTGATCCTGGATGGATCGACGGTCAGGGGCGACACTCAAAGTGCCATCATCGTCAGGGCCGGTTCCGGTAGCTCCACCGGCACCGCACACATTCTGGTGGCCAATGGCAGCCAGCTTATCGGGGGCAATGGCACGATCCTCGAGGTCATCGGTGGCATGACCGCCGACTTCACCGCGGACAACAGCCAGCTGAGCGGCGATGTGGTGGTGGCAGCCGGCAGTACCGCGAACCTGCTGCTGCAGAACAATGCCTCGCTGCGGGGAAACCTGGTCAATGTGCAGAGCCTGGAGCTGAACAGCGGTGGCCGCTGGATCCTGACCAAGGATGGCGAGGTTGGCGAACTGACACTCGACAATGGCACGGTCGATTTCACCGACCGGGACACAACGGCGGGCTTCAAGACCCTGACGGTGGACAACCTCAAGGGCTCGGGCATCTTCGTGATGGACATCGACCTGGCCAGTGGTACCGGCGATCTGCTGAAGGTTACCGGGGCCGCCGAGGGCAGCCACCAGTTGAGCATCGCCAGTACCGGTGCCGATCCGGTCGAAGGGCAGGCGCCGCACCGTATCGTCGAAACCGGTGGCGGCGACGCGACCTTCGGCCTGCTGCACGATATCGATTTCGGTACCTACACCTACACCCTTGAAAAAGGCGAGGGTGAGGACAACTGGTACCTGGTGCAGAAGTTCGACGACAGCGGCAGCCCGATCGTGACGCCGGGCGCCCGTGCGGTGCTGGGGCTGTTCAGCGCCGCGCCCACCGTCTGGTATGGCGAACTGTCCTCGTTGCGCAGCCGCATGGGTGAATTGCGCCTGGGGCATGGCCAGGGCATCTGGATGCGCAGCTACGGCAACCGCTACAACCTCTCGGCCGGCAACGCCGTGGCCTACCAGCAGGATCAGAACGGCGTGAGCTTCGGCGCCGACGGCGCGGTGCCGGGCCACGACGGGCGCTGGTTGCTCGGGGTCATGGGCGGTTACAGCGAGTCCGACCTGGACTTCAGCCTCGGTTCATCCGGCAAGGTCAAGAGCTACTACGTCGGTGCCTACAGCACCTGGATGGCCGACAGCGGTTACTACGTCGACGCGATGCTCAAGTACAACCGCTTTCGTAACAGCAACGACGTGGTAATGAGCGATGGTCGCAAGACCAAGGGTGAATATCACAATGACGGCCTCGGGGCCTCGGTGGAGGTCGGGCGGCACTTCAAGCTGGACGATGGTTGGTATGTCGAGCCGTTCACCCAGTTGTCCACGTTGTGGGTCGATGATGACAGCTACACGTTGGACAACGGCATGCGCGCCCAAAGCGATGGTGCCAACTCGGTGCTCGGCAAGGTTGGTGCCCAGGTCGGGCGCAGCCTGGCGCTGGACAACGGCAGTGTCCTGCAGCCGTACCTGAAAGTCGCGGCGGCTCACGAGTTCATCAAGAGCAACAAGGTGAAGGTCAACGACAACCACTTCACCAACGACCTGTCCGGCACGCGGGGCGAGTTTGCCGTGGGGTTGGCCGCACAGGTGTCCGAGGTGCTGCAGCTGCACGGCGAGTTCCAGTACAGCAACGGCAAGCACATCGAACAGCCGTATGGGGTCAACCTGGGCTTGCGCTACAACTTCTGACCGCTTGGCAAACCCGCTCCTGCAGGTCCTGCAACAGACTACATCCGCGGATAATCGATATACCCCACCGGCCCCCCGGCGTAGAAGGTCTCAGGACGCGGCGCATTGAGCGGCGCATCGGCGGCCAGGCGCGCGGGCAGGTCGGGGTTGGCGATGAACGGGATGCCGAAGGCCACCGCATCGGCCTTGCCGTTGGCCAGGGCCGCGTTGGCGCTGGCCTTGTCGAAGCGTTCGTTGACAATGTAGGGGCCGCCAAACGCCGCCTTGATCTGCGGGCCGATGCTGTCGTCGGCTTCCTTCTCTCGCGAGCAAATGAAGGCGATGCCACGCTTGCCCAGCTCTCGTGCCACGTAGGTGAAGGTCTCGGCACGGTCGGCGTCGCCCATGTCGTGGGCATCCGCCCGTGGCGCCAAGTGCACGCCGACGCGGCCCGGACCCCACACCTCAATGGCGGCGTCGGCGACTTCCAGCAGCAACCGCGCGCGGTTTTCCAGCGAACCGCCATAGCGGTCCGTGCGCTGGTTGGTGCTGCTCTGCAGGAACTGGTCGAGCAGGTAGCCGTTGGCGCCGTGGATCTCCACGCCGTCGAAACCGGCGGCCTTGGCGTTTTCGGCGCCGCTGCGGTAGGCCTCGACGATATCGGCGATCTCCTCGGTTTCCAGGGCTCGTGGCGTCGGGTAGTCGCTCTGTGGGCGCACCAGACTGACATGGCCCTTGGGCTGGATCGCGCTGGGGGCCACCGGCAGCTCGCCGTTCAGGTACGACGGGTGGGAGATGCGCCCGACATGCCACAGCTGCAGGAAGATGCGCCCGCCGGCGGCGTGGATGGCCTTGGTCACGTTGTGCCAGCCGCGTACCTGCTGGTCGTTCCAGATCCCCGGTGTATCCGGGTAGCCAACGCCCATCGGCGTGACCGAGGTCGCTTCGCTGAGGATCAGGCCGGCGCTGGCGCGCTGCACGTAGTACTCGGCCATCAGCGCATTGGGCACGCGGCCTTCGTCGGCGCGGCAGCGGGTCAGCGGGGCCATGATGATGCGGTTGGGCAGTTCCAGGTCGCCCAGGGTGATCGGGTCGAACAGCGTAGTCATGTGCAAAGCCTCGCTTGGATCAGAGCGCTTGGCTCATTTGCTCGAGGAACGCCTTGATGGTCGCCTCGTTGCGTTTGAAGAAATGCCACTGGCCGATCTTCTGGCTGCTGATCAGGCCGGCGCGTTGCAGGGTGGCCAGGTGGGCGGAGACGGTCGACTGCGACAGACCGCAGCGTTGGTCGATTTGCCCGGCACACACACCGTGTTCGGTGCTGTGGTGCTGGTCGGGGAACTGCGCGGCCGGGTCTTTCAGCCAGTTGAGGATGTCTCGCCGGACCGGGTGGGCCAGTGCTTTTATGATTTCGTCGAGATCGAGGGGCATGGTTGGCTCGTGGTGTGTAGCGGTATATCGCGATGGGGCGAAATATAAATCGTTGCATCGCGATATACAAATATGAAAGGGTTCTGAGGCAAGCGTCATTGGCTATATCGGTTCATGACGATTGGCTGTGGGGCGGTGCTAGACTGGCGCCATGAACTACCTCGCGCACCTTCATCTCGGCGGCCCGGCGCCGCAACAACTGCTCGGCAGCCTGTATGGCGATTTCGTCAAGGGCGCGCTGGAGGGGCGTTTTCCGCCAGCGCTGGAGGCTTCGATCCGGCTGCACCGGCATATCGACAGCTACACCGACAGCCATCCGCTGGTGCTGGCGGCGCTGGCGCGTTTCCGGCGTGAGCGGCGACGCTTCGCCGGAATCGTGCTGGATGTGTTTTTCGATCATTGCCTGGCCAGGAGCTGGGGGGACTACGCGGAGCAGCCGCTGGCGCAGTTCACCGGCGACTTCTACAAAGTACTGCTGGCTGAGCCGCAGCTGCCGGGCCGGCTGGCGCGGATCGCGCCGTTCATGGCAGCGGATGACTGGTTGGGGGCGTATGGCGACTTCGCCACCCTGGAACAGGTGTTTGGCGGTATTGCCCGGCGCTTGTCGCGGCCCGAGGGGATGGACGGGATGATGGGAGAGCTGGAGCGGCTGTACGAGCCGCTGCTGGCGGATTTTCGCGAGTTCTATCCGCAACTGCAGGCGTTTGCGGCAGCGCGAAGACGCCCCTCCAACTGACGTCAGCTATTCAGGCTGCCTTGGCCTGGCGTCGCGGCTCGACATCCTCTATGCCGAACAACGCAAGATGCACTGCCTGCTGTGCCTGGAACGCCAGCGCCGCGCGCTCCTGGCCTTCACTGCCGATCGGCGCTAGCAGGTGAATCACCACCTCGCCCCGGTCTTGCCCGAACAGCCGCAGCAGATGGGACACCAGGTCGTCATCGCCTATGAACGGCGCAATCGGATCGGGTTGGCCCGCGCGAAGATACTGGATCGCCACCGGCTGTAACGGCGTGCCACGGTCGATGGCCCCGGCCAGCAGACGTCCATGGAAGGTGCGCAGGGTGCGACCGTCAGTGGTGGTGCCTTCCGGAAAGATCAGCAGGGGACGTTGCTCGCCCAACTGTTCGCTGATCTGTTGGCGCAGGCGCTGGGCATCGCCACCGCCACGGCGGATGAACAGGGTCCCGGCCTTCTCGGCCAGCCAGCCGGCCACCGGCCAGTGCCGCACCTCGGCCTTGGACAGGAACGACAGCGGCGTAAGCATGCCGAGCAGCGGGATGTCGGTCCACGACACATGGTTGCAGATCCACAGCATCGGCCGTTGCGGCAGTTCACCCTTGACCTTGACGTCGAAGGGCAGGGCGGCGACCAGGCGGCCCATGAACAGGCGTGTCCAGCGCTGGCGACGTTCGATCGAGGCTTTCAGGCCCAGGCGTTCGCCCAGGGCAATGATGCTGGCCATTGCCAGCCCCAGTGCCAGTACCAGGAACAGCCGCAACAGGCGGGCAGTGGCCCGCAGACGCGGCATCAGACCGCCGCCTTGAAGTGACGGGCGTAGCGCGGGCAGAGGTCGTCGCGCTTGAGCAGGATGAACACGTCGGCGACCTGGAAGTCCTCGTCCCAGCAAGGCTCGCCGCAGATCTTCGCGCCCAGGCGCATGTAGGCCTTGAGCAGCGGTGGCATTTCGGCGATGACGTTGTTCGGCAGCGGCAGACTGGGCAGTGGGTTCTTCGGTTCGGCGCGCAGGTGCTCGGTGCACAGGTAGCGTTCGCGCAGGCGCTGCATGATCGCGTGGGCCTGCACGCCACCGTCCTGCATGGGGATGCTGGCGCAACCCATCAGGTAGCTGTAGCGGCCTTCGTTGAGCACTTCGGCCAATTCGCTCCAGAGCACGGCGATGGTGCCGCCGTTGCGGTAGGCCGGGTCGACGCAGGTACGGCCCAGTTCGAGGATCGGGCCTTGTAGCTGCAACAGGCCGTGCAGGCTGAATTCTTCTTCGCTGTAGAAGCGACCCAGGCTGCTGGCGGCCTGGTGGTCGAGCAGGCGGGTGGTGGCGACGAGCTGGCCGGTGGCCAGGTCGCGCACGCCGATGTGGCGGCAGTGGATGTCGTAGTCGTCCATGTCCAGGCCGTGTTCGGCGCCCTTGAGCTTGGCCTTGAATTCGGCGCTGAACACCTTGAAGCGCAGGGCCTGTGCTTCCTGCAGGGCCGCGGCGCCGACCAGGCGTTCGGCTTGCAGACGGCGTTCAGTGCTGTTGTCGCCAGAGCGAGCGATCCGAGTCATTGCGAGTCTCCATAAGCCAGCCAAAGGGTTGCGGCCGGTCGGCTTTGTTGTGCAAAGTCAGCCTAGGTACGCCCGGTGTCACCCCTGTGAATCTTTGGTGATGCTTGCGTGACACCCCACAAGGAGCTTGCGATGGCCTGGTTGCAACGACTCAATGACCCCTTGCGCCACCCGCTGGCGGCGACCCTGGGCGAAACCTACGCGGCGGTACTCGAGCGCCTGGGCGCCGTCGCGCCGTTCGAGCTGGCGGTGCTGGGCGGGCGCGCCATGGCCACGCCGGGCCTGGCCTTCCTGCTCGGTTACCAGGCGGCGCTGCGCGTGCTTTGGCCCAGCGCGCCCGCCAGCCTGGGGGCGTTGTGCGCCACCGAGCGGCGCAGCGTGCGCCCTGCGGACATGCACACCCGTCTCGATGGCTTGCGCCTGAGCGGCAGCAAGGACTTCGTCACCGCCGGGCTGGATGCTGAATGGCTGTTGGTGGCGGCGCGCCACGAGGGCGTGGGCGAGGCGCCGCGCTTGCAGCTGGCGGTGGTCTATCCGGGCGAGCCAGGGGTAAGCCTCGAAGCGTTGCCGACCCTGCCGTTGATGCCTGAAGTCGGCCATGGCCGCCTGCAGCTCAAGGAAGCCGCGTGCGAGTTGCTGGCCGGCGATGGTTGGGACGCCTACGTCAAACCGTTCCGCTCCCTTGAAGACCTTTATGTGCTCGCCGCGCTGGTGGCCTGGCTGTATGGCGTGGCCCAGGAGTGCGCCTGGCCGCAGGACCTGCGCCTGCGGCTGATCGGGCTGCTGGCCGGTTGTGCCGAGGGCAGCCGGCAATGCCCTGACAGCGTGGCCTGCCACTTGCTGCTGGGTGGCCTGTTTGCCCAGTTCCAGGGCTTGCGGGGCGAGATCGACCAGGCGTTGGCCGCCGGGCCCGGGCACTGGGCGCAATTGTGGCAGCGCGACCAGGGCCTGCTGGCGCTGGCCGGCGTGGCCCGTGACAAGCGCCTTGCCAAGGCCTGGAGCGCCGCCGGATTGTCATGAAAGCCTGAGAGGCTGGGGAGCCTTTGAACCTGGGCTGCTCCCGATGAAGTCACTATTGCTTGCCCTGGCCATGACCGCTGGCCCTGCCTGGGCCGAATACTGGCCCTCGGCGCAATGGCCGGTCGATAACGCCGTCATCGACTGGCAGGCGGTCGACACCTACGCCTTCGCGCCGCGTGATGCCGAACGCGGCGGCATTCGCACCGACGCGCTGTTGATCATCCGCGATGGTCGTATTCTGCATGAGCGCTATACCGAACCAACCCAAGCCGACACGCCGCACCTGACCTGGTCGGTGAGCAAAAGCGTGCTGGCCACGGTCATGGGCGTGGCCTACGGCGAGGGGCGTTTCAGGCTTGATGACCCGGCCGCCCGTTACTACCCGGCCCTACAGCGACATCCTGGGCTGCGCCTGGCCGACCTGCTGCACTGGGCCAGCGGCCTGGCCTGGCAGGAGGACTACGAATACGCGCCCCTGAAGTCGTCGGTGGTGGCCATGCTCTATACCCGTGGCCGTGCTGATATGCCGGCCTACGCGGCGGCAATGCCCGCTGCCAATGTGCCCGGCACGCAGTTCGCCTATTCCAGCGGCGACAGCAACCTGCTCGCCGCCAGCCTGCGCGGCATGCTCGATCCCGCGGGCTATGCCGACTACCCCTGGCAGTCCCTGTTCATCCCGCTGGGGATCGACAGCGCGGTCTGGGAACGGGATGGGGCGGGCACCTATGTTGGCTCTTCCTATCTTTATCTGAATGCCCGCGACCTGGCGCGCATCGGCCTGCTGATGCAGCGCGACGGATGCTGGCGCGAGGGCCGGTTGCTGCCGACCGATTGGGTGGCGTTCAACCGTACCCTGTTCAACGCCGCCCAGCCGGTGCCGGGCGAAGCCAACCCCGGCGGCCATTGGTGGCTCAACCAGCCGCTGCCCGGGCAGCCGGCGCCGTGGCCGGATGCGCCAGCGGACACCTTCGCCGCGCTCGGCCATTGGGGCCAAGCCCTCTATGTGCTGCCTTCGCACAAACTGGTGATCGTGCGCTACGCCGATGACCGCGACGCCAGCTTCAGCCACAACGAACTGCTCAAGCGGGTACTGGCCGCCGTGGCGGGGGAGGGCGCATGAAGCGGGTCGTGCTCGTGGTGTTGCTGGCCGGGTTGGCCTGGGCCTGGCATGAGCGCCAGGCGCTGGCGGACTTCCCGGGCATTCTTTCGGCCTATTCGGCCAAGGAGTATTGCTCGTGCCGCTTCGTCATGGGCTTTGCTGAGACCTACTGCCGTGGCTATGTGCAGCAGTACCTGCCCTTGAGCCTGCTGGAGGAGGACGGCGCCCGGCGTCTGGTCACCGCCGAAGGCATGGGGCGGCGCAACCAGGCCGCCTGGCAGGGCGCGCGTGAGGGCTGCCGCTTGCTGCCGTGAAACCGTGCGGGTAAGGTTGACGGCCTTGATTTACAGGATTTCACATGTTCAAGCCGTCTCGCCTGCTGCCCGCCCTCCTGCTCGCCCTGTGCCTGCCCGCTCACGCCAACTGGCACCTGGACGGCGAGTCCTCGCGCCTGTCCTTCGTCACCGGCAAGAACGGCAATATCGCCGAGGTCAACCGATTCCTGGTGCTGCACGGCAAGGTCGACCGCAAGGGCGCCGCCGAAGTGAGCATCGAAATGGACTCGATCAGCAGCGGTATCCCACTGCGCGATGAGCGCATGCGCGACAACCTGTTCGTCTTTGAGCAGTTCCCCGAGGCCACGGTGCAGGCGCAGATCGACCTGCGTCCGATCAACGATCTGGCCAGTGGCGCGCAACTGGAGCTGCGCCTGCCGGTCAGTGTCACCCTGCATGGGCAGACCCGTAGTTACAACACCCTGCTGCTGGCCACGCGCCTGGATGAGCGACGATTCCAGGTGGTGACTCTCGAGCCGCTGATCCTGCGCGCCTCGGACTTCGGCCTGCTGCCGGGCCTGGAAAACCTGCGCAAGCTGGCCGGGCTCAAGTCGATCAACCCCTCGGTGCCGGTGAGCGCGGTGCTGATCTTCACCGCCCGCTGACATGCCGGGGCCGGTCTTCCCCTGGCGGGATGGCAACCAGTTCGAACTGCTGATCGACGGCCCCGAATTCTTTCCGCGCATGCTGCTGGCGATCGTGCGCGCCGAATTCCAGGTCGACCTGGAGCTGTACCTGGTCGAGGGCGGCGCCTGCGCCGAGGCGGTGGTCGAGGCCCTGGAGCAAGCGGCGCGACGCGGCGTGCGGGTGCGCTGCCTGTTCGATGACTACGGCTCGCTGGCCTTCCCCACGGTGCTGCGCGAGCGCCTGCTGGCGGCGGGAGTCTACCTGCGCTGGTACAACCGCCTGCGCTGGCGCCGGGGCCTGCGCAACCTCTATCGCGATCACCGCAAGCTGCTGCTGGTGGATGAGCGGCTGGCGGTGGTCGGCGGTACCGGGGTCACCGATGAATTCTGGACGCCGGGCGAGGAGGCCAGCGAATGGCACGAGGTGATGGTGCGCATGCAGGGACCGATCGTCACTGATTGGCAACTGTTGTTTGATCGCCAGTGGCACGCTAACCAGCGCCGCACGGCGTGGCGCCCACCCGAGGGCTTCGGCCTGCCGCGCCTGCCCCAGGTGCCGGCCAAGGGCCAGGGCCTGGGCCGGGTGGCCTATGCCGACGCCCGCCAGCACAAGGACATCCTGCATGCGCTGGTCCGCGCTTTGAACAGCGGCCAGCGTCGTATCTGGCTGGCCACGCCCTATTTTCTGCCGACCTTCAGCGTGCGCCGCTCACTGCGCCGTGCCGCGCAGAAGGGCATCGATGTACGCCTGCTGCTGACCGGGCCGCGCACCGACCACCCTGCGGTGCGGTACGCTGGCCACCGCTATTACCCGCGGCTGCTGCGCGCAGGGGTGCGCATCTTCGAGTACCAGCCGTGCTTCCTGCACCTGAAGATGGTGCTGGTGGATGACTGGGTCAGCGTGGGGTCGTGCAACTTCGATCACTGGAACCTGCGCTTTAACCTCGAAGCCAACGTCGAGGCCATCGACCCTCCGTTGACCGCCGCGGTGGCCGTCAGCTTCGAGCGCGATTTCGCCCAGAGCCTGGAGGTTGACCTGGCGCGCTGGCACGCGCGGCCATTGTGGCGGCGGATCCAGCAACGCCTGTGGGGCTGGCTTGACCGGGTGGTGGCCAACCTGTTGGACCGGCGCAACTAGTCGTGTATATCGTGCTCGGGCAAACCGGACTATCTTGCAGGATTGTTCCCAGACAAGCGAAGGAGTGGATGCGATGACGGCGAAGAAGATTCTCATGCTGGTGGGCGACTACGTCGAGGACTACGAGGTCATGGTGCCATTCCAGGCCCTGGCCATGGTTGGCCACACCGTCCATGCCGTGTGCCCGGAGAAGATTGCCGGGCAGACGGTGCGCACGGCGATCCACGATTTCGAGGGCGAGCAGACCTACAGCGAGAAGCCGGGGCACAATTTCGCCCTGAACTACGACTTCGTCCAGGTGCGCGCCGAAAGCTACGACGCGCTGCTGATCCCCGGTGGCCGCGCCCCGGAGTATCTGCGCCTGAACGACAGGGTGCTGGAGCTGGTCAAGGCCTTCGACCAGGCCGGCAAGCCCATTGCGGCCGTGTGCCATGGGGCCCAGTTGCTGGCGGCGGCAGGCGTGCTGGAAGGGCGCGAGTGCAGCGCCTATCCCGCTTGTGCGCCCGAGGTACGGCTGGCGGGTGGGCGGTTCATCGATATCGCGGTGGACCAGGCCCATGTCGACGGGAATCTGGTGACGGCGCCTGCCTGGCCTGCGCATCCGGCGTGGCTGGCGGCGTTTCTGAAAGTGTTGGGAACCCGTATCTCCTGACCGACACGGTTGAGCTTTGTAGGCGATCGCCCAGCCCCACAGGCGTTGCCGCGCCGGGAACTGTCCCCTGTGGGAGTAGCGGTCATGGAGAAATACCTGTCGCGCAGGGGAAAGGCCGCGGGGCTGGGGGGATGCTAGGGTGGGCCTCAGTCACAGCCATCGACAGGACGACCGCCCCGCATGGAAATACGTCTGCTCCATGGCGCCGCCATCGCGCCTTACATCGATGACCTCGCGCGCCTGCGCCTGGCGCTGTTTCGCGAGTTTCCCTATCTCCTGGACAGTTCCCTGAGTCACCAGGCCGATTACCTGGCCAATTACGCCGAGTCCGGACGCAGCCTGGTGGTGCTGGCGTTGGACGGCAACCAGCTGGTGGGCGCCGCCACCGGCCTGCCGCTGGCGGATGTCGATCTCGAGTTGCAGCAACCGTTCCTCGCCCAGGGCCGTGATCCGGCCTCGGTCTATTACTTCGGCGAGTCTGTGCTGCTGCCGGCTTACCGTGGACAGGGGCTTGGCGTGCGCTTTTTTATCGAACGCGAGTCCTACGCGCACAAGCTGGCCGAGTTCGACTGCTGCGCCTTCTGTGCGGTGGAGCGTCCGTCTGGACACCCACGGCGTCCGGCGGACTACAAACCATTGCAGGGGTTCTGGCGCAACCGCGGCTTTCTGCATGAACCGTCGCTGCGTACCGCCTATCGTTGGCGAGACCTCGACGAGCAGGCGCAGTCGGCCAAGATCATGTCGTTCTGGCTCAAGGCGCTGCCTGCGTGATCTTGCCTGAGTCACCCAAGCGAGCGCCGTCAACGAAAACGCCCGACATAAGCCGGGCGTTTCGTTGACCGCGAACGGTGCTTTACTTCACTTCCACCGCTAGGCTCTCGGCGATCTTGCTCTGCCACAGCGCGGGACCGGTGATGTGCACCGACTCGCCCTTGCTGTCCACCGCGACGGTGACCGGCATGTCCTTCACTTCGAACTCGTAGATCGCTTCCATGCCCAGCTCGGCGAAGGCCAGGACCTTCGACTTGCGGATGGCCTGGGCCACCAGGTAGGCGGCGCCGCCGACGGCCATCAGGTACACGGCCTTGTTGTCCTTGATCGCCTCGATGGCGGTTGGGCCGCGTTCGGACTTGCCAATCATGCCCAGCAGGCCGGTCTGTTCGAGGATCTGGCGGGTGAACTTGTCCATGCGGGTAGCGGTGGTCGGACCGGCCGGGCCCACCACTTCGTCACCGACCGGGTCGACCGGGCCGACGTAGTAGATGAAGCGGCCCTTGAGGTCGACCGGCAGCTCTTCGCCACGGTTGAGCATCTCGACCATGCGCTTGTGCGCGGCATCGCGACCGGTGAGCATCTTGCCATTGAGCAGGATGGTCTCGCCCGGCTTCCAGCTGGCGACCTCTTCCGGGGTGATGTCGTCGAGGTTGACGCGACGGGCGCTCGGACCGGCTTCCCAGACGATTTCCGGGTAGGCGTCCAGCGACGGCGCTTCCAGCTCGGCAGGGCCGGAACCATCCAGCACGAAGTGGGCGTGACGGGTGGCGGCGCAGTTGGGGATCATGCACACCGGCAGCGAGGCGGCGTGGGTCGGGTAGTCCATGATCTTGACGTCGAGCACCGTGGTCAGGCCGCCCAGGCCCTGGGCGCCGATGCCCAGCTGGTTGACCTTGTCGAACAGCTCGAGGCGGATCTCCTCAAGACGGTTCTGCGGGCCACGGGCCTTCAGCTCATGGATGTCGATGGACTCCATCAACACTTCCTTGGCCATGACCGCGGCTTTCTCGGCGGTGCCGCCGATGCCGATGCCGAGCATGCCAGGCGGGCACCAGCCGGCGCCCATGGTGGGGACGGTCTTGAGCACCCAGTCGACGATCGAGTCGGACGGGTTGAGCATGGCCATCTTGGACTTGTTCTCCGAGCCGCCGCCCTTGGCCGCGACATCGACCTCGACCTTGTCGCCGGGGACGATGGAGTAGTGGATCACGGCCGGGGTGTTGTCCTTGGTGTTCTTGCGGGCACCGGCCGGGTCGGCCAGAATCGAGGCGCGCAGGACGTTCTCGGGCAGGTTGTAGGCGCGGCGCACACCTTCGTTGATCATGTCGTCGACGCTCAGGGTGGCGCCGTCCCAGCGTACGTCCATGCCGACGCGGATGAACACGGTGACGATACCGGTGTCCTGGCAGATCGGGCGGTGGCCGGTGGCGCACATGCGCGAGTTGATCAGGATCTGGGCGATCGAGTCACGCGCGGCTGGCGACTCTTCACGCAGGTAGGCTTCGTGCATCGCCTGGATGAAGTCGACGGGGTGGTAGTACGAGATGAATTGCAGGGCGTCGGCGACGCTCTGAATCAGGTCGTCTTGCTTGATCACGGTCATGCAGCGCGCTCCTCTTAAAGACGGGAACATTCGAAAAGGCATTCCGACAGTGCACACCGGTATGTCAGGAACGCCTGGCAAGGCGCCGGCTGGTCGGGCCGGCACAAAAAGGCGCGGCAGTATACCGTGCCGCGCCTTCGGAAACACCTGCACGTGGTCTGGACCAAGGTCGGCAGGGAAAGGGCATCCTTTTTGCTGATGGCATGCGATGCTGTGGCACTGGGGCGCAAAGCGGCTCCCAGGACAATCTTGAATCAGACGAGAAACCTGACCATGCCCGAACTTTGCGTGGGCGAGCACCTGTGGACCGTGCCTAGCGGCAGCAACCTGCTGGATGCCCTCAACGAGGCAGGCCTGAACGTGCCCTACAGCTGCCGCGCTGGCAGCTGCCACGCCTGCCTGGTGCGCTGTCTGGACGGTATCCTCATTGACGCCAAACCCGAGGCACTGGCGGCGGACAAGCGCGAGCAGGGCTGGCGTCTGGCCTGCCAGTGCTCGGTCGCCGGCGACTTGCGGGTGGCGTTGTTCGACCCCCGAAACGATGGCCTGCCGGCCACGGTGATTGGCCTGGACTGGTTCGCTGATGTGCTGCGCCTGAGGCTGCGACCGGAGCGGGCGCTGCGCTACCAGGCCGGGCAGCACCTGGTGTTGTGGCGCGGCGGCGTTGCACGGCCTTACTCGCTGGCGAGCGTGCCAGGCGAGGACGACTTTCTTGAATTTCACCTGGATTGCCGCCGTCCCGGGGCGTTCTGCGACCAGGTGAGGCAGCTTCTGCTGGGGGATGTGCTGAGGCTTGGCGAACTGCGAGGCGGTGCGCTGCACTACGACCCGGAATGGCAGGCGCGGCCGCTCTGGCTGCTGGCGGCGGGCACCGGGCTGGCGCCGTTATGGGGCATCCTGCGCGAGGCGTTGCGACAGGGGCATCAGGGGGAAATTCGGGTGCTGCACGTGGCACACACCGCTGAGGGGCACTATCTGGCGCAGTCGTTACAGGCGCTGGACGGAGTGACGGTCGAATGGGTGTTGGCGGCGCAGCTGGATGAAGCGCTGGCTGGATTGAAGCTGATGTCGCGTCAGACCATGGCGCTGGTGTGCGGGTCGCCCGGGAGCGTGGAGCGCTTTGCCCGACGGCTGTTCATTGCCGGGGTGCCACGTAATCAGATCTTTGCGGACGTATTTACCGAGCATGTTTGAGGGCTGAAAAGCATCGCGGGGCAAGCCCGCTCCCACAATGCCGACACCGGCGTGGGAGCGGGCTTGCCCCGCGATAGGGACTGCCGAGGAATCAGCCGACCAGCGGATCACCGACATGCAGGATCTTCATGCCATTGGTGCCGCCGATGGTGTGGTAGCTGTCGCCCTTGGTCAGGATCACCCAGTCACCTTGCTCGACCAGGCCACGCTTGAGCAGCTCGTCGACCGCCGCCTGGCTCACCTTGTCGGCCGGCAGCGAGGCCGGATCGAAGGCGATCGGGTAGACGCCGCGGAACATGTTG
The DNA here is from genome assembly GCF_057480955.1 of Pseudomonas sp. P65(2024). Taxonomy (NCBI): domain Bacteria; kingdom Pseudomonadati; phylum Pseudomonadota; class Gammaproteobacteria; order Pseudomonadales; family Pseudomonadaceae; genus Pseudomonas; species Pseudomonas sp. P65(2024). The sequence continues at coordinate 18,475 of NZ_JBLIYX010000008.1, forward strand.
GCACGGGCCTGGGTGGCGCGGTGTGGCGACAGGGCGAAGATCGGCACGTGCGAACGCAGGCGCGACATGATCAGCGGGGTATAGCCACTTTCGGTGAGGGCGATGATCGCCTTGACGCCGGGGAAGTGGTTGGCGGTGTACATCGCCGCCAGGGCGATGGACTCGTCGCAGCGCTCGAACGTGGTGTGCAGGCGGTGGCTGGACTTCTGGCTGGTCGGGTGCTTCTCGGCGCCCGAGCAGATACGGGCCATGGCCTGCACGGCTTCGATCGGGTAGGCACCGGCGGCGCTTTCGGCCGACAGCATCACCGCGTCGGTGTTGTCCAGCACGGCGTTGGCCACGTCGGACACTTCGGCGCGGGTCGGCATCGGGTTCTGGATCATCGACTCCATCATCTGGGTCGCCACGATCACCGCCTTGTTGTTGCGGCGGGCGTGCTGGATGATCTTCTTCTGGATGGCGATCAGCTCGGCGTCGCCGATTTCCACGCCCAGGTCGCCACGGGCAACCATGACGGCGTCGGAAGCGAGAATCAGCTGGTCGAGGGTCTCGTCGTCGGCGACCGCTTCGGCGCGTTCGATCTTGGCCACCAGCCAGGCGCTGCCGCCGGCTTCGTCACGCAGCTTGCGCGCGTACTCCATGTCGCTGGCGTCACGCGGGAACGACACGGCCAGGTAGTCCAGGTCCATTTCCGCGGCCAGCTTGATGTCGGCCTTGTCTTTTTCGGTCAGGGCCGGCGCGGTCAGGCCGCCACCCTTGCGGTTGATGCCTTTGTGGTCGGACAGCGGGCCACCGATGATGACCACGCAGTGCAGGGCATCGGCGGTTGCGGTTTCGACACGCATGACCACACGGCCGTCGTCGAGCAGCAGTTCGTCACCGACGCCGCAGTCCTTGACCAGGTCGGGGTAGTCGATGCCGACGATATCCTGGTTGCCTTCGGTCAGCGGGTGGGCGGTGGAGAAGGTGAACGTGTCACCGACTTTCAGTTCGATGCGCTTGTTGGCGAACTTGGCGATGCGGATCTTCGGACCCTGCAGGTCGCCCAGCAGCGCGACATGGCGGCCGTTCTTGGCGGCGATGTCACGGATCAGGCGGGCGCGGGCCTTGTGCTCGTCCGGGGTGCCGTGGGAGAAGTTCAGGCGTGCCACGTCCAGGCCGGCGAGGATCAGCTGTTCGATCACTTCCGGCGAGTTGCTGGCGGGGCCAAGGGTGGCGACGATTTTGGTACGGCGGATGGTCATGCACAGACTCCTATAGTGAAGCGCAGCGAAAGGCTACTCCTCAATTGCGCTGTAGTCATTGTTCCGTTGCACTACCCGCACACGAAGCAGGGTTGCATTTGAACGGCGCGGGTATGCTTGCAAAAGGCGGTGAAGATTTGTCGTGAAAGGCCGATACACTGCCCATCAAAGGAGAATTCCCATGCGCACCCTGATCGTTTTGACCATGGCGGCCAGTGTCGTCGGCTGCACCCGTTGGTCCATGGACCACCATTTGAACAATGCCTATCGCGCCTACGATCGTGGCGATTGCGCGAAAGTCATGCTGGAGCTGTCACAGGTCGACCGCACCAGCCGCGCCCGTCCGTTCATCCACCCGGAAGTGTCGCTGTTGCGTGGCCAGTGCCTGGAGCGGCAGAAGCTCTACGTCGATGCGGCGCAGACCTATCAGTACCTGATCCAGCAGTACCCACGCAACGAGTACGCCTACCGTGCCCAGGCCCGTCTGCAGACGCTGGATAAGCTCGGCTACCTGCGTGGCAGCGAGGCGGCGGTGGCCAATCCGGTGAAGACTACACCTTGGCGTTAATCCCAAGGTGTCGATGATTTCATGTAGTCCGTCCGTCGGACTGGGCTAATCTGTTAAAGAGTTGTAACGATCATCGCCAGTACCTTGTCTTCCTGGCTCCAGGTACAGGACTTCACTGCGATCATGTTTATCGAGCGACACATACAACGTCATCAACTGCCTTGCGTGCTCAAGGTGTTCAACCGCTGCACCGACCAGCAGATCGGTTATCTGGGCAACGCTTCGGAAGATGGCCTGATGCTGATCAGCCAGTTGCCGGTGCTGGTGGGGCCCGACTTCGAGTTGCAGCTGCGGGTGCCCCTCGCCGGCGGTGGCCTGCAGTTCATCAACCTGACGGCCAGTTGCCTGTGGTGCCGCGAAGATGAGACGCCGGGGCATTTCGATGCCGGTTTCATGCTGCTGCAGGCACCGCAGGAATACGATGAGTTTGTCCGCACCCTGCGCGACTTCTTCAGCTTCCGTCCCATGAACGCCTCCGCCTGAGGCTGGCCCAGCCCTCCCACGTGCCGTTAGACTCTGGTCGACCTCGATACAGGAAGACCCCGTGAGCTCCAGCATTTTCTGGCACGACTACGAAACCACCGGCATCAATCCGCGCAGCGACCGCCCGCTGCAGGTGGCCGGCGTGCGTACCGACCTCGACCTCAACGAGATCGAGGCGCCGATCAGCCTCTACTGCCGTCCCTCAGACGATATCCTGCCGCACCCGGCGGCCTGCCTGGTGACCGGCATCACTCCCCGGCAGCTGGCCGACCAGGGCCTGTGCGAAGCCGAGTTCATGACCCGGGTGCACGATCAGCTGGCTCGCCCCGGTACCTGCGGCGCGGGCTACAACACCTTGCGTTTTGATGATGAGGTCACGCGCTACAGCCTCTATCGCAACTTCTTCGACCCCTACGCCCGGGAATGGCAGGGCGGCAACAGCCGCTGGGACCTGATCGACGTGGTCCGTACCGCCTATGCGCTGCGCCCCGAGGGGATTGTCTGGCCACAGCAGGACGGGCGCACCAGTCTGCGCCTGGAACTGCTGAGCCAGGCCAATGGCATCGACCATGGCCATGCCCACGAGGCGCTTTCCGACGTGCGGGCGACCATTGCCCTGGCTCGCTTGATTCGTGAGAAACAGCCGCGATTGTATGACTGGTTGTTCCAGTTGCGCAGCAAACACAAGGTCATGGAGCAGGTTCGACTGTTACAGCCCCTGGTACATGTCTCCGGGCGTTTCTCGGCCCAGCGCAACTATATCGGCGTGGTGCTGCCATTGGCCTGGCATCCGCGTAACCGCAACGCGCTGATTGTCTGCGACTTGCAACAAGATGCTTCGCCGCTGCTCCAGGAAAGTGCAGAGGCCTTGCGCCAGCGGCTGTATACGCGGCACGAAGAGATGACCCAGGGCGAACTACCGGTGCCGCTGAAGTTGGTGCATATCAACCGCTGTCCGGTAGTGGCGCCACTGTCGGTACTGCGCCCGGACGACCAACAACGCCTGGGGCTCGAGTTGTCGGCATTGCAGGTAAAGGCGGAGCAGTTGGCCAATCAGCAGGCCATTTGGGGAGACAAGCTGGACATCATTTATCAGGAAGAAGGCTTTGCCCCCAGCGAAGATCCGGAGCAACAGTTGTATGACGGTTTTCTCGGTGACCGCGACAAGCGCCTGAGTGAACAAGTGCGGCGTGTGGATCCGGCGCAATTGGCACATGGGCACTGGATGTTCGATGATCCGCGGCTGCCGGAACTGCTGTTCCGCTATCGCGCGCGAAACTTTTCCGACACCCTTGATGAACAGGAGCACGCCCGTTGGTATGGATTCTGTCAGCAGCGGCTTACTGATCCTACTTACGGTGCGCCTAATACCCTGGCGGACTTCGAGCAAGCATGCCAGGGCAGTTGGGCCGACGCCAGCGAAGCGGGACGGCAGGTGCTGGAGGCTTGGCAAGCTCATGTCCGGCAACTGAAAGTGCAGTACCAGCTTTGAAATGTGCAGATAAACAAAAAACGCCGGCAAGTGCCGGCGTTTTTAATGTTGAAACCAATGCGCCTATCAGGCGAATCAATCCAGCAGGGTAGCCCAGCTTTCGACGACGTCGCCGCCCCACTTGGCTTTCCACTCTTTCAGGGTCTTGTGATTGCCACCCTTGGTTTCAATAACCTCGCCGTTGTGCGGGTTCTTGTATTGCTTGACCTTGCGCGCACGCTTGGTGCCAGTGGTCTTGACTGCGCCACGCGGGGCTTTGCTCAGTTTGCTTTCGGGATCGAGCAGGGCGATCACGTCACGCAGCGACTTGCCGTTTTCGGCCATCAGCTCGCGCAGTTTCTTTTCGAACTCCAGCTCTTTTTGCAGCTTGCCGTCTTGCGACAGGTTGGCCAGGCGGGCTTGAAGTTCTTTGATGGCTTCTTCGGTGGCGCGGTATTCGTTGATCAGGGACATGGTGTGTTCCTTAATGCATGTTCAGAGAGAGACAGTGAGGCAATAATAGACAGGCGAAACTCTCAAGTAAACAATTTAATATTGATCACTCATTTAATAGTAGGCACTGACAGCGCAGTCATTAGGTTAAGAAAAATTTACAATTTGTCTGGGCCTCTGGCCATTTCCCCTTGGGATGAAGGGAATAGGCGTGTGCGACGGTGTCCTTGAGCGTGAGGGCGCAGAGGCGTAGATGCTTACTGCGTTTTTCCCGGCAGGTCGCTAGAATATGCGCCTTTGCGAAGTTCTGGAGTCTCCCTCATGCGCACCTATCGACTGGTGATTGCCTGCCCCGACCGTGTCGGCATCGTGGCAAAAGTCAGTAATTTCCTGGCCCTCTACAATGGCTGGATCAATGAAGCCAGCCACCACTCCGACGAGCAGAGCGGTTGGTTCTTCATGCGCCATGAGATCCGCGCCGAGTCCCTGCCGTTCGGTATCGAGGCTTTCCGTGAGGCGTTCGCCCCAATCGCCGAAGAGTTCTCCATGACCTGGCGGATCACCGACTCGGCGCAGAAGAAGCGCGTGGTGCTGATGGCCAGCCGCGAATCGCACTGCCTGGCCGACCTGCTGCACCGCTGGCACACCGATGAGCTGGACTGCGAGATTCCCTGCGTGATCTCCAACCACAATGACCTGCGCAGCATGGTCGAGTGGCACGGCATTCCGTTCCACCATGTGCCGGTCGATCCGAAGGACAAGCAGCCGGCGTTCGCCGAGGTCTCGCGCCTGGTCGCCGAATACGGCGCCGATGCCGTGGTGCTGGCGCGCTACATGCAGATCCTGCCGCCGCAGCTGTGCCAGGAATACGCCGAAAAGGTCATCAACATCCACCACAGTTTCCTGCCCTCGTTCGTGGGTGCCAAGCCGTACCACCAGGCGGCGCTGCGCGGCGTGAAGCTGATCGGCGCGACCTGCCACTACGTGACCGAGGAGTTGGACGCCGGCCCGATCATCGAGCAGGACGTGGTGCGTGTCAGTCACGCCGACAGCATCGAGGACATGGTGCGCTTTGGCCGTGACGTGGAAAAGATGGTCCTGGCCCGTGGCCTGCGCTACCACCTGGAAGACCGCGTGCTGGTGCATGGCAACAAGACCGTGGTGTTCAACTGAGACGAGGGCTCAGGCATGGCAGATCCGCGTGACAAGGCCGGCGCCTCGGCGCCAGCGACCTTGGGCGAAGGCTGCCTGGCCCGCTTCGATCCCGAGGCGTTGAGCGGCGAGGACGGCACCGAGTTTCCCGGTGCCGCCGAGCTCTGGGGACGACTCAACCCGTCTGGTGACACTGCGCCTGCCGTGGACGCACCAGCAGGAACAGGAACACCGGCCCTCCCGCCAGCAGATAGAAGTAATAGGTAACCGCGCGCCAGATCAGGATCGCCGCGGCTGCCGTCGAACTGCCCACCAGCGGTGACAGCAAGGTCGCCGAGGTCAGCTCCGCCGCACCGGCACCGCCTGGCAACAGGCTGAACTGCCCGGCACTGAGCGAGAGCATCTGCACCAGGAAACTGGCAATCCACGCCAGGTCCACCCCCAATCCCCGCAACGCCAGATACAGCACGCTATAGCGCAGGCACCAGTGCGCGCAGGTGAGGATGAACACCAGCGCCAGTGTGCGCCTGGGCATGCTCCAGGTTTCGCTCAGTGCGTGGACAAAGCGCAGCAGCTTGCGCGCCCAGCGCCGTCGGCGTTCCGGCGCGATGCCCAGGCGAAGCAACAACCGACCGTTGCCGCGCATCACCGCGCGTCGATAGCGCAGCAGCAGGAAAATCCCCGCAAGTGCGGCGCACAGCAGCAGGGCGCTGCCCAGCAGCATCTGCGCCTGGCTATGACCGAGGCGGTGGAACAGGGCATAGGCGGCAATCGCCAGCATCGCACAGAAGAAGAACAGCAGGTCGTTCAATTGGTCCATGGCGAACACCGCGCCACTGCGCGATGGCGCGATGCGCGCGCGGGCCAGCAGTGTCATCAGGGTCAACGGGCCACCGCTCCCGCCGGGGGTGGTGCAGATGGCAAACTCTGTGGCCATCACCACGCCCAGGCTGTGCATGCGTCCCACCTGCGTGCTCTGCTCACCCAGCAGCAGGCGCAGACGGGCGGCATTGAGGATCCAGCACAGCAGGATCATGGCCAGCAGCAACAGCATCAGCCCGGCGTCGAACGCGCGCAGGCGCGGGAGCAGGTCGCTGCCGCCGAGCAGGGTGGGCACCAGCATTGCCAGCAGCAGTGCCAGGGCCAACCAGCCCAGGCGCTTCATGGGGCGGCCTGGCGCCCCAGCCAGGCGGACTTGGTCAGTGGCTCACGGCCTTGGGCCAGCAACCGGTGCAGGGTGTCGAGCCAGTAATTGCGTGCGCTGGCGTGGCGCATGTCGACCGGATGCAGGCCCAGGCGCAGGGTGTCGGCTTCGCGCCAGCGGCGGCACTGCCAGTCGCTGACCACCCTCGACAGGCCGCGGCGCCAAGCGCTGCGTGCGCTCCATACCAGCCCCGGGGCATCGAAGGCGGTGAAATCCGGCAGTCGGTAGAGATGGCGCGGTGAACTGGTATAGCGCAGCGGCAACGCCCGCAATGCCTGGCGCGTACCTTCGCTCATCAACCAGGCGGGAGCGACGAAACCCGCCACCGGCCAGCCCTGTTTCTCGAACAGTGCCAGCCCCGCCTGCAGGCGCTGCAGGGCATCTGCCTGGTCCAGCCCATGGAACTCGCCTTCGTGGGTATAGATCCGGCGCATGAAGTATTCGCCCGGTCCGCGCGGTGGCGGGCCATCGTCGGCGTGGTAGTAGCCATGCAAGGCCAGCTCGTCACCTTGGGCCAGGCGCCGCTCGAGCAGTCGGCAAAAGGTAGGAGAACGCGTCAGTGGATTGCGATGGTGGAAATCCGGCACCACCAGCCAGGTCATAGGCACCCCGCCCAGTGCGTCGATGGCCTGGACAAAGGGCTGGTAGTCCGGCCAGGTTTCTGGCGCGACATCGTGCAGCACCAGCATCAGGCTGCGCGTGGCGGTCTGGCCCTCAGCCATGGGCGCGCACCGTCAGTGGGTGGCCGAGCACTGCCTGGTAATGCTGGAGCAAACCGTTGACCACGGTGTCCCAACTGTAATGGCGCTCCACATGCTGGCGCGCCTGACGGCCCAGCTGGTCCACACCGCTGTCGAACGCCTCGCGCACAGCTTCGGCCATGGCTTGGCCATTGTTGGGTGGACACAGCCGGCCGCAGTGCCCGTCGACGATCTCGCTAAAGGCGCCGGCACGCACGGCCACCACGGGCGTCGCGCTGGCCATGGCCTCGAGTATCACCAGACCGAAGGTCTCCTGGTCACCGGCATGCACCAGAAGGTCGGCGCTGGCCAGCAGTCGTGCGATCTGCGTGGGCGGGCAGAAGTGGTCGATCACGCTGACATTGCCCGGCACGTTGGCCGGCATGTTCGAGCCCACCAGCAGCAGGTGGTAGGGCTGGCCGAGCGCTTGCATGCAGTCGAGCAGCACCGGCAGGTTCTTTTCCCGTGAGCCGCGACCGGCGAACACCAGCAGGCGACGGTCGTCGGCGATGCCCATCTCTGCACGCAGGCCGGGGTCGTGCCGGTCGGGGTTGAACAGCGCCAAGTCCACACCCAGGCGCTGCACGTGCACATTCTCAACGCCCAGCCGGCGCAACTTGTCGGCCATTACCTGGCTGGGCGCCAGGACTCGGTCGAAATGCCCGTAGAGCTTGCTGACGTAGGCCTCGACATTGGGGGTGAACCAGTTGCCCATGCGGTTGCTCACCAGCAAGGGCAGGTCGGAATGATAGAAGCCGATCACCGGCACATCGAGCTTGCGCCGCGCCTCGAGGGCTGCCCAGGCGGTGAGGTAGGGGTCACCGACCTCGATCAGGTCGGGCTGCAGGCGGCGCAGTTCCTTGCACCAGGGCGCCAGGCGCACCGGGAAGCGGTAGCCATTGCCGAAGGGCAGGGGCGGGGCCGGTACGTGGTAGACACCATCGACATGGCTGGCATTGGCACCGGGAATCAGCAGGCTGTGGCGAACGCCGGGCATGGCGTCGAGGCGGCGGTGTTTGGCATCAAGATAGGTTCGCACGCCGCCGCTGGCCGGGGCGTAGAACATGGTGATGTCGGCGATGTGCACGATCAGCATCCCTCCGGGATCGTCCTCGAGTGTGTCATCCGGCGGTAATGAACCGGCGATGACGCGCCTGAGGGTTGACCTGTCTGAAGGATAGTTTGTTCGATCGGGATTTGGCGGAGCGTCCTGTCGCGGGGCAAGCCCGCTCCCATGACGGGAGCGGGCGGCAGGTCAGATGCGGAAGCTGCCGACCAGTTGCTTGAGGCGGCCGGCCTGTTGCTCGAGGTCCGAGCAGGCGCGCAGGGTGGCCTGCAGGTTCTCGACGCCTTCCTGGTTGAGCATGTTGATCTCGTTGATATCCATGTTGATCGAGTCGACCACGGCGGTCTGCTCTTCGGTGGCGGTAGCCACTGACTGGTTCATGCCGTCGATCTCGCCGATGCGCTGGGTGACGCTGCCCAGGCGTTCACCGGCCTGGTTGGCGATCTCCATGCTGTCCTGGCTATGACGCTGGCTCTGGCCCATGGTGTCGACCGACTCGCGGGCGCCGACCTGCAGCTCCTCGATCATGGTCTGCACCTGTTGCGCCGACTCCTGGGTGCGGTGTGCCAGGTTGCGCACCTCGTCGGCGACCACGGCAAAGCCACGTCCTGCCTCGCCGGCGCGGGCAGCCTCGATGGCGGCGTTGAGGGCGAGCAGGTTGGTCTGCTGGGAAATGCTGGTGATCACCTCGAGGATCTGGCCAATGTTGACGGTCTTGTTGTTCAGCGTCTCGATATGCTCGCTGGAGGTGACGATCAGGTCCGACAGGCGGTTCATCGCATCGATGTTGCGTTGCACCACCTGCTGGCCTTCCTCGGCCAGCAGCCGCGCGGAGCTGGCATGCTGCGAGGCCTGGGCGGCGTTGCCGGCGATTTCCTGGGCGGCGGCGCCGAGCTGGTTGATGGCGGCGGCGACGCTGTTGGTGCGGTTGGACTGCTCGTCGGAGTTGCTCATCGACGAATTCGAGGCGCTGATGACCCGCAGCGCCACTTCGTTGACTTGCTCGGTGGCCGAGGACACCTCGCGGATCGAACCATGGATACGCTCGACGAAGCGGTTGAAGGCGGTACCGAGGATGCCGAACTCGTCGTGGTTGTGGATTTCCAGGCGGCGGGTCAGGTCGCCTTCACCCTCGGCGATGTTCGACATGGCGCGAGTCATGGTGTGCAGTGGCTGCATCAGCACGCGGATCAGCAGGCCGAGCAGGGCGATGATGATCACCACCGCCACCAGGGTGGCGATCACCGCCGAAGTGCGGAAGGTGCTGAGCATCGAGAAGGCCTTGTCCTTGTCCACCGACAGGCCGATGTACCAGTTGGCCGACGGCAGGCCCTTGACCGGGGTGAAGGTGAGCAGGCGGGTTTCGCCGTTGAGCGTCACTTCGGTCAGGTTGCTGGACAGCCTGGGCGTGTTCTGCGGGAACAGGTCCGACAGCGACTTCATCACCAGGTTCTTGTCCGGGTGCACCAGGATCTTGCCCTGGTCGTTGACCAGAAACGCGTAGCCCATGCCGCCGAAGTTCAGCGAGTTGATGATCTGCACCAGTCCGTCGAGGGCCAGGTCGCCGCCGACCACGCCGACCGAGCGCGAGGCGGTGCTGATGATCGAAATGACCAGCTCATTGGTGGCCATGTCGATATAGGGTTCGGTGAGGATCGTGCCATTGGCGTTCAGGCCGTCCTTGTACCAAGGACGCACGCGCGGGTCATAGCCGTCGGGCATCTTGGTGTCCGGGCGCACGGTGAAGGTGCCGTCGGGCTGGCCCAGATAGATGGTCTGGAAGCTCGAGGTGAGGGCGTTCTGGCCCAGCAGGGTACCGGTGTTCTGTGGGTACTGGGCAATATTCTGGGCGACGTTCTCGACCAGCTTGATGCGCCCTTCGAACAGGTTGCGGATATTGGTGGAGGTGGACTCGCCCATCTCAGCCAGGTAGTTCTCCAGGTCTTCGCGAATGGCGTTACGCTGGAGGTAGTCGTTGTAAAGGGTGAAGAGGCTGAAGGCGAGTATCACGATCAGTGATGCCGCCAGAAGAATCTTATGGCTGAAACGAAGGCTTTTATTCATAACGTGATCGCGTCCGCTAAGGTTTTTTATCGGGTCGTTCGCACAAAGCACGGCTGGAAAACAGTGCAACAATTCCCGTGGGTCCTTTTCGGGTTGTTACTGTCTTTCTGGAAGAATCAATTTGAAATATCGGCTGTCACGCGTCAGAACTTGAGCAGGGGATGAAAGAAGATGTCGGATTTCTTACGAATGGTAGTAGGAGCAGGTCCCGATGGTCAGCCGGTGTCCCAGTCCATGCGACTGGCCAACCGGCACGGCCTGGTGGCCGGGGCCACCGGCACCGGCAAGACGGTCACCCTGCAACATCTGGCCGAACTGTTCAGCGATGCCGGGGTCGCGGTATTCGCCGCAGATGTGAAGGGCGACCTGTGCGGCCTGGGCGCGGCGGGGGCGCCCCAGGGCAAGGTGGCCGAGCGGATCGCCGGCATGCCCTGGCTGAACCACACGCCCCAGGCTTATCCGGTAAGTCTTTGGGATATCGCGGGGCAATCGGGGCATCCATTGCGCACTACCTTGAGCGAAATGGGACCGTTGTTGCTGGGCAACCTGCTGGAGCTCACCGACAGCCAGCAGGCCGCCTTGTATGCGGCGTTCAAGGTGGCCGATCGCGAAGGCCTGCTGCTGCTCGACCTGAAAGACCTCAAGGCCCTGCTCGCGCACCTGAAGGACAACCCGCAGCTGCTGGGCGAGGACAGCGCCTTGATGACCGGCGCTTCCACGCAGGCCTTGCTGCGCCGGCTGGCGACCCTGGAACAGCAGGGCGCCGAGGCGCTGTTCGGCGAGCCGGCGCTGCAACTGCAGGACCTGCTGCGCCCCGAAGGCGATGGTCGCGGGCGTATTCACCTGCTCGATGCCAGCCGCCTGGTGCATGACGCGCCCAAGGTCTACGCGACCTTCCTGTTGTGGCTGCTGGCCGAGCTGTTCGAGCAGTTGCCGGAGCGTGGCGATGCCGACAAGCCGGTGCTGGCACTGTTCTTCGACGAAGCGCACCTGCTGTTCAACGGCACCCCCAAGGCATTGCAGGACCGCCTGGAGCAGGTGGTGCGGTTGATCCGCTCCAAGGGCGTGGGGGTGTATTTCGTCACCCAGTCACCGGGCGACCTGCCGGATGCGGTACTGGCTCAGTTGGGATTGCGCATCCAGCATGGCCTGCGGGCATTCACCGCCAAGGAGCAGAAGTCGCTGCGCGCGGTGGCCGATGGTTTCCGTCCCAATCCGGCGTTCGACAGCCTGGCGGTGTTGACCGAGCTGGGCATTGGTGAGGCGCTGGTCGGGACGTTGGAGGAGAAGGGTACGCCGGCCATGGTCCAGCGGGTGCTGGTCGCGCCACCGCAGTCGCGGATCGGGCCATTGAGCGCAGCAGAGCGGCAGGCACTGATCGCGGCATCGCCGCTGGCAGGGCGCTATGACAAGCCGGTGGACCGTGAGTCGGCCTATGAAATGCTGACCCAGCGCAAGGGCGAGCCGGTGGAGCCCGCGCCCCAGGCCAAGGCCGACGAGGACAGCTTCGCCGACAAGGCCGGCGAGTTTCTGCAGAGCGCGGCGGGGCAGGCCATCAAGTCAGCGGTGCGCCAGGCGGCCAATCAGTTGGGGCGGCAGTTGGTGCGTGGTTTGATGGGATCGTTGCTGGGCGGGAAGAAACGTTAAACCCGTTACCCCGCGATAGGCCTCGAATGACGGATATGAAAAAGGCGCCCTGCAAAGGCGCCTTTTTCAGTACTGCATCAGCACTCAGCCAATCGCCTTGGTGGCCAGCCAGAACAGGCCAGCCGCCAGGCCCATCGTTGCCGGCAGGGTGAGCACCCAGGCCAGCAGAATGGTCTTCACGGTGCCGCCCTGCAGGCCGCTCTTGTTGGCGACCATGGTACCGGCGACACCCGACGACAGCACGTGGGTGGTGGACACCGGCAGGCTGAACACGTTGGCCATGCCGATGGCGCAGGCCGCGGTGATCTGGGCCGACATGCCCTGGGCATAGGTCATGCCCTGCTTGCCGATCTTCTCGCCGACAGTCAGTACCACGCGTTTCCAGCCGACCATGGTGCCCAGGCCCAGGGCCAGAGCGACGGCGACGATCACCCAGAACGGTGCGTACTCGGTGGTGGCGGTCAGGTCCTTGCGCAGTTTCTCCAGGTCGGCCTTTTCACGGGCCTGCAGGCCCGGCAGCTTGCCGACCTTCTTCGCCGTGTCGTCCAGGCACAGCAGGTAGCGACGTACTTCGACGCGCTTCTCGGCGCTCAGGGCGCGGTAGTCGGTCACGCCGGCCAGCGACGATTGCAGCGCGGCGATGGTTGGCTCGGTCTGCTGTGGATTGCAGCTGAACTGCTCCGGCAGGTCGCTCGCTTGCGCCTTGCCCAGCGCCAGGAACTCGCCCAGGGTGGCGGCGTTGCGCTGGTAGAACTGGCTCAGGTGCAGGGTGGCGTCACGGGTACGCTCGATCTGGTAGGTGGTGCTGTTCAGGTCGAGGACGAACTTGGCGGGGACGATGCCGATCAGTACCAGCATGATCAGGCCGATGCCTTTCTGGCCATCGTTGGAGCCGTGCACGAAGCTCACGCCCATGGCCGAGATCACCAGCACCAGGCGGTTCCAGAACGGCGGGTGCTTCTTGTCGTCGAGCTTGCGGCGCTGGTCCGGGGTCTTGTGCATCTTCGACAGCGGACGCCACCATTTCAGGCCGATCAGCAGCAGGGCGGCGACAGCGAAGCCGGCCATGGGCGAAAGCACCAGGGACATGCCGATGTCGATCGCCTTCTGCCAGTTGACGCCGTCGCCCAGTGGAATGTCGCTGAGCAGGGCGTTGGCCAGGCCGACACCGAGGATCGAGCCGATCAGGGTGTGCGAGCTGGAGGCCGGGATACCGAAGTACCAGGTGCCCAGGTTCCAGGTGATGGCGGCAGCCAGCAGCGAGAAGACCATGGCCAGGCCGTGGCCGGTGTTCACGTTGATCAGCAGTTCGACCGGAAGCAGGTGGACGATGGCGTAGGCCACCCCGACACCGCCGAGCAGAACGCCGAGGAAGTTGAACACCCCGGAGAAGAACACGGCCAGGTGCGGTGGCATGGCCTTGGTATAGATGACAGTGGCTACCGCGTTGGCGGTGTCATGAAAGCCATTGATGAACTCGAATGCGAGCACGAAGGTCAGAGCGAGCGTCAGGCTCACGATAACCCAGGCATCCAGTCCGCTGAATAAATCGATCATGAAGGTTGTCTGGCGGTCTTAGGGGGGGCGGATTATGCCAGAAAACCATTGCAATCGATGCACCCGCCACTGACCGATGGCAGGGGAATGTCGACCCCATCCACGCGTCGTGCGAGTGGGCTGTTGCGAAAAAATGCCGTAAAAAATCGATAAATTTCAGAAAAATCAGCGATTTGAGACGATTTAGGCAAGTTGTCCGCAATTAAAACGCTTGTATGAAATTTGTGTGATTCCATTTCATATCGAGCAATTTTGTCCAGGATGCCTCGCTGCAATCGCCATAAGGTGATGGCGCTATAGCATCGCTCAGCTTCAATCGCCGTCGCTGCGCAGTTCCTTTTCGATCTTCTCGATCTCCTGGGCGAAGGCCTGGTCGAGAATGCTGGCACGTTTACGCCAGGGTTTGCGTTCCGGGTCGGGTTGTGCGGCATAGGTGGTGACTTCACCACCGTAAACATCCTTGTAACGTTCAGCCTGGCGCTCGAGTTCGGCGCGCAGTTCTTCTTTCGTCACAGTCATACCTGAATAGTTTAAGTTGGGCGTTGGCCGTTAAATACACATGCTGAATGTGGACATACAGGCAGCGCGTACACATCGTTGCACTTGGAATGACTGGGCGTGGGAGGGCGACCTGCCGTGCACCACACGACACACCACTGCTCAAGCAGCGGGCTGGCGTCAGGAAGGCAACGAAAGTTTATCGATTGGATCCGTTATACAGCACTGGCAATCAACAGTGCCGATTATAGCAATCGTCAATTCGAAGGCTATCGTTCTTTATGCGTCATTGACAATAGACCGGAAGTTATTCTGGCCAGCCAAAGTTTTGGCCTGATTGGCGTGCTGAAAGTTCCACTTGTCAGGGGGCCACTTTGACCGTTCGCTGTCAGAAATGAAAACGGCCTCGCTAGGAGGCGAGGCCGCTGCCTGGGACTTCTACGGTGGGTACCTGACCAGTCTCTCCAAAGAAGCCACATGTGGCAGGGGAAAGGTATAAGCAAACGTGTCAGCGGTCAATTGCGATTATCGGCCGTTCGTTCGATAATCGCACGAGGTAGCGATTTTTTGAGGCATGTCCATGAGCGAAGAAACCAGCGCGCCGCCAGCAAACGAGCCCACGCGCAGTACCAGCCCCGCCCTGGCACCGCCGATCGTGGCGTCCGCGGCCAAGCGCATTCAGGCCTTCACCGGCGACCCGGACTTCATGACTTCCCTGGCCCGTGGGCTGGCAGTGATCCAGGCGTTCCAGGAGCGCAAGCGACACCTGACCATCGCGCAGATCAGCCACCGCACGGAAATACCCCGGGCGGCGGTCCGGCGTTGTCTGCATACTTTGATGAAGCTGGGTTACGCGACCACTGACGGGCGTACTTATTCGCTGTTGCCCAAGGTGTTGACCCTTGGCCATGCCTACCTGTCGTCGACGCCGTTGGCGGTATCGGCACAGCCCTACCTCGACCGGATCAGCGACCAGCTGCACGAAGCGGCCAACATGGCCACGCTGGAAGGCGACGACATTCTTTATATAGCGCGCTCGGCCACGGTCGAACGGTTGATCTCGGTCGACCTGTCCGTCGGTGGGCGGTTGCCGGCCTATTGCACCTCGATGGGGCGCATCCTCTTGGCGGCGCTCGACGATGCCAGCCTGCACGAATATCTGGATAGGGCGGACCTCAAGGCGCGGACCAGCCGTACACTGCACGACCCTGAATCGTTGTTCGCCTGCATCCAGCAGGTGCGCGAGCAGGGTTGGTGCGTGGTCGACCAGGAACTGGAGCAGGGGTTGCGTTCGATTGCCGTGCCGATCTATGACGCCTCCGGGCAGGTGCTGGCGGCGTTGAACGTGAGCACCCATGTCGGTCGGGTCAGCCGTGGCGAACTGGAGCAACGTTTCCTGCCGATCCTGCTGGCGGCCAGCCGGGACCTGTGTCACCAGTTGTTTGGCTGAACAACGTCAGGGCGCATTGCGCCCCATCGGCGGCAGACGGGCTTTCATACCATGTGGGCTGAGCTGTCGAACCGGCGCTGCCGTTTCCTGTTCGATAAACGCACAGTGTCGTTCCCGACGAATTGCGCCACCCACGCCTGCTGATTAATGTCTGTCGCACGAGTCGGCTTCGCCGACCGGACAATAACAACAGGCCCGAGGGCATCCCCCATGAAGACCGTCCCTTTGCTGTCGCGGCCACACCCGCGCGCAGTGCTGCTGCCCGGCTGATCCCAGGCCGTCGTATCCAACGTTTCCTGCTCCTGCGTATCAGCGATGCGCGGTAGCCTGCCTGTGCCCAACTCCCGGATAACAACAATGAACAAGCCACAATCCGCTGTCGGCAACTGCCTCGATGTCCAGTCTCTCATCAACGACCAACCGCTGTCTCGCTATCAATGGCGGGTGGTGATCCTGTGCTTCCTGATCGTCTTCCTCGACGGCCTGGACACCGCCGCCATGGGCTTCATCGCCCCGGCGCTATCCCAGGAATGGGGCATCGACCGCGCCAGCCTCGGCCCGGTGATGAGCGCCGCGCTGATCGGCATGGTGTTCGGTGCCCTTGGGTCCGGGCCGTTGGCCGACCGCTTCGGGCGCAAGGGCGTGCTGGTGGGGGCGGTGCTGGTGTTCGGCGGTTTCAGCCTGGCCTCGGCCTACGCCAGCAATGTCGACCAGTTGCTGGTGCTGCGCTTTTTGACCGGCCTGGGCCTGGGGGCGGGCATGCCCAATGCCACTACCTTGCTTTCCGAGTACACCCCGGAACGGCTCAAGTCGCTGCTGGTGACCAGCATGTTCTGTGGCTTCAACCTGGGCATGGCCGGGGGTGGTTTCATCTCGGCCAAGCTGATCCCGGCCTACGGCTGGCATAGCCTGCTGGTGATCGGCGGGGTGCTGCCGTTGCTGCTGGCGCTGGTGTTGTTGGTCTGGTTGCCGGAGTCGGCGCGGTTCCTGGTGGTGCGCAATCGTGGCACCGAGAAGGTGCGCCGGACCCTGGCGCCGATTGCCCCGGCCCTGGTGGCCCAGGCTGCGAGCTTCAGTGTGCCTGAGCACAAGGTGGTGGCGACGCGCAACGTGTTCGCGGTGATCTTCTCGGGCACCTATGGCCTGGGCACCGTGCTGCTGTGGCTGACCTACTTCATGGGGCTGGTGATCGTCTACCTGCTGACCAGCTGGCTGCCGACCCTGATGCGTGACAGCGGCGCGAGCATGGAGCAGGCTGCCTTCATCGGCGCATTGTTCCAGTTCGGCGGCGTGCTCAGTGCGGTGGCCGTGGGTTGGGCGATGGACCGCTTCAACCCGCACAAGGTGATCGGCATCTTCTACCTGCTGGCGGGTGTTTTCGCCTATGCCGTGGGGCAGAGCCTGGGCAACATTACCTTGCTGGCCACGCTGGTGCTGGTCGCCGGCATGTGCGTGAACGGCGCGCAGTCGGCCATGCCTTCGCTGGCAGCGCGGTTCTACCCGACCCAGGGGCGCGCCACTGGGGTGTCGTGGATGCTCGGGATCGGTCGCTTCGGCGCGATTCTCGGTGCGTGGAGCGGGGCGACGCTGCTTGGGCTGGGGTGGACCTTCGAGCAGGTACTGACCGCGCTGTTGGTGCCGGCGGCGCTGGCCACCCTGGCGGTGGTGGTCAAGGGGCTGGTAAGCCACGCCGACGCGACCTGAGACGACAGGGGCGGGCATAAATAGCAAGATAACAATCTGTTCGATAATCGCACTAAAGTGCGATTATCGGATTGTAACCACCCCGATAGCCTCCGTAATCTGGGCCCATCGCAGCGACGCAATGGCCCGCTGCTCACTGACTCGACTCGACCTGACCAGGAGTCTCCAATGGCAGCAATCCTCTCGCTTCACGAGGCTGTGAAGCAGTTCATCCAGGACGGCGACAGCGTCGCCCTCGAAGGCTTCACCCACCTGATCCCGACGGCGGCCGGTCACGAGATCATCCGCCAGGGCAAGCGCGACCTGACCCTGGTGCGCATGACCCCGGACCTGATCTACGACCAGCTGATCGGTGCCGGCTGCGCGCGCAAGCTGATCTTCTCCTGGGGTGGCAATCCCGGCGTCGGTTCGCTGCATCGCCTGCGCGACGCGGTGGAGAAGCAGTGGCCGCACGCCATCGAGATCGAAGAGCACAGCCACGCCGACCTGGCCAACGCCTATGTCGCCGGCGCCTCCGGCCTGCCGTTCGCGGTGCTGCGTGCCTACGCCGGCTCCGACCTGCCGAAGGTCAACCCGCTGATCAAGAGCGTCACCTGCCCGTTCACCGGCGAGGTGCTCGCCGCTGTGCCGTCGGTGCGTCCGGACGTCACCGTGATCCACGCGCAGAAGGCCGACCGCAAGGGCAACGTGCTGTTGTGGGGCATCCTCGGCGTGCAGAAGGAAGCGGCCCTGGCGGCCAAGCGCTGCATCGTCACCGTCGAGGAGATCGTCGATGACTTGAATGCGCCGATGAATGCCTGCGTGCTGCCGACCTGGGCGCTCAGCGCGGTGTGCCTGGTGCCCGGCGGCGCCCACCCGTCCTACGCCCACGGCTACTACGAGCGCGACAACCGCTTCTACCAGGCCTGGGACCCGATCGCCCGCAACCGCGAGTCGTTCACCGCCTGGATCGACACCTTCATCCGTGGCACCCGGGACTTCACCGAATTCCAGGCCAAGCTGGCCAGCACCGCGGAGGCCGCGCAATGAGCTACTCCACTTCCGAAATGATGACCGTCGCGGCGGCCCGCCGCCTGCGCAACGGTGCCGTGTGCTTCGTCGGCATCGGCTTGCCGTCGAAGGCCGCCAATCTGGCGCGCCTGACCTCGTCGCCCGATGTCGTGCTGATCTACGAGTCCGGCCCGATCGGTGCCAAGCCGAGTGTGTTGCCGCTGTCCATCGGTGACGGCGAGCTGGCCGAGACTGCCGACACCGTGGTGCCGACCGGCGAGATCTTCCGCTACTGGCTGCAGGGCGGGCGCATCGACGTCGGTTTCCTCGGCGCGGCCCAGGTCGACCGCTTCGGCAATATCAACACCACGGTGGTCGGCGACTACCACGCGCCGAAGACTCGCCTGCCAGGTGCCGGTGGTGCGCCGGAGATCGCCGGTTCCGCCAAGCAGGTGCTGATCATCCTCAAGCAGTCGCCACGCGCCTTCGTCGACAAGCTCGATTTCATCACCTCGGTCGGCCACGGTGAAGGCGGTGACTCGCGCAAGCGCCTGGGCCTGCCCGGCGAGGGGCCGGTCGGCATCATCACCGACCTGTGCATCATGGAGCCGGAAGCGGGCACCCATGAATTCGTGGTCACGTCGATCCACCCGGGCGTAACCCGCGAGCAGATCGTTGCCGCCACTGGCTGGGCGATCCGCTTCGCCGACGACGTGCTGCAGACCGCGGCACCCAGCGATGTCGAGCTGTCCGCCCTGCGCGACCTCGAAGCGCGCACCGCCGCCGCCCATGGCCAGACGGCAGGAGAAGCCTGATGCGTGACGTCTTTATTTGCGACGCCATCCGCACCCCAATCGGCCGCTTCGGTGGCGCTCTGGCCGGCGTGCGCGCCGACGACCTGGCGGCGGTGCCGCTCAAGGCGCTGGTCGAGCGCAATCCGCAGGTGCAGTGGGAGCTGCTCGACGAAGTGTTCCTCGGTTGCGCCAACCAGGCCGGCGAGGACAACCGTAACGTGGCGCGCATGGCGCTGCTGCTGGCCGGCCTGCCGCAGAGCATTCCTGGCGTGACCCTCAATCGTCTGTGCGCCTCGGGCATGGACGCCATCGGCAGCGCGTTTCGCGCCATCGCCAGTGGCGAGATGGAGTTGGCCATCGCCGGTGGCGTCGAGTCGATGTCCCG
This sequence comes from Pseudomonas sp. P65(2024), assembly GCF_057480955.1. Lineage (NCBI taxonomy): Bacteria > Pseudomonadati > Pseudomonadota > Gammaproteobacteria > Pseudomonadales > Pseudomonadaceae > Pseudomonas > Pseudomonas sp. P65(2024). The sequence continues at coordinate 37,945 of NZ_JBLIYX010000008.1, forward strand.
TGCGCCGTTCGTGATGGGAAAAGCCGAAAGCGGCTATTCGCGCAACATGAAGCTCGAGGACACCACCATCGGCTGGCGCTTCGTCAATCCGTTGATGAAGGCGCAACATGGCGTGGACGCCATGCCCGAGACCGCCGACAACGTCGCTGACGATTACCAGGTGTCGCGCGCCGACCAGGACGCCTTCGCCCTGCGCAGCCAGCAAAAGGCTGCCGCCGCGCAGGCTGCTGGTTACTTCGCCGAAGAGATCGTGCCGGTGCGTATCGCCCATAAAAAAGGCGAGACCGTGGTCGAGCAGGATGAGCACCTGCGCCCGGACACCACGCTGGAGGCGCTGAACAGGCTCAAGCCGGTCAATGGCCCGGACAAGACGGTTACCGCAGGTAATGCATCGGGCGTCAACGATGGCGCCGCCGCACTGATCCTGGCCTCGGCCGATGCGGTGAAGAAACATGGCCTGACCCCACGGGCCCGGGTGTTGGGCATGGCCAGTGCCGGCGTGGCGCCACGGGTGATGGGGATCGGCCCGGTGCCGGCGGTGCGCAAGCTGACCGAACGGCTGGGTGTGGCGGTGGCGGATTTCGATGTCATCGAGCTCAACGAGGCGTTTGCCAGCCAGGGGCTTGCGGTGCTGCGCGAGCTGGGCGTGGCGGATGATGCGCCGCAGGTCAACCCTAACGGCGGTGCGATTGCCCTGGGGCATCCGCTGGGGATGAGCGGGGCGCGGTTGGTGCTGACGGCGTTGCATCAGCTGGAGAGGAGCGGTGGGCGCAAGGGGTTGGCGACCATGTGCGTAGGCGTCGGTCAGGGCTTGGCGTTGGCCATCGAGCGGGTTTGACCGGCACCGGCCCAATCGCGGGGCAAGCCCGCTCCCACGCTGTTTCCTGGCAATTGCGCGGGCAATCGTGGGAGCGGGCTTGCCCCGCGATTGGGCCGACAGTGGAACGAGATTGTTACTGGGTATGTCTAGACTTTGCAGTGACCTCCCAGGAGTAAAAACACCATGACTTCCAGCTATTACACCGGCGAAGAACGCAGCAAGCGGATCTTCGCCATCGTCGGCGCCTCCTCGGGCAACCTGGTGGAATGGTTCGACTTCTATGTCTACGCCTTCTGCGCGATCTACTTTGCACCGGCCTTCTTTCCCTCCGATGACCCCACCGTGCAGTTGCTCAACACGGCAGGCGTGTTCGCCGCGGGCTTTCTGATGCGCCCCATCGGTGGCTGGATCTTCGGCCGCCTGGCCGACCGGCACGGGCGCAAGAATTCGCTGATGATCTCGGTGCTGATGATGTGCGGCGGCTCGCTGATCATCGCCTGCCTGCCCACCTACGCCAGCATTGGCGCCTGGGCGCCGGCGCTGCTGCTCCTGGCGCGGCTAATCCAGGGCCTGTCGGTGGGCGGCGAGTACGGCACCACCGCCACCTACATGAGCGAAGTGGCCTTGCGCGGTCAGCGCGGCTTCTTCGCTTCGTTCCAGTACGTCACCCTGATCGGCGGCCAGTTGCTGGCGGTGCTGGTGGTGGTGATCCTGCAACAGCTGCTCACCGAGGATGAGCTGCGTGCTTATGGCTGGCGCATCCCGTTCGTGGTCGGCGCCATCGCCGCGCTGATCTCGCTGATGCTGCGCCGCTCGCTGAAGGAGACCAGCAGTGCCGAGACTCGCCAGGACAAGGAGGCCGGTACCATTCGCGGGCTTTTCCGCAACCATGCCGCCGCCTTTGTCACGGTATTGGGCTACACCGCCGGTGGCTCGCTGATCTTCTACACCTTCACCACCTACATGCAGAAGTATCTGGTCAACACCGCCGGCATGAACGCCAAGAGCGCCAGTTACGTCATGACCGGCGCGCTGTTCCTGTTCATGATCCTGCAGCCGGTGTTCGGCATGCTCTCCGACCGTATCGGTCGACGCAACTCGATGCTCCTGTTCGGCGCCCTGGGGACGATTTTCACCGTGCCGCTGCTGATGGCGCTGAAGACCGTGAGCAGTCCGTTCATGGCCTTCGTGCTGGTGACCCTGGCGCTGTGCATCGTCAGTTTCTACACCTCCATCAGCGGCCTGGTGAAGGCCGAGATGTTCCCGCCGCAGGTCCGTGCGCTGGGGGTGGGGCTGGCCTACGCGGTGGCCAACGCGGTGTTTGGCGGCTCGGCCGAATACGTGGCGCTGGGCTTGAAAACCTTAGGCATGGAGAACACCTTCTACTGGTACGTGACCGCGATGATGGCGGTGGCCTTCCTGTTCAGCCTGCGCCTGCCCAAGCAGGCGGCGTATCTGCATCACGATCATTAAGGACGTTGCATGAGCAACCAACTGTTCGACGCCTACTTCACCGCGCCGGCGATGCGCGAGATCTTCTCTGACCGCGGCCGGTTGCAGGGCATGCTCGATTTCGAGGCCGCCTTGGCCCGCGCCGAGGCCGGTGCCGGTCTAGTGCCGCACACGGCGGTGACCGCCATCGAGACGGCCTGCAAGGCCGAGCGTTATGACGTGCGTGCCTTGGCCGATGCCATCGCCACCGCTGGCAACTCGGCGATTCCGTTGGTCAAGGCTTTGGGCAAGGTGGTCGCCAGCGGCGTGCCCGAGGCCGAGCGCTACGTGCACTTGGGCGCGACCAGCCAGGATGCGATGGACAGCGGCCTGGTGCTGCAACTGCGTGACGCCCTGACGCTGATCGACCGTGACCTTGGCAAATTGGCCGACACCTTGGCTCGTCAGGCCCTGCAACATGCCGACACGCCGCTGGTGGGGCGTACCTGGCTGCAGCATGCCACGCCGGTGACGCTGGGGATGAAACTGGCCGGTGTGCTCGGCGCCCTGACCCGTCATCGCCAGCGCCTCAAGGAGCTGCGCCCGCGCCTGCTGGTACTGCAGTTTGGCGGCGCTTCGGGCAGCCTGGCGGCGCTGGGCAGCAAGGCCTTGCCGGTGGCAGAAGCCCTGGCCGCGCAGTTGAAACTGTCCTTGCCCGAACAGCCGTGGCACACCCAGCGGGACCGCCTGGTGGAGTTTGCCTCGGTATTGGGCCTGGTCGCCGGCAGCCTGGGGAAGTTCGGCCGGGATGTCAGCCTGCTGATGCAGACCGAGGCGGGTGAGCTGTTCGAGCCCGCTGCGCCGGGCAAGGGCGGGTCCTCGACCATGCCGCACAAGCGTAACCCGGTGGGCGCGGCGGTGCTGATCGGTGCTGCCACCCGGGTACCGGGATTGGTCTCGACATTGTTCGCCGCGATGCCCCAGGAGCATGAGCGTAGCCTCGGCCTGTGGCACGCCGAATGGGAAACCCTGCCGGAAATCTGTTGCCTGGTCTCCGGCGCCCTGCGCCAGGCGCAGCTGATCGCCGAGGGCATGGAGGTGGACGCCGCCCGCATGCGCCGCAACCTGGATCTGACCCAGGGCCTGGTGCTGGCCGAGGCCGTCAGTATCGTGCTCGCCCAGCGCCTGGGGCGCGAGCGTGCCCATCACCTGCTGGAGCAATGCTGCCAGCGCGCCGTGGCCGAGGAGCGCCATTTGCGTGCCGTGCTGGGCGACGAGCCACAGGTCAGCGCCGAACTGTCCGCCGACGAACTCGACCGCCTGCTCGACCCGGCCCATTACCTTGGCCAGGCCCGCGTCTGGGTGGCGCGCGCCGTGGCCGAACATCAACGATTCACTGCCTGAAAGGAGACTGCTGTGGCGCACCTGCAACTGGCCGATGGCGAAATGCATTACCAACTCGACGGCCCGGCCGATGCGCCGGTGTTGGTCCTGTCCAATTCGCTGGGCACCGACCTGCACATGTGGGATGCGCAGATCCCGGCATGGGCCGAACATTTCCGTGTGCTGCGCTACGATACCCGGGGGCATGGCGGTTCGCTGGTCAGCGAGGGGCCCTACAGCATCGAGCAGTTGGGCGGCGACGTGCTGACCCTGCTCGATGCCCTGGATATCGAGAAGGCCCACTTCATAGGCCTGTCCATGGGCGGCCTGATCGGTCAGTGGCTGGGTATCAATGCGGGTAACCGCTTGCTCAGCCTGTCCCTGTGCAACACCGCGGCGAAGATCGCCAACGACGAGGTGTGGAACACCCGCATCGCCACCGTGCTCGCGGGGGGCCGGCAGGCCATGGCCGAACTGCGTGATGCGTCCATCGCCCGCTGGTTCACCCCGGCGTTCGCCGCCGCCGAGCCGGAACGCACCCTGCGTATCTGCCAGATGCTGGCGCAGACTTCACCGGAGGGCTACGCGGCCAATTGCGCCGCGGTGCGCGATGCCGATTTCCGTGACCAGCTCACCCACATCCAGGTGCCGACCCTGATCGTCGCCGGCACTGCAGATGCAGTGACCACCCCCGAGCATGGTCGCTTCATGCAGGCCGGCATCCATGGCGCCGAGTACGCCGAGTTTGCGGCGGCGCACCTGTCCAATGTCGAAATCGGCGCGCCGTTCGGCGCCCGTGTGCTCGACTTCCTGTCGAGCCGCTGAGGAGTACACCGTGGACGAGAAACAACGCTACGAGGCGGGCATGCAAGTGCGCCGCGCGGTACTGGGCGATGCTCATGTCGACCGCAGTCTGGAGAAGCTCAATGACTTCAACGGCGAGTTCCAGGAGATGATCACCCGGCATGCCTGGGGCGATATCTGGACGCGCCCGGGGTTGTCGCGACATACCCGCAGCCTGATCACCATCGCCATGCTGATCGGCATGAACCGCAACGAAGAGCTCAAGCTGCACCTTCGCGCTGCCGCCAATAATGGCGTGACGCGAGAGGAGATCAAGGAGGTGATCATGCAGAGCGCGATCTACTGCGGGATCCCGGCGGCCAACGCCACGTTCCACCTGGCCGAGTCGGTGTGGGATGAGCTGGGGGTGGAGTCGCGCACCCAGGTGACTTGAGAAATTGCCGGGGCTGCTGTGCAGCCCATCGCGACACAAGGCCGCTCCCACAGGGTTTGCACAAGCCTGCGGGAGTGGCTGTGTCGCGTTGGGGTGTGCGGCGGCCCCTGACTCTTGTGGTCAGATCGCGGCTTTCTTGTGGCGGATGGCCACCGGCCCGGCATTGGCCTCCACGGCCTTTTTCAGCTCAGGGCACAGCCCGGCCATGAACGCCAGCTCCGCCACCACGAACAGCGGCCCGATGATCAGCCCGCTCAGGTCATCGACGAACGCTGGCTTGCGCCCCTCGTACCAGTGGCCGACGAACTGGATGATCCAGCCCACCACGAACGCCCCCAGCCCGGCGCTCAGCCACAGCCCGGTGCTCTGTACGGCCAGCGCCTGGCCGGCCCACAGGCACAGCCCTAGCAGCAGGCCCATCACCAGCCCGAAGCGCAGGTCCAGGCGCAGGTAGAACCACACCGACCAGCCCGCCAGCAACAGCGCCGGCGACAGCCAGACGCCGGCCAGTTCCCAGCCGGGGCGCGACAGCAGGATGGCCACGGCCAGCACGATCAGCGGAATGCCGATGAAGTGGGTGGCGATATTGCGCGGGTCGCGGTGGTAGGTCGCGTATTGACTCAGGTGCTCGACGAGGTTTTTCATTGTTGTTCCTCCATCAGGGGTGAGCGCAGCTTGCCCCCGTTCAGTCACCGTCGTCTGTCGCCTGGCCGACAGAGTTCGTTTTGCGAGGCGCCATGCACGATCCGCGTACCCAGCTGCTGCATGGCCAGTGGTTCCGGCAATTGCCCGCTACCGTTCAGGATAGCCTTCTGGCTCAGGGGCGTGCGCGCGAGCTGGCGCCGGGGCAGTGCCTGTTCCAGCGCGGCGATGCGCCCTGTGGCCTGTATGCGGTGCTCGAGGGGGCGATGCGGGTCGGCGCGGTCAGCAGCGAGGGCAAGGAGGCGTTGTTGACGTTGGTTGAATCGCCCCACTGGTTCGGCGAGATCAGCCTCTTCGACGGCCAGCCGCGTACCCATGACGCCTATGCCGAAGGACCGACGCGCCTGCTGTGGATCCCCCAGGCGCCGCTGCTCGAGTGGCTGGCGCGCGAGCCTGTGCATTGGCGTGAGCTGGCCTTGCTGATGAGCCACAAGTTGCGCTGGGTGTTCGTTGCCCTGGAGCAGCAGAGCCTGCTGTCCGCCGCGCCGCGGGTGGCACAGCGCCTGCTGCAGATGGCCGAAGGCTACGGCGAGCGCGATGTCGCCCAGTGGCGGCTGCAGGTGTCCCAGGAACAGCTGGCGCTGATGCTGTCGCTGTCGCGCCAGACCATCAACCAGATCCTCAAGAGCTTCGAGCAGTCCGGCGTGGTACGCCTGGGCTATGGCGAGGTGGAGATTGTCGATGCCCGGCGTCTGCGGGCGATGGGGCAGCATCCAGGCTGACCAGGGTATCGATCATCGCCCGTGCCGCCGGTGACAGGCGATAGCCGCTGCGGCTGATCACCCCGCAGCGGACGCTGAGCACCTCCAGGCCTGGCGGCAGGTTGCGCCAGTGCAGGCGCACCAGATCGCCGACGGCCAGGTCCACGGCCACCGCCTCCTCACTGGCCGTGCCGATGGCGTCGCTGGCCAGCACCACACTGCGCAGCACCGCCAGGTGCTCGGTTTGCAGGTGCGGGGTGAAGTCGCTGCGTCCGCTGAGGTTGGCCAGGCGCTTGCGCACGCCCGGCGCCAGCAATGCACTGGCCAGGGGATAGGCGAACAAGTCGTTGGTCGACAAGCTGTCCTTAGCCAGCAATGGGTGCCCGGGGCGGCAGAAGAACAGGCCGGGGCGCGGGGTCAGCGGTTCGGTGTGGAAGTTCGGGTCGGCCTCGAAGGTGCGCACGTCATCGACGAAGAACTCGATCTGCTCGCGCCGCAGCGCCTGGCCCAGGCGTTCGGCGTTGTCCACCAGCAGCGCGGTGCGGATGCCCGGATGGCGCTCGATGAACTGTTGCAGGGCCTGGGGCACCAGGCGCACGGCCAGTGCCGGGCCGCTGCCGAAATGCAGTTCGCCGGCATCGAGCTTGGTCATCTGCAGCACTTCGTTGTTCAACTGCGCCGCGCCTTGCACCAGGCGACGGGCGTGTTGCAGTACCACCTGCCCCTCGGGAGTTGGGCGCAGTGACTTGTTGGCGCGATCGACCAGGGCGCAGCCGAAGGCCTGTTCGAGGTTCTGGATGGCGCGGCTGAAGGCGGGTTGGGTGATGCCCATGGCTTCGGCAGCGCGGACGAAACTGCGGTATTCGGTAAGGGCGATGAAGTAGCGCAGTTGGCGCAGGTCCATGCTCGGGCTCTGGGGCGGGGATCGGAGCTTGGTTTTAGCGAGTTCTCGCATATAGCGTCAAAGAATTTAATTTGATTTGAATATGTCTTTTGATTATTTGAGGAAAACCCACTCCCACGCCGCTCCTCTCTTGTGCGGACGATGTGGGAGCGGGCTTGTCCCGCGATGGCATCAAAGAAGATTGAGTGGGTAACTGACGATCAGTCGGTTCTCGTCGAACGCATTGCTGCTGAAGTCCCTGCGCATGGTCGAGTTGCGCCATTTCACCGAAAGGTCCTTGAACGTCCCGGCCTGTACCACATAGGCCAGCTCGGTCTCCCTGGCCCACTCCTTGCCATCGTCCACCCCACCGGCGTGCACGTTGTCACCCTTGATGTAGCGGTTCATCAGGGTTAGCCCAGGGATGCCCACGGTGACGAAGTTGAAGTCATGGCGCACTTGCCAGGAGCGCTCCTTGGCATTATCGAAGCTGGCGTTGTAGCTGTCGTTGGCCAGGGTGCCGCCGCTGGTGCCGTTGACCCGCATCCAGGCGTCATCGCCGCTGACCTTCTGCAGGCCGATGTAGAAGGTGTGGCCCTGGTAACGTGCCGAAAGCATGGCCGAGGCCGTACGGTTGTCGAGGTCGCCGGCGCGGGCGCTACCCTCTTCCTTGCCGAGGAAGTAGCCCAGGTTGGCGCCCAAGGTCCAGTCGCCCAGCGGCTGGCTGTGGACCAGGTTCAGGTACTGTTGGCGGTAGATGTCCTTGAGCCGGGCATCCCACAGGCCGACCATCGTGCGCTTGTCGTTGAAGCTGTATTCGCCACCGGCGAAGTTGAAGCGGTCGGAGGTGATGCCGGCGCGCCCCTGCATGAACATGTCTTCCATGCTCGCGTCGTTGCGCGGGCTGTTACCGCGGAACTGGCCGGCATAGAGGGTCAGGCCTTCGATCTCCTTGGCGGTGAGCTGGCCGCCGCGGAACGTCTGCGGCAGCGAGCGGCCATCGTCCGAACGCAGGATCGGCAGCACCGGCATCCACTCGCCGACCTTGAGTTCGGTCTGCGACAGGCGCGCCTTGAATGCCACGCCCAGGCGGCCGAAATCATCGGCCGGGCGGCCATCGTCATGCACCGGCAGCAGGTGAGTGCCGGCCGTGCCCTTGCCACCGTCGAGCTTGACCGAGTACAGCCCCAGCACGTCGACACCGAAGCCGACGGTGCCCTGGGTGAAGCCGGAGCGAGCGTCGAGGATAAAGCTCTGGGTCCATTCCTCGGCCTTGCCCTGAGGGTTGGCCGGGTCGACGAAGTTGCGGTTGATGTAGAAGTTGCGCAGGTTGAGGCTGGCCTTGGCGTCTTCCAGGAAACCGCTTTCGGCGGCGACGGCGGGCAGGGCGCAGGACAGGGCCAACAGGCCCGGGAGCAGCTGGCGTGCGGGTTGCAAAGTGCTCATCTGTCGTGGATCTCTTGTTTTTATTGGGCGAGCCGGTGCACTGCGGGTACGGACCGCAGGGGTGGGCGTCTTTAGAGAGAACGAGTGCAACGTTGCGTGGGCGATGGTGCGGGGGAGGGTGGGGGCGAGGCAATTCGTGGAACGCGGAATGGGGCGATTATCGAACGTAATGTTGACCGAGCGTCATCGCGGGCAACAAAAAGCCCACCGCAAGGGTGGGCTTGATGCGTTACCGGGCCAATCAGCCTTTCGGCGTCTGGATCGAGGTTTGTTGCTGGGTCTGCTCGTACCAGCCGCCACCGAGGGCCTTGTACAGGTTGACCTCGCTGACCAGCTGCGACAGGCGATCGCCGATCAGCGACTGCTGGGCGCTGAACAGGTTGCGCTGGGCGTCGAGGAAGGTCAGGTTGCTGTCGATTCCGATGCGGTAGCGGCGCTCGGCCAGGCGGTAGTAGTCCTGGTTGGCGGCCACCAGGTCACGTTGCGCCTGCAGCTGCTCCTCGAACGTCTTGCGTGCGGCCAGGCCATCGGCGACTTCCTGGAAGGCGGTCTGAATGGTCTTTTCGTACTTGGCGACGTTGATGTCCTTCTGGATCTTCGAGTAGTCCAGGCTGGCCTTGAGGCTACCGGCGTTGAAGATCGGCAGGTTGATCTGCGGCTGGAACAGCCAGGTGCCCGAACCACCCTTGAACAGCCCGCCCATGTCCGGGCTCAGGGTACCGGCGTTGGCGGTCAGGCTGATGCTCGGGAAGAACGCGGCGCGGGCGGCGCCGATGTTGGCGTTGGCGGCCTTGAGCAGGTGCTCGGCTTCCTGGATGTCCGGACGACGTTGCAGGATGTCGGACGGCAGGCCCGCCGGCACTTCGGCCAGTTGGTCGGCATTGAGCTCCAGCGGCTTGGGCAGGTTGGCCGGCACGCCGGTACCTACCAGCACGGTGAGGCTGTTCAGGTCCTGGGCGACCAGGCGCTGGTACTGCGACAGCTTGACCCGCGCACCTTCGACGGCGGTGCGGGCCTGGCTCAGGTCCAGCGCCGAAGCCACGCCCACCTCATTGCTGCGGCGGGTCAGGTTGTAGCTCTCTTCGTACGTCTTGAGCGTTTCTTCGGTCAGCTTCAGCAACGCCTGGTCGGCCTGCCAGGTGTAATAGGCGTTGGCCACGCTGGCCACCAGGCTGATCTGCGTGGAGCGACGCGCCTGCTCGCTGGACAGGTAGGTTTCCAGGGCCTGTTGGGTCAGGCTGCGCACACGGCCGAACAGGTCCAGTTCATAAGCGCTGACACCCAGGGTGGCCGAGTACTGGCTGCTGATGGATGCCTCGCCGGTCTGCGACATGTTCGCCGGCAGCCGCTGGCGGCTACCGCTGCCATTGGCCGATACCGCCGGCAGCAGGTCGGCGCGCTGGATGCGGTACTGGGCGCGGTAGGCGTCGATGTTCAACGCCGCGACGCGCAGGTCGCGGTTGTTTTCCAGCGACGTCTGGATCAGCTGCTGCAGCGCCGGGTCGTGGAAGAACTGGCGCCAGCCTTGCTCGGCCGCGGCAACGTTGGCCGACTCGGTCGGCGAGTACGCAGGGCCTTGCGGCCACTGCGCGGCCACCGGCGCCTCGGGCGTCTGGTAGTCGGGGATCAGCGAGCAGCCGCCGAGGATGAAGGCGGTTACCGCCAGGGACAACAAAGACTTGGTCATTGCCCAGCCTCATAACGTGGAGTTTCAGGGGTGGCGTGTTCTTTCGGCTCTTTGCTGCCGAACAGCGACGACACTGCGACGAAGAATAGCGGTACCCAGAAGATGGCCAGCACGGTCGCACTGATCATGCCGCCGATCACGCCGGTACCAATGGCGTGCTGGCTGCCGGCGCCGGCGCCGCTGGCGATGGTCAACGGTACCACGCCGAGGATGAACGCCAGCGAGGTCATGATGATCGGGCGCAGACGCATGCGGCACGCCTCGATCGCCGCGTCGTACAGGCTGCGGCCTTGCTCGTGCAGTTCCTTGGCAAACTCGACGATCAGGATGGCGTTCTTCGCCGCCAGGCCGATCGTGGTCAGCAGGCCGACCAGGAAGTACACGTCGTTGGACAACCCACGCAGGCTGGTGGCGAGCAGGGCACCGATGATGCCCAGCGGTACCACGAGCACGACCGCGATCGGGATCGACCAGCTTTCGTACAGCGCCGCCAGGCACAGGAACACGAACAGTACCGAGAGGGCGAACAGCGCCGGCATCTGCGAGCCGGAGAGTTTTTCCTCGTAGGACATGCCGGTCCAGGAGTAGCCGATGCCGGTTGGCAGTTCGCCGGCGATGCGCTCGACTTCGGCCATGGCCTCACCGGTACTGTAGCCCGGGGCCGGGGTACCGAGGATCTCGACCGCTTCCACGCCGTTGTAGCGCGACAGCTTCGGCGAGCCGTAGCTCCATTCGCCCTTGGCGAAGGAGGAGAACGGCACCATTTCACCCTTGCCGTTGCGCACGTACCACTTCTGCAGGTCTTCCGGGCTCATCCGCGAGTTTGGCTCGCCCTGGATGTAGACCTTCTTGACCCGACCGCGGTCGATGAAGTCGTTGACGTAGCTACCGCCCAGGGCGATCGACAAGGTGTTGTTGATGTCGGCGATGGTCACGCCCAGGGCACTGGCGCGTTCGTCGTCGATGGTCAGTTGGTACTGTGGCTCGTCGTTCAGGCCGTTCGGACGCACGGCGCTGAGGATCTTGCTCTGCGCGGCCTTGGCCAGGAACTGGTTGCGCGCTTCCATCAGTTTCGCGTGGCCGACGCCGGCGCGGTCCTGGAGGAACACGTCGAAGCCGGTGGCGTTACCCAGTTCGAGTACCGCCGGCGGGGCGAAGGCGAACACCATCGCGTCACGGAAGCTGAAGAAGTGCATCTGCGCGCGCTGGGCGAGGGCGAACACGCTGTTCTCCTTCGAGCGCTCGCCCCACGGCTTGAGCATGATGAAGGCCATGCCCGAGCTCTGGCCACGACCGGCGAAGTTGAAGCCGTTGACGGTGAACACCGAAGCCACGGTATCGGCTTCCTTGTCGAGCAGGTACTCGCGCATCTGGTCGACCACCACCTGGGTGCGCTCGGCACTGGAGCCGGCCGGGGTCTGCACTTGGGCGAACAGCACGCCCTGGTCTTCCTCGGGCAGGAACGCGGTGGGGATGCGCGCGAACAGCCAGATCATGCCGACCACGATCAGGGCGTAGGCCAGCAGGAACGGGATCTTGTTGCGCAGGATGGTGCCGACGCTGCGTTCGTAGCCGGCGACGCTGCGGTCGAAGTTGCGGTTGAACCAGCCGAAGAAGCCGCGCTTGGCCACATGGTGCTCGCCCTTCTTGAGCGGCTTGAGCATGGTGGCGCACAGGGCCGGGGTGAAGATCAGCGCCACCAGCACCGACAGGCCCATGGCCGAGACGATGGTGATGGAGAACTGGCGATAGATCACACCGGTGGAACCGCCGAAGAAGGCCATCGGCAGCAGTACCGCCGACAGGACCAGGGCGATACCCACCAGGGCGCCCTGGATCTGCTCCATGGAGCGCTTGGTTGCCTCCTTGGGCGGCAACCCTTCCTCGGACATCACCCGCTCGACGTTCTCCACCACGACGATGGCGTCGTCCACCAGCAAGCCGATGGCCAGGACCATGGCGAACATGGTCAGGGTGTTGATGCTGAAGCCTGCGGCGGCAAGGATGCCGAAAGTACCCAGCAACACCACCGGCACGGTCATGGTGGTGATGATGGTGGCGCGGAAGTTCTGCAGGAACAGGTACATCACCAGGAACACCAGGACCACGGCCTCGATCAGGGTGTGGATCACCCCGCTGATCGATTCGGTGACCACTGGCGTGGTGTCATACGGGAATACGGCCTTCACGCCCGGCGGGAAGAATGGCTCCAGGTCGCTGATGGTGGTGCGCAGCGCCTTGGCGGTGTCCAGGGCGTTGGCGCCGGTGGCCAGCTTGACCGCCAGGCCCGAGGCCGGCTTGCCGTTGTACTGGGCGCTGATGGCGTAGTTCTCGCCGCCCAGGCCGACCGTGGCGACATCGCCCAGGCGTACCTGGGAACCGTCGTTGTTGACCTTGAGCAGGATCTTCTCGAACTGCTCGGCGGTCTGCAGGCGGGTCTTGCCGATGATGGTGGCGTTGAGCTGGGTGCCCGGCAGTGCTGGCAAGCCGCCGAGCTGGCCGGAGGAGACCTGGACGTTCTGCGCGGCCACGGCGGTGCGCACGTCGACCGGGGTCAGCTGGAACTTGTTCAGCTTGGCCGGATCCAGCCAGATACGCATGGCGTACTGCGCACCGAACACCTGGAAGTCACCGACGCCCGCGGTCCGCGAGATCGGGTCCTGCATGTTGGAGACGATGTAGTTGGCCAGGTCGTCCTTGCTCATGCTGCCGTCTTCGGACACCAGGCCGATCACCAGCAGGAAGTTCTTCACGGCCTTGGTGACGCGGATACCTTGCTGCTGCACTTCCTGCGGCAACAGCGGGGTGGCCAGGTTCAGCTTGTTCTGGACCTGGACCTGCGCGGTGTCGGAGTTGGTGCCCTGCTCGAAGGTGGCGGTGATGGTCATGCTGCCGTCGGAGTTACTTTCTGACGACACATAACGCAGGTTGTCGATACCGTTGAGCTGTTGCTCGATCACCTGCACCACGGTGTCCTGCACCGTCTGCGCCGAGGCGCCCGGGTAGGTCACGGAGATGGCGATGGCCGGCGGGGCGATGCTCGGGTACTGGTTGATCGGCAGCTTCAGGATCGACAGGGCGCCGACCAGCATGATCACCAGGGCGATCACCCAGGCGAAGATCGGGCGATCGATAAAGAACTTCGACATGGTTTACTCCGCTTTGGCGTCGGCTTTGGCCGTGTTGGCCTGAGCAGGGCCGGCCGGCTTCTTGACGTTGGTGGCTTCGCTGACCTTGACCTCGACGCCCGGTCGCACGAACTGCAGCCCTTCGGTGATCAGACGATCGCCCGGGTTCAGGCCTTCCTCGATCAGCCAGTCGCTGCCCAAGGTGCGGCTGGCCTTGAGCTGGCGCAGTTCGACCTTGTTCTCCTGGTTGACCACCAGCGCGGTCGGCGCGCCCTTGAGGTCGCGGGTCACGCCCTGTTGCGGGGCCAGGATGGCGTTGGCGTTGACCCCGGCCTTGAGCCGCGCATGCACGAACATGCCAGGCAGCAGGGTGTGGTCGGGGTTGGGGAAGATCGCGCGCAGGGTGACCGAGCCTGTGGTCTCATCGACGGCGACTTCGGAGAACTCCAGGCGACCCTGTTGCTTGAACAGGCTGCCGTCCTCCAGCACCAGCTGCACCTGGGCGGCGTTGTCGCCGGCCTTCTGCAGTTGGCCGCTTTCCAGGTCACGACGCAGCTTGAGCAGCTCGGCGGTGGACTGGGTGACGTCGACGTAGATCGGATCGAGCTGCTGGATGGTGGCCATGGCGTTGGTCTGGCCGTTGTTCACCAGGGCGCCTTCGGTGACCGAGGAGCGACCGATGCGGCCACTGATCGGGGCCAGTACCTTGGTGTAGCGCAGGTCGATCTGGGCGCTCTTGAGCGAGGCCTCGGCCTGCAATCGTTTGGCATTGGCGTCGTCGTATTCCTGCTTGGAGACGGCTTGCTCGTCGATCAGTTGCTTGTAGCGTTCGGCCAGCGAGCGGGTAGCCTGCAGGTTGGCCTGGGCGTTGGCCAGGGTCGCCTCGTAGACGGCCGGGTCGATCTGGTAGAGCTGCTGCCCTTCCTTGACGTCGGTGCCTTCCTTGAACAGGCGCTTGAGAATGATGCCGTTCACCTGCGGGCGAACCTCGGCCACACGGTAGGCGCTGGTGCGCCCCGGCAGTTCCGAGGTCAGGGTGAAGGCTTGCGGTTGCACGGTCACGACGCCGACCTGAGGAGCCTGCGGCGCAGGCGCTGCTTCCTCTTTCTTACAGCCACTGAGCAGGGTTGCCAGGGCCACGGCGGAAACCAGGGCGGTTACGGCTGGCTTGAATTGCATGAGGATCCTCGGGTCGCGGGAGCAAGGGAGCTCAAGAATATAGTGGAAGAGTCTTAAGAGAAAAACGCTATCCGGTGGATAAATAGCTTGCTAAGGAATATACTTACATTCATGGTTGTTTGTAAATACCGTCGGTGAGTCGCCGCGGATCGTCCACATGCACCCGGGAGTGGCCCATAAAATGCTCGCCCCGGCCCGATTCCCGTCCGCCAGATGTGCGGGCGGGGCCTGATGAGGTTGTACTGCCATGGTCCGTCGAACCAAAGAAGAAGCCCAGGAAACCCGTGCCCAGATCATTGAGGCGGCGGAAAAGGCCTTCTACAAGCGCGGTGTCGCGCGTACCACCCTGGCCGACATCGCCGAGCTCGCGGGGGTGACCCGCGGGGCGATCTACTGGCATTTCAGCAACAAGGCGGAGCTGGTGCAGGCGCTGCTCGATAGCCTGCACGAAACCCATGACCACCTGGCCCGGGCCAGTGAAAGCAAGGACGAACTCGATCCGCTCGGCTGCATGCGCAAGCTCTTGCTGCAAGTGTTCAACGAGCTGGTGCTCGATGCCCGTACCCGGCGTATCAATGAAATCCTGCATCACAAGTGCGAGTTCACCGACGACATGTGTGAGATTCGCCAGCAACGCCAGGGCGCGGTGCTGGACTGCCATCAGAGCATCGCCCTGGCCCTGGGCAATGCGGTACGTCGTGGCCAGTTGCCCGGGGAGCTCGATATCGATCGGGCTGCCGTGGCCATGTTTGCCTATGTGGATGGCCTGATCGGCCGCTGGCTGCTGCTGCCGGACAGCTTCGACCTGTTGGCCGATGTCGAAAAATGGGTCGATACCGGGCTGGATATGCTGCGCTTGAGCCCAGGCTTGCGCAAATGACACTTTGTTAAGGATTGTGAGGAAGTGTTACTCCTTTGCGATTAAGGGGGCGTTAATACCCCCTGTGGGCGCAGACAGCTAGCGCCCGCGCAACTGCCGGTCGGGTAAGGCCAGCGCCGCCAGCAGCCCGATCAGCGAAGCGCCGGCACTGACCAGCAGCAGGTCGCGGAAGGTTTCCAGCAAGCGCGCCTGGGTCTGCGGATCCGCCTCGCCGGCCTTGAGGCTCCCCAGCAGCGGGTTACCCAGCATTTCGAAACCGCCCTGATGCAGCAGCGCCAGCAACAGGCTGGACATGCACGCCACCCCCATCGCCCCGCCGAGCGAGCGGAACAGGTTGGTGGTACTGGTCGCCACGCCGATGTCCCTGCTGTCCACCGCGCTTTGCGTGCCCACCAGCGAGGTGGGGAACTGCAGGCCGCAGGCGATGCCGGTCAGCAGCATGAACACCGCGCCGAGCAAGCCCGACTGTGGTGGTGTCAGCGCCATGGCGGCAATGGCCAGCGGCATCAGCAGTGCTCCTGTCAGGATCTGCGGTTTGAAGCGGCCGGTGCGGCTGGTCATGCGTCCACCGGTGAAGGCGCCGACGGGCAGCCCCATGGCCAGTGGCAGCAGGTGCAGCGCCGCGCTGTCGGCACCCGCACCGGTGATGCCCTGGTAGCGCAGGGGCATGAGCATGGTCAGCGAAATCGACTGGAAGCTGGCGAAGAAGATCACGCACCAGCACAGCACCGCCACCCGATTGCCGAACAGGCTCAGCGGCAGCAGCGGCTCGCGGCAACGGCGCTCGTGGGCGATGAACGCCAGCAGCCCGAGCAGCGCGCAACCCAGCAGCGCCAGCACCTGCGACGACAGCCAGGCATGCCCCTGGCCGACCAGGGTGATGCCCAGCAGCAGGCTGCCCAGACCAACGATCATCAACACAGCGCCCAGGTAGTCCACCCGGGCCTCGCGGCGCTTGACCGACAACCCGTCCAGCGCCCGATGGATGACCCACAGGGCGACCAGTCCCAGCGGCAGGTTGATCCAGAACACCCAGCGCCAGGACAGGTACTCGGTCAGCCAGCCGCCGAGCACCGGCCCGGCGACACTGGCCAGGGCGTACATACTGCTGAAATAGCCCTGGTAGCGTCCGCGCTCGCGCGGTGGCACAAAGTCGCCGATGATCGCCTGGCTCACCGACACCATGCCGCCGGCGCCGATGCCCTGGAGCACCCGCGCCAGCACCAGTTGCGGCATGTCCTGGGCCAGGCCGCAGGCCACCGAGGCCAGGGTGAACAGGGCAGTGCCGGTGAGGATCATGCGCCGCCGACCATACAGGTCGCCGAGCTTGCCGTAGATCGGCACCGCGATGGTCATGGCCACCATGTAGCCGGAGATGACCCAGGCCAGCAGCCCGACATCATTGAACTGCGCGGAGATCGCCGGCATGGACACGGCGACGATGGTCTGGTCGAGTGCGCCGAGGAAGATCGCCAGCATCAAGGCGGTCAGGACGCTACGCAGGACGGTGGGGGGGAGGGCGGCAGTCACGGTGGATACCTTGTGGTCAGAGCTGGCACGAGCGCGAGGCGTCGTGGGCTTGTCGTGCGATGGGATCGTCAATGGGGGCGTATTGTAGCCTGAGTTACATAGCTACCTATGTACTCCATGCATCCCCTATGCAAGATCGGCATTAGCGCATTCATCCAGCGATGCATGACCGCGTGATATCGTGGCAGGGCCGCAGAGGCTGAAATCCGGGGGCTGCACCAGCATGGTGCAGCTGTTTGCCGCAGGGTTTCGCGTCGCTGTATGTCCACACCTTCTATTCCTCTGCCTGCATGTCGAGCATGACCGCCCTGATGGCGACGGTTGGAACAGTCAGGTAGACCCGATACAGGGGTCGGTTGTCAGCCGTTCACAAATTTCATTACAAGCGGAGTGATCATGCCCAAGGCTTCCCACCACGATCTGCGTTTTGCCTTTCGCGAACTGCTTGCTTCAGGTTCGTGCTATCACACCGCTTCGGTCTTCGACCCGATGTCCGCCCGTATCGCCGCGGACCTGGGCTTCGAAGTCGGCATCCTCGGCGGCTCGGTCGCCTCGTTGCAGGTCCTGGCCGCGCCGGACTTCGCCCTGATCACCCTCAGCGAGTTCGTCGAGCAGGCCACCCGCATCGGGCGCGTGGCCCAGTTGCCGGTGCTCGCCGACGCCGACCACGGCTATGGCAATGCGCTCAATGTGATGCGCACGGTCATCGAGCTGGAGCGCGCCGGCGTGGCCGCGCTGACCATCGAGGACACCTTGCTGCCGGCCCAGTTCGGCCGCAAGTCCACCGACCTGATCTCGGTGGAGGAGGGCGTGGGCAAGATTCGCGCGGCGCTGGAGGCACGTGTCGATTCGGCGCTGGCGATCATCGCCCGGACCAATGCCGGTGTGCTCACCACCGAGGAAATCATCGTCCGCACCCAGAGCTACCAGAAGGCCGGCGCCGACGGCATCTGCATGGTGGGGGTGAAGGACTTCGAGCAGTTGGAGCAGATCGCCGAGCACCTGAGCGTGCCGCTGATGCTGGTCACCTACGCCAACCCGAACCTGCGCGACGACGAGCGCCTGGCGCGCCTGGGCGTGCGCATCGTGGTCGATGGCCATGCCGCCTACTTCGCCGCGATCAAGGCCACCTACGACTGCCTGCGCCAGCAGCGTGGCCAGCAGCACAAGTCGGACAGCCTCGGCGCCACCGAGCTTTCGCACACCTACACCCAGCCCGAGGACTACATCCGCTGGGCGAAAGAGTACATGAGCGTCGAGGAGTGATTTTCTCTACCTGACGGCGCTCAGGGTGGCGCTGTGGGGAACGCAGTGTTCGTGGACGCAACTGGCCGCCGTGTTGGGCTGGCTTCGCAGCAGCTCGACCCGCCAGCAGGCCGAGCCATAAAGCCCGGCCACCGCGACCAGGGCGAAGACGAGGGCGCAACGCCTGGATTTGATGCTCATGGTGCGGACCTCCTGTTGGTGCAACAGGTCATACCTTCAAGCATAGGCCTTGTGCACGAATCTGCATCGCCTGGACTCAGCTCAATCCCTTGTCCCACTCCGGCTCGTCGCCGAACCGCTGCGCCAGGAAGTCGAGCATGCTGCGCAGCGTCGCCGGCATGTGCTTGCGCGAGGTGTACACCGCATTCAGGGTCAGCTCCCGTGGCCTGGCGTGCGGCAATAGCCGCACCAGCTCGCCACTGCGCAACGCGGCCGCCGCCTGGTAGGTGGGCAACATGGCGATCCCGGCGTGGGCCAGGGCGGCTTTCTGCAGGGTCATGGCCTCGTTGGCGCTGATATTGCCCTGCACCGGCACGGCGACGTTCTGCCCGTCCACCTCGAAATGCCACAGGCTGTGGCCGAAGTAGGCGTGGGTCAGGCAGTTGTGCCGGCTCAGTTCCTCGACCTGGCGCGGCGTACCGTGCTCGCGCAGGTAGGCGGGGCTGGCGCAGACCACCGAGCGGCACACGCTCAGGCGCCGGGCGATGAGGTTGGGGTCGACGTCGTTGCTGGTGCGGATGGCCAGGTCGATGCGCTCGTCCACCAAGTTGACGGTGCGGTCGAGCATTTGCAGTTCCACTTTCACCCCAGGGTAGCGTTTGACATAGGCGGCCAGCGCATCCACCAGTTGGGCCTGGCCGAACGAGGTGCTGACGCTGATGCGCAGTTCACCGCGGGGGGCGTCGTCCGGCTGGCGCACGGCGTTCTGCAGGTCGCCGGCCAGCTCCAGCAACTGGCGGCAGCGGGGCAGGGTTTCGAGACCCGCCGCCGTCAGGCTGAGCTTGCGCGTGGTGCGTTGCATCAGGCGTGCGCCCACCCAGTCCTCCAGCTCCGCCAGGTAGCGCGATACCACGGGCCTGGAAAGCTCCAGATGATCCGCCGCGGCGGACTGGCTGCCCAGGTCGACGACGGTGACGAATACGCGCATGGCGTTGAGACGGTCCATGATCTGTCCGATTTTAGAAACAAACTATGTCGAAGCATCGCATTTTTTGTATTGGTTCGGGCAACTAAGCTTGTCTGCATCGTCCCACTCACAGGATCTTGCGATGTCTCTTCTCACTCCCCTGCGCGGCCTGCTGCTGGCCTGTCTCACCCTCGGCGGCCAGGCCATGGCCAGCGAACCGCTAAAGCTCGAAGCCTACAACCCTGGCCACGCGGCGATCTTCCCGGTCAGTTCGGTGATCGTCAGTGGCGCCCATGAGGCCATCCTGGTAGACGCCCAGTTCGGCAAAGGCCAGGCCGAGCAGGTGGTCGAACGCCTGCGTGCCAGCGGCAAGCAGCTGACCACCATCTATGTCAGCCATGGCGACCCGGACTACTACTTTGGCCTGGACACCATCATCCAGGCGTTTCCCAAGGCCCGGGTGGTCGCCTCGGCCGCCACTGTCGAACACATTCGCAAGACCATGGACGCCAAGCTGGCCTACTGGGGCCCGCAGATGGGCGCGGACAAGCCGGCACGCCTGGTGGTGCCGCAGGTCCTCAAGGGCAATCGCCTGGAGCTGGAAGGCCAGGCACTGGAGGTTGTCGGCCTGGACGGTCCACAGCCGGACCGCAGCTTCGTCTGGATTCCCTCGATCAAGGCAGTGGTCGGTGGCGTGGTGGTTTCCGAGCACATCCACGTGTGGATGGCCGACACCCAGACCGCGCAATCCCACGCCGACTGGCTGAGCACCCTGGCGAAGATCGAGCAGCTTGCCCCGCGCACGGTGATCCCTGGGCATTACCTGGGCGACAGCAGCCGCTCGCTGGACGCGGTGCGCTTCACCGCCGGCTACATTCGTGACTTCGATACCGAAGCCGCCAAGGCCGCCGACTCCGCCGCGCTGATCGCAGCGATGAAGCAACGCTACCCGAACCTTGGCGACGAGAGTTCCCTGGAACTGGGGGCCAAGGTCGCCAAGGGCGAGATGAAGTGGTAATCCCTTTCAACCTGTTGGAGTGTTTCCCATGAGCAAGATCGCAATCATCGGCGCCACCGGGCGCGCCGGCAGCCAGTTACTGGAAGAGGCCCTGCGTCGTGGTCACAGTGTGGTGGCGATCGCCCGTGATCCGGGCAGCCTGCAAGGCCGTGACGGCGTGACGGTCAAGGCGCTGGATGCCAAGGACAGCGCCGCCCTGCAGGCGGCCGTGGCGGGCTGCGACGCGGTGCTGAGCGCGGCGCATTTTTCCACTCTCGAGCCGGGCGCGATCATCGAGCCGGTCAAGCGGGCCGGGGTCAAGCGCCTGCTGGTGGTGGGCGGGGCCGGCAGCCTGCTGCTGCCGTCTGGGCACCGGGTGATCGACAGCCCGGACTTCCCCGAGGCCTACAAGGCCGAGGCCAGCGCCGGGGTGCGCTTTCTCGATACGCTGCGCCGCGAACCGACCCTGGACTGGACCTTCCTATCGCCGTCGGCGGAGTTCGTCGAAGGCGAGCGCAGCGGGCACTACACCCTGGGCAAGGACCACCTGCTGATCGGCGCAGACGGCAAGAGCTGGATCACCTTTGCCGATTACGCCATCGCCATGCTCGACGAGCTGGAAAAGCCGGCACACTCGCGGGCAAGGTTCACAGTCGGTTACTGAGTCGCACGGTACAAGGAGCGGCCTTGTGTCGCGAAAGGACCCGCAAGCGGCCCCGGCGATCTATGCCATGGCCACGATCCTGGGGCCGCTGCGCGCCCCTTTCGCGACACAAGGCCGCTCCTACAGGGATTGTGCAAGGCTTGAGGCACGTGCCTGCAGCCACTCCATCAACTCGACCAGCCCCGCGGGCATGGTCTTCGAAGGTGTCACCAGGTAATACCCCTTCCCGGTCGTCACCTTCAGCTCGAACGGCATGCACAACCGGCCTGCGTGCAGGTCGTCGCCGATCAGCGAGAAATCGCCAATGGCGATCCCCGTCCCTTGGGAGGCCATGGCCATCGCCATGTCCAACGTCTCGAAATGCTGCTTCGGCCCCTGGGGCTCGAACCCGGCATTGGCCGCCTGCAACCACAACCGCCAGTCATGTTCGTCCCGCGAGGGGTGCAGCAGCATCTGCCGTGCCAGGTCCTGCAACTGCAAGGGGCCGCTAGACACCGATGGCGCGCAGACCGGCGTCAGTTGTTCGTCGAACAGCTTGCGTACCTGCTGCCCCTGGTTCGGCGCCGCGCCATAGACCACGGCCGCATCGAAGCCCTCGCGACGAAAATCCACGCCATGCTGCACCGTGGTGGTCAACTCCACCGGGACATCTGGGCGCAGTGCCTGCCATTCCAGCAAGCGTGGCAGCAGCCAGCGCATCACACAGGTTGGCGCTTTGAGCTGCAGTGTCGCGCTGCGTCCGCCGACCTCGCGCACGCCTTGCTCGATCAGGGCAAAGATCTGCTGCACCCGGGGCAGCCAGTCCTGCCCTTCGCGGGTCAGCGCCAGGCCTCGGGCCTGGCGCTGGAACAATGCGTAGCCCAGGTGCTCCTCGAGCCCGGCGATCTGCCGGCTGACCGCGCCTTGGGTGATATGCAGATGGTGCGCGGCGCGGGTGAAGTTGCAGTGCTGGGCGGTCACCAGGAAGGTGTGCAGGGCGGGGAGGGGCGGCAGGCGTTTCATTGTGACAAGCCATGATATGGGATCATGGCTAGTATGTGTTTTTTTGCATTGTGGCGGTAGTCGGCGCTTGTTTCCATGAGCACAGGTCTTAACAAGAATCGGGTACTCGATGATGGCAACCTGTGGTGAAGTGCTGGTCAAACTCCTCGAAGGCTATGGCGTCGATCATGTCTTTGGCATTCCCGGCGTGCATACCGTGGAACTCTACCGCGGCCTGGCCGCTTCCTCGATCCGTCACATCACCCCCCGCCACGAGCAGGGTGCCGGGTTCATGGCCGATGGCTACGCGCGTACCCGGGGTAAGCCTGGCGTGTGTTTCATCATCACCGGCCCGGGCATGACCAACATCACCACCGCCATGGGCCAGGCCTATGCCGACTCGATTCCGATGCTGGTGATTTCCAGCGTGCAATCGCGCAACCAGCTGGGCGGCGGCCGTGGCAAGCTGCATGAGCTGCCCAACCAGGCCGGGCTGGTAGCGGGGGTGGCGGCGTTCTCGCACACGCTGATGAGCGCCGATGATCTGCCTGAGGTGCTGGCCCGGGCCTTCGCCGTGTTCGACGGTGGCCGACCTCGCCCTGTGCATATCGAGATCCCGCTGGATGTGCTGGTGGAACCCGCCGATCATCTGTTGCCGGGCCGCGTGGTGCGTACCACCCGTGCCGGCGCCGCGCCACAGATCGTGCAGCGCATGGCCGTGCGCCTGGCCAAGGCGCGGCGTCCGCTGATCCTGGCCGGTGGCGGTGCGCTGGAGGCGGGCACCGCGCTGGCGCGACTGGCCGAGCACCTGCAGGCGCCGGTGGCGCTGACCATCAACGCCAAGGGGTTGTTGCCCGCCAACCATCCGCTGCAGATCGGTTCGACCCAGACCCTGTCTGCCACCCGCGCGCTGGTGGCCGAGGCCGACGTGGTGCTGGCCATCGGCACCGAACTGGCCGAAACCGACTACGACGTGACCTTCAAGGGCGGTTTCGAGATTCCCGGCAGCCTGCTGCGGATCGATATCGACCCTGACCAGACAGTACGCAATTACCTGCCAGAACTGGCCCTGGTGGGCGATGCCGCCCAGGCCACCGAAGCGCTGCTGGTAGCCCTGAACCTGCAGGCGCAACCGCCGCGTGATAGCGATTGGGGAGCGGCGCGGGCCGCCCGCCTGCGCCAGGACAACGCGGCCAGTTGGGACCAGCCGACCCTGAGCCAGACCCGTCTGCTGACCAGCATCCTGCAAACCCTGCCGGACGCCATCCTGGTGGGCGATTCGACCCAGCCGGTCTATACCGGCAACCTGACCCTGGACATGGCCAGGCCGCGCCGCTGGTTCAATGCATCGACCGGTTACGGCACGCTGGGCTACGCGTTGCCGGCCGCCATGGGCGCCTGGTTGGGCAGCGCCGAGTCGCCCGCCGAACGCGCGCCGGTGGTGTGCCTTATCGGTGACGGCGGGTTGCAGTTCACCTTGCCCGAGCTGGCCAGCGCGGTCGAGGCGCAGGTGCCGCTGATCGTGCTGCTGTGGAACAACCAGGGGTACGAGGAAATCAAGAAGTACATGGTCAACCGGGCGATCGAGCCGGTTGGCGTGGACATCCATACCCCGGACTTCATTGGCGTGGCGCTGGCGCTGGGGGCCGAGGCAGAGGACGTGGGCGATGTGGGACAGTTGCAGGCGGCGTTGGGCCGGGCAGTGGAGCGTCAGGGACCGACCTTGATCCAGGTGGATCAAGGCCGGTGGCAGCAGGCGGTACTAGCCTGAGCGCAGTAGCGAGGGCTTTGCCGTCGATCGCGGGGCAAGCCCGATCCTACGGTCGTCCAATGTTTGTCTCTTTTCAGCTGGCGCTGGCGCGCAGGCGCGCCACGTCGCGAATCGGCGGTGCTCCGTACAAGCGGCTGTACTCGCGGCTGAACTGCGACGGACTTTCATAGCCCACCCGGTAGCCAGCCACCGCGGCCTCCAGCCCGTCATTGAGCATCAGTCGCCGCGCCTCCTGCAGGCGCAGCTGCTTCTGGTACTGCAACGGGCTCATCGAGGTCACCGCCTTGAAACGGTGGTGCAGGGTCGAGGTGCTGAGGTTGACCTCGCGTGCCAGGTCCTCGATGCGCAAGGGCTCCTGGTAATGCCGGTTGAGCCAGGCGATGGCCTGGCATACCCGGTGGGTCTGGCTGCTGGACAGGGCGATCTCGCACAGACGCCAGCCTTGGGGGCCACGCAGCACGCGATACATCAGCTCGCGGCGCACCAGTGGGGCGAGCACGGCGATATCCCGCGGGCTGTCGAGCAAGCGCACCAGGCGCAGCAGCGTGTCGAGCAACTGCGGATCGCTTTTCTCCACGAACAGTCCACGGCCGGAAGCCTGGCCAGGGACCAGTATCGGCCCGCTCTCGGCGATCAGCTGGCTGATCTGTGCCGGGTCGATATCCAGGCGCAAACCCAGGCAGGGGTTCTCGGGGCTGGCCTCGAGCAGGGCGCCGGTAATGGGCAGCGTCACCGAGACCACCATGTAGTGCAGCGGGTCGTAGGTATAGCGCTCGTCGCCCAGGAACAATGTCTTGCTGCCCTGGGCCAGGATGCACAAGGCCGGTTGTGCCAGGGCCGGCATGCCGCGTACATCCTCTTCGTAGCGGGTCAGGTACAGGTCTTCGATGGCCGACACCGAGCCATGGGGGATTTGGGCGTGACGCCGGATCAGTCCGGCCAGCTCCTGGCGTTGCTGCTCCAGAAGCGGATCGAGGGACGTGGATGAACTCATGGCGGTATTCCTCTGCTGACGGACGCAGCATAGGTTTGGGCAATGGCAGGCGCTAGTCGAAAGCTGCAGATCGATTGCCTGATCCTGCTCCGTTGCAGGATCAGGCAATCGGCCGGCAGTAATGGCCTAACGTTCCGCGTGGGCGACCCCCTAACCTTGGCAGCCTGGTTTTCCCGTCCGTAGCGCTTCAAGGAGATCGTTCATGAGCCAGCAGCAACCGGTCACACACCTGGCTTTCATCCGCGCCAGCAACGGTCGATCCGCGGAACTTGGCGTGCGCCTGCGCGACCTGCTCGAGCCGTCGCGGCGTGCGCCGGGCTGCCTGAGCTTCAGCGTGCAGCGCTCGCAGGTCGATGCCGACCTGTGGCTGCTCAGCGGCAGCTGGTGCGACCAGCAGGCGATGAGTGGCTATTTCGCCTCGCCCACCCTCGACGTATTTGGTGAGCTGGTGCAGGAGCAGGTGGTCAGCAGCCTCGACCTGCATACGTTCGCCTAGCGTGTAAAATGTCGTCCCTCGATCACACAGGCGCAGAGCGACATGGCACGTAGAGAATTCCCCCACTTCGAAGCGGTTTCGGCAATGGTCCCGGTACAAGGCGGCGGCTACCACGCGGCGATTGCCGTGAAGGCCCTGGTCATGGGCGGCGCGCCGCGCTTTCACAAAGTGCTGGACGGGCAGGTGTTCCAGTCGGCGATCGCGGCCGACGAGGCCGCTTGTGCCGAACTCGAACGCCTGCAGGGCGTGGGCGAGGAAGGTGAGCTGATCTTCTGATCAGGCCTGTGGCCGAGCCATCTTGAACAGCTCGCCCAGCGCAAAGTAGTCGGCCGGGCCGCCGCCACGCAGGATCGGCTCGGCGGCGGCGGTGTCGTAGATACCGTCTTTCAGCAGGTGCTCGGCAATGTGCACCGCCACCACCTCGCCGAGGATCAGCCAGCTGGGCACCACTTCCTGGTCCGCACGCTTGAGCTGGACGATCTGGCTGACCTTGCATTCGAAACTCACCGGGCTTTCGCCGACACGCGGCACCTTGACCACATTCGAGGCGGTCGGGGTGAGGCCGCTGAGCGCGAACTCGTCGACATCCGCCGCCACGGCGGCGCAGCTCTGGTTCATCTGCTGCGCCAGCGGACGGGTGGCCAGGTTCCAGACGAACTCTCCGGTCTGCTCGATGTTGTTCAGGCTGTCTTTGCGCCCGACGCTGCAGAAACCGATGATCGGAGGGATGTAGTTGAAGGCGTTGAAGAAGCTGTAGGGCGCCAGGTTCAGGCGGCCTTCGCGGTCGTGGCTGGAGATCCAGCCGATGGGCCGTGGGCCGACGATGGCGTTGAACGGGTCGTGGGGCAGGCCGTGGCCTTTGGCGGGTTCGTAGTAGTACATCTGCGCAAGGCCGCGAGGCCCTTCCTGGTGGGGGACAAGGCGCCTAGTGTGCCAAGGCTTGGCCCGGCTGCAAATAATCAAGCCCGGCCGAAGCCGGGCTGGTAGCGCGCATCAGCGATCAGCTGATGCGGTGGCCGTTGGTGCGGTCGAAGCCGTCTTCGGCGAAGCGCTGGCCGCCGGTGCGATCGAAGCCGTCTTCGGCGAAGCGCTGGCCGCCGGTGCGATCAAAGCCATCTTCAGCGAAGCGCTGGCCGCCGGTACGATCGAAGCCATCTTCTGCGTAGGTGGCCGACTGACTCTGTACGGCAGCGAAGGTGTGGGCGCCGGTACGGTCGAAACCGTCTTCGGCGAAGGCGCCAGTGGCCAGAACAGAGAGGGCGAGGGTGAGGATCAGTTGGTTTTTCATGGTCGTTGCTCCGGTGGGTTGCTTGGGGTTGTTGTTTCTATGGGTTCAATGCTACGCCCATTAAATTGATTAAAAAGCGCAAAAAATAGCAAATTAGAATCGATTAAATCGATTGATTGTGGCGCGGGTAATGTCAGGAAGCTGCCATTGGCGCCCCAGCCACCGCCCAACGCCGTTCCCATCGGTTTCGGAAGGGCAGGTCAGTGGCAGGGCCATTTCAGAATGGGCCCAGGCAGTTAATTGGGAATTAAGGGAAGAAGTGGCTTTCCATGAGATAGCGACCTGTTACCAGTGACGCGAGGTACAGCGGGGAGCGAGCTGTTCAGGGCGCTCGTTGACCAGCCCTGCTCAGGTCTCTTGGGTATTCACCCTGTATCGGGTGCTACGCCCGCCGCCGGGCAGACGAACCAGGCAATGCTTGTCCAGCAGGTCGACAAGGTGCCGGGTGGCTGTGGCCTTGGAGACCTTGGCCACCGCCTGGTACTGGCTGGCACTGATACCGGCCTCGAACCCGCGAGGCCCACCATCGAGCAGGCGGTTGAGCACCTTGACTTGTTCGGGCAACAAGCCATCGTCACGATGGATCAGCCAGAAGCGCGCCTTGGCCAGCACCCGGTCGATGCGCACCAGCGCTTGCTGGAGGCTGCGCAGCAAGGTGGACAGGAACCAGGCCAGCCATTGTGTGACGTCCAGGTCGCCGCGCTGGCTGCTTTCAAGGACTGCGTAGTAGCCGGCCCGGTCTTCCAGGATGCTGCTGGACATGGCGTAGAAACGGACCGCACGCTGCTCGCCCTGGGCCAATGCCAGGTCTGTGATGGCGCGCGCCAGGCGGCCGTTGCCATCGGCGAAGGGGTGCAAGGTGACGAACCAGAAATGGGCGAGCCCCGCGCGTAGCAGGGGGTCGAGTTGCCGATCGCTGCGGCTATTTTCAAACCAGTCGATGAACTGCCGCACCCGCTGCTCCAGGCCGGCACGCGGCGGTGCTTCGAAATGCACCCTGGGTTTGTCGATACGCCCCGATACCACTTGCATTGGAGCATCGTCGCGCCATTCACCGACTGGCAGGGGCGGTGCGAGTGAATCGTCAGGTTCGGGAAACAGCCAGCGGTGCCACAGGAACAGGCGCTGTTGATCCAGTGGCCGAACATAGCCCATGGCCGCATCCACCATCAGTTCGGCCAGGCCCTCGCTGCGTGTCGTGGTCGTACCCGGCTCCGCGATGCCGAGCCGGCGGGCCAGGGAAGAGCGGACGGACTCCACATTGAGCTGCTCACCCTCGATGGCCGAGGATGTGACAATGTTCTGCAGCAGGGTATCGAGCGTATCGAGGTTGGCATTGGCCTCGGTCACTGCCCCCGCTCTGCCCAGCAGGCAGCCCTGCGCCTGGACGCAGTCTCTGAGCAAGGTTGCCAGTTGTGATGCGTCCCAACGAAAGTCGGGCCAGTCGGCCTGCTGCCAGACCCAGACGGTGTCGGCAGCCGTATGCGCTTTTGGGTTCATGAGCCGAATAATAGCGCCATTCGGCTCATTGTGTGAGCCGAATGGCGCTATTATTCGGCTCACAATCCTTAAAAAGGGGCGCACGGTCATCCGCAGCGCCCCTTTTCAGTTCTGCGAGGAGGAATCAGTCGGTGGTGATCCGCGAATGCTGCTTGGTGTCCTTCATGGTCGCGTACACCAACAGCGAGCAAGCGATGCAGGCGGTGACGTACCAGTAGAAGCCGGTCTCCATGCCGATGCTCTTGAACCACAGGGCCACATACTCGGCGGTGCCGCCGAAGATCGACACGGTCAGCGCGTACGGCAGGCCGACGCCCAGGGCGCGGATTTCGGTCGGGAACAGTTCGGCCTTCACCACGGCGTTGATCGAGGTGTAGCCGCTGACGATGATCAGCGCGGCCATGATCAGGAAGAACGCGCCCCACCAGGTCTGGATGGTGTGCAGGGTGCTGAGGATCGGCACGGTGAAGAGGGTGCCGAGCACGCCGAAGGCGATCAGGATAGGGCGTCGGCCAATCTTGTCGGACAGCCCGCCGATCACCGGCTGCAGGCACATGAACAGGAACAGCGTGGCCGCCGAGATGGTGGTCGAGTCGCTGATGCTCATGCCCACGGTGTTGACCAGGTATTTCTGCATGTAGGTGGTGTAGGTGTAGAAGGCCAGGGTACCGCCCATGGTCAGACCGACCACGGTCATCAGCTCCTTGGGATGGCGCAGCAGGGTACGCATCAGGCTTTCCTTGGATTTTTCCTTCTTGGTGAAGGAGGCGGTCTCTTCCATGCCGCGGCGCAGGTACAGGGCGACCACCGCGCATAGCGCGCCGATCACGAACGGTACGCGCCAGCCCCAGGCATACAGCTCCTCGGTGGTCAGGGTGTTCTGCAGGACGATCAGCACCGCCAGGGCGATGAGCTGGCCCGAGATCAGGGTGACGTACTGGAAACTGGAGAAGAAGCCACGGCGTTCCTTGCTGGCCATCTCGCTGAGATAAGTGGCCGAGGTGCCGTACTCACCACCTACCGACAGGCCCTGCATCAGGCGGGCGATGACCAGCAGGATCGGCGCGGCGACGCCGATGGTCTCGTAGCCCGGCGTCAGGGCGATGACCAGGGAGCCTGCGCACATCAGCAGTACAGAGGCCATCAGTGCCGCCTTGCGGCCTTTGCGGTCGGCGTACAGGCCCATCAGCCAGCCGCCTATCGGGCGCATGAGGAAGCCCACGGCGAAGATCGCGGCGGTGTTGAGCAGTTGGGCGGTGGTGTCGCCGGCGGGGAAGAAGGCCTTGGCGAAGTACAGCGAAAATGCGGCGTAGACGTACCAGTCGTACCATTCGACCATGTTGCCGATGGAGCCACTGAAGATCGATTTGAGGCGGCTGGCGGTGGACTTTTGCGCGGCGGGCGCAACGGCCGCCCCGGTGGGCAGAGTGCTGGCGTTATCCATCAGGGATACCTTCTCGTTGTTTTTGTGGAGCGCGCTCGAGGCGCAGCTTGAGAAGGGTTTTGCAGGAGGTGTGCCAGATGAGTGCGTGGTGATCCATCTGGGGGCGCCTGGCGCTCATCGCTGGCAAGCCAGTTCCCACACAGACCGCGTGCTGCTTGGCGTGCACGGTAACCTGTGGAAGCTGGCTTGCCAGCGATGGGCTGTAAAGCAGCCCCTTGAAGGCACAGACGGATAAGCGGTTTCCCGCTCATTCATGCAGGTTGATAGGCAAAAATCCGCTTACTCGCTGGCGAGAAAGTCCTCTCTCACCAACCCATGCCGCTGCATCTTTTCATTGAGTGTGCGCCGCGGCAGTTGCAAGGCCTCCATCACGCCCTTGATCTCACCCTTGTGCTGGCGCAGGGCCGCGCGCAGGCACTGGGCCTCGAACGCTTCCATCTGCTCGACCAGTGATTGCCCACCGGACTCGATCTCCAGGGCCGGCGAGCCCAGCCCCAAGGCATGCCGTTCGGCGGCATTGGCCAGCTCGCGCACATTGCCCGGCCAATCGTGAGCCAGCAGGCGCGCCAGTTGCACGCCGGTCAGCGGCGGGGCGCTGCGTCCGAGGCGTTCGGCGGCGGCGCGGGCGAAATGCTCGAACAGCAATGGGATGTCCTCGCGCCGCTCGCGCAGGGGCGCCAGTCTCAGTTCGGCGACGTTCAGGCGGTAGGCCAGGTCTTCGCGAAAGCGCCCGGCGCGGGCTTCCTCCAGCAAGTCCGGCTTGGTTGCGGCAATGATGCGCAAGTCGACGCTGATGCTCTGGTTGGCGCCCAGTCGCTCGAGCTTGTGCTCCTGGATCACCCGCAGCAGCTTGGCCTGCTGGGCCAGCGGCATGCTCTCGATTTCGTCGAGGAACACGGTGCCGCCATTGGCGTACTCCAGCTTGCCGATACGCTTGCCCTGGGCGCCGGTGAATGCGCCGCTCTCATGGCCGAACAGCTCGGCTTCGAAGAGCGTCTCGGGAATGGCCGCGCAGTTGAGGGCGACGAAGGGCTTGTCGGCGCGCGGGCCGAAGTCGTGCAGGCAGCGCGCCACGCGCTCCTTGCCGCTGCCGGTTTCACCGCGGATCAGCACGTTGACCGGCAGGCCGGCCAGCTCAAGCACCTGACGGCGCAGTTGCAACAAGCCTTGGGACATGCCCAGCAGGGTGTTCTCCAGTTGTGCCTTGAGGTCGGCCTGTTCATGCAGGCGGCGGTTCTCCAGGACCAGCTGGCGCTTTTCCAGGGCCCGGCGCAGGCTGCCCATCAGGTGTTGCGGGGTGAACGGTTTCTCCAGGAAGTCATAGGCGCCATTGCGCATGGCTTCCACCGCCATGGGCACGTCGCCATGGCCGGTGAGCAGGATCACCGGCAGGTCGGGATCGCTTGCCTGCAACCGTTCGAGCAGCTGCAAGCCGGACATACCGGGCATGCGCACGTCGCTGAGGATCACCCCGGGGAAGTGCGGCTCGAGCCTGTCCAGGCAGTCCTCGGCGCGGGCGAACAACTGCACGTTGAAGCCCGACAGGCTCAGCCACTGTTCCACCGCGGTGCGGATGCTCGCTTCGTCGTCGACGACGATCACCGAATTCAACATACAGGCTCCAGGTCGCGCGGCAGGGTGAGGCTGAAGCGGGCACCGCCCGGCAGGTTCTCGACCTGCAGGCGACCACCGGCGTCGATGACGATGCCATAGGAGATGGCCAGGCCCAGCCCCAGCCCCTCACCGACCGGCTTGGTGGTGAAGAACGGATCGAAGACCCGGTCCAGGTCGCAGTCGAGGATACCACCACCGGAATCGAGCACGCTCAGGCGCCACTGCGCATCGTCGGCCTCGATGCGGATCTCCAGGCGTTTGTAACGCTTGTCGGCCATGGCGTCGATGGCGTTGCGCAGCAGGTTGATCAGCACCTGCTCCAGGCGGATCGCGTCGCCGCGGACCCAGGCCGGGCGTGCCAGGTACAGCGCCACTTCGACGCCTTCGGCACGGATGCGGGTGTCCAGCAGGTGCAGCGCCTGGTCGACCACCGTGGCCAGGTCCAGGCGCTCGCGCAGGCCGCCGGGGCTGTTGCGGGCGAAGGTCTTCAGGTGGCCGGTGAGCGCGGCCATGCGGCTCAGCATCTGCTCCAGAGGCTCCAAGGCCTGGCGCGCTTCGTCATGGCGGCCATGGTCGAGCAGCAGGCGCAGGGTTTCCAATTGCATGCGCTGGGTGGTCAGCGGCTGGTTGATTTCATGGGCCAGGGCTGCCGACATCTGCCCCAGCGCCGCCAGCTTGGCTGACTGCACCAGGCCTTCCTGGGCGGTATGCAGCTCGCGGGTGCGCTCTTCGACCAGGCGCTTGAGCTCTTGTCGGCTGCGTTGGCGCAGTCGGGCCAGGCGCAGGCGCTGGCTGACGAACAGTGCGGCGAACACCAGGCTCAGCCAGATGGCCGCGGCGGCGAGGGCGGCGTTGCGCCCGTCCTCGGCGACCTGTGGCTTGCGCAGCAGGTGCAGGGTCCAGCCTTCGGCCTCCAGCGGCAGGCGCTCCCACAGGTACTCGGCGGTGCCATCCGGGCCCTGGACGCGGGTCAGGTGGCTGGTGTCGGTGAAGCGGGTCAGGACCTGGTGCTGCAGGGGCACCAGCGGTTGCTTGTCATACTGGCGGGTTTCGGCCAGCTCGGCGCGGTCGGCGCCGGACAGCGGTTGCAGCTCACGGTAGCGCCAACCGTCCTGATTGGCGATGAAAGTGATGCCGCGGGCATCGCTGACCAGCAGGATATCGCTGCCTTGGCGCCACTCGCGCTCGAGCTCCGGGAACTCCAGCTTGACCACCATGGCGCCGAGGAAGCGGCCGTGTTCGTCGTCTACCGCGCTGGACAGGAAGTAGCCCGGCACGCCGCTGGTCACGCCGACCGCGTAGAAGCGGCCGCTGCCCTGGCTGCGGGTCTGCTTGAAATAGGGGCGAAAGCCGTAGTTGGAACCGACATAGGTGGTCGGCAGGCGCCAGTTGCTGGCGGCGATGGCCAGGCCCGTGCGGTCGAGCAGCTCCAGGGTGGAGGAGTTGGCGGCGCCGTTGATGCGTTCGAGCTTGCGGTTCAGGGCGTCCTGCACCGGCTCGGTGACTGGGCCGCGCAGGGCTGCAATCAGCTCTGGATCCAGCGCCAGCACTGCGGGCAGGGCGCGGTAGCGCTCAATCAGAGTGTGCAGGGCGTTGGCGTACAACCCCAGTTGTTCGCTGGCCCGGCGGGCGTCGGTTTCCATGGCCTGGCGCTTGGCCTGGTGCATGGCCCAGCCGGCGCTGAGGGTGGTGCCGACCAGGATCAGCAGGATGATCAAACCCAGGCGCAGGGCGCGGAAGGATGAGGGCATGGGGCGGATCCGGGATCTCGGTTGTCTGTGCCAGCCTTATCGCGGGGCAAGCCCGCTCCCACAGGATTGCAGAGGGTCCTGTGGAAGCCGGCTTGCCTCGCGAAGGGGCCGATCCTGCTTAACGCAGCTCGAAGCTCTGTTGCTGTACCGCCTGCGAGTCGAGGCCGATCTGGACATTGAACTGGCCAGCCTCGGCGACGTGCTGCAGTTGGCCATTGTAGAACTTCAGGTCCTGCTCACTGATGTCGAAGGTCAAGGTTCGCGCTTCGCCTGCCTTGAGCATCAGTTTCTGGAAGTTCTTCAATTCCTTGACCGGGCGGCTCATCGACGCGCTCTGGTCCTGGATATACAGCTGCACCACGGTCTCGCCGTCACGCTTGCCGGTGTTCTTCACCGTCACCTTGGCCTGCAGGGTGTCGCCACGCTTGAGTGCCTTCTGCGACAGCGCCAGCCCCGACAGCTCGAAACGGGTGTAGCTCAGGCCGTAGCCGAACGGGTACAGCGGGCCGTTCGGCTCCTCGAAGTACTGCGAGGTGTAGTTGCCCGGCTTGCCCGGGGTGAACGGGCGGCCGATGCGCATGTGGTTGTAGTACATCGGGATCTGCCCGACCGAGCGCGGGAAGGTGATGGCCAGGCGACCGGACGGGTTGTAGTCGCCGAACAGCACGTCGGCGATGGCGTTGCCGCCCTCGGTACCGCTGAACCAAGTCTCGAGGATGGCATCGGCCTGTTCGCGCTCCCAGGCGATCGACAGCGGGCGGCCGTTCATCAGCACCAGCACCAGGGGCTTGCCGGTGGCCTTCAGCGCCTTGATCAGGTCACGTTGTACCGCTGGGATTTCCAGGGTGGTACGGCTCGACGATTCGTGGGACATGCCACGGGACTCGCCGACCACGGCCACCACCACATCCGCCTGCTTGGCCGCCTTGACCGCTTCGTCGATCAGCACGGCGGCGGGACGTGGGTCATCGACGATTTCCGGCGCGTCGAAGTTGAGGAAGTTCAGGTAGTCGAACATGGCCTTGTCGCCGGTCACGTTCGAACCCTTGGCGTAGACCAGTTTGGCCTTGCCTTCGACTGCGCGGCGCAGCCCCTCGCGCACGGTGACCGAATGCTGCGGTTTACCGTCAGCGGCCCAGCTGCCCATCATGTCGATCGGCGCGTCGGCCAGGGGGCCGACCAGGGCGATGGTGCCGGACTTCTTCAGCGGCAGGGTCTGCTCGCGGTTTTCCAGCAGCACCAGGCCACGGCGTGCCACGTCGCGAGCGGCGTCACGGTGCAGGCGGTCTTCGGCGTAATAGTCCTTCAGGTCGGTATCGGCCTTGGGAATGCGTACATAGGGGTCCTTGAACAGCCCCATGTCGTACTTGGCGCCCAGCACTTCGCGCACTGCCTGGTCCAGCTCGGCCTGGCTGACTTCGCCGGACTTCAGCAGCCCCGGCAGCTCTTCGCCGTAGAGCGTGTCGTTCATGCTCATGTCGATGCCGGCCTTGATCGCCAGCTTGGCCGCTTCCCGGCCGTCGCGGGCCACGCCATGGCGGATCAGTTCCTGGATGGCGCCGTGGTCGCTGATGGTCACACCCTTGAAGCCCCACTCCTTGCGCAGCAGGTCGTTCATCAGCCAGGTGTTGGAGGTGGCCGGCACGCCGTTGATTGAGTTCAGCGCGACCATTACCCCGCCGGCACCGGCGTCGAGCGCTGCGCGGTAGGGTGGCAAGTAGTCGTTGTACATCTTCGGCAGGCTCATATCGACCGTGTTGTAGTCGCGCCCGCCCTCGACCGCGCCGTAGAGGGCGAAGTGCTTGACGATAGCCATGATGCTGTCGGCGTTGGCCGGGCTCGAGCCCTGGAACGACTTGACCATCACCTGACCGATCCTCGAGGTCAGGTAGGTGTCCTCGCCGAAGCCCTCGCTGGTGCGGCCCCAGCGCGGGTCGCGGGCGATATCGACCATCGGCGCGAAGGTCATGTCCAGGGAATCGGCGGCGGCCTCGATGGCCGAGGTGCGGCCGACCTTGGCGATGGCATCCATGTCCCAGGACGAGGCAAGGCCCAAGCCGATCGGGAAAATGGTGCGCTCGCCGTGGATGGTGTCGTAGGCGAAGAACATCGGGATCTTCAGGCGGCTGCGCATGGCCGCGTCCTGCATCGGCCGGTTCTCGGGGGCGGTGCGCGAGTTGAAGGTGCCACCGATGCGTCCGGCGGCGATTTCCTCGCGGATCTTGTCGCGGGGCATCTCGGGGCCGATGCTGATCAGGCGCAACTGGCCGATTTTCTCGGCCTCGGTCATCTGGCCGACCAGGTGGTCGATGAACGCCTGCTTGTCTTGCAGGGGCGCGGCGGTGGGGGCGGCAAGGGCCGCCTGACTGGCAAGGCCCATGGCCAGGCCCAGCAAAGACAGTTTCATCATCAATTCCGTTGTCGAGTGATAAGCGGCTGGTCGAGACGTTTCGTACGCTTGTAGCTGTCGCGTCCGCTGGCGGTTCTGTGGATCATTCATCCATGATCCAGCGCAGTCGCGGATTATGCCTTATATGAAGCGCTTGTTGAGATACACTCACGCCCACCCGATTGCCGGGATAACAACGATAAGAACGCTCGAGAGACGATGGCATGACCGAATACGAACAGCGCCAGATCGCCGAGGCGATCGCCCGCGCCGAGCGGCGTACCGATGCGGAGCTGGTGACCGTGCTGGCCCGCCGCGCCGACGACTTTCCCTACCTGCCGTTACTCTGGGCCGCCCTGCTGGCCTTGCTGATCCCCGGCGCATTGCACCTGTGGCTGGGCGGTATCGGCGTCAATGGCCTGCTGCTGGCGCAGATGCTGACCTTCATCAGCCTGTGCCTGCTGCTGCGCCATCCACGTCTGGCGGCCTGGGTGGTGCCGTCGGTGCTGCGGCGCCGACGTGCCTCGGGCCTGGCCCGCCAGCAGTTTCTTGAACTCAATCTGCAGCGTACCGCCGGTGCCACCGGGGTGTTGATCTTCGTCAGCGAAGCCGAGCGTCATGTCGAGATCCTGGTTGACGAAGGCATTGCCCGACACCTGCCGGAGCAGGCACGCGAGGCGATTGTTGCCCGCTTCACCGAGCAGGTGCGCCTGGGTCATACCCTGCAGGGTTTCGTCGAATGCATCGAGGCCTGCGGCGAGCTGCTCAGCGAACACGTGCCGCCCACCCATGCGCGCAACGAGCTGCCCAACCGCCTGGTGATTCTCGACTGAGTCTGATCAGACCGGAGG
The DNA here is from genome assembly GCF_057480955.1 of Pseudomonas sp. P65(2024). Classification (NCBI taxonomy): domain Bacteria; kingdom Pseudomonadati; phylum Pseudomonadota; class Gammaproteobacteria; order Pseudomonadales; family Pseudomonadaceae; genus Pseudomonas; species Pseudomonas sp. P65(2024). The sequence continues at coordinate 74,084 of NZ_JBLIYX010000008.1, forward strand.
CGAGTCGCAGCGGGCTTGCCCCGCAAACACCGGTGAAGCCGGTGCATTCCGCCGGGTGCTGGTTTCGTGAGGATCACCATCGACGTAGAATGCCGGGCATTGCGCATTGCGCCCCCGCATTCCGAGGCACCCGTTCCCATGTCGTCCCCTTCTTCAGCCCCCACCGCGCCGGACGCGCGTGCCCAGTTCCTGAACCTGCTCGCCGACGCCCTGGCCGATGGCAGCCTGAGCAAGCTGGTGCTGGCCCGCCATGTCGGCGCCGACCAGACCCTGCAGCGGATCATCGCCAAACCGGTGCAGATCAAGGGGCAGGCCTGCCTGTCGCTGGTCTACCGTCATCAGACCCGCGACATCACCCGCAACCTGGGGCTGGACCCGGCGCTGGCGCTGGTGACCGAGCTGCTGCCGGAAAGCTTTCGCAACGCGCACCTGTTCACCGCCGCCGGCGAGGTGCAACTGGAATTCAGCAAGAAGGGCAAGCCGATGCTGCGCCGCCACCTGGCCCAGCCGACGCCACGCGAGACCGGGGCTGGCGGGCACGACCGCGAAAAGAAGCGCTACCTGGAACTGTCGCGACCGTTCCTGCGCGACCTGGGGGTGACCGATGGTCAAGGTGCGCTGATCCCCTCGATGTCGCGCAAGTGGAAGCAGATCAACAAGTTCATCGAAGTCTTCGACCATGCCTTGAGCAGCGCGCCGGTGAGTGCGCAACAGACGCTCAAAGTCGCCGACTTCGGCTCGGGCAAGGGCTACTTGACCTTCGCCATGCACGATTACCTGCGCAATACCCTAGGGCGTGAGGCGCAGGTCACCGGTGTCGAATTGCGCGCGGACATGGTCGAGCTGTGCAACGCCGCCGCCGCTCGCCTGGAGCATCCGGGCCTGGTGTTCGAATGCGGTGATGTGCGCAGTGTGGTGCCTGAAGCCATCGACGTGATGATCGCCCTGCATGCCTGCGACATTGCCACCGACTACGCCATCCATACCGGCATTCGCTGCAAGGCCGCGATCATCATGTGCTCGCCGTGTTGCCACAAGCAGGTTCGTCCGCAACTGCGCAGCCCCGGCCTGTTGCAACCGATGCTGCAATACGGGCTGCACCTGGGGCAGCAGGCTGAAATGCTCACTGACAGCCTGCGGGCACTCTATCTTGAGGCCTGTGGCTACGAGACCAAGGTGTTCGAATTCATCTCGCTCGAGCACACCAACAAGAACAAGATGATTCTTGCGGTCAAGCGCCGACAGCCCCAGGACAATGCGGCGCTGCTGGAGAAGATCGCCGAGCTCAAGGCGTTCTATGGGATACGCGAGCATTGCCTGGAAACCCTGCTGCAGGCGGATGGCCTGATCGCTGGGTGATCGACCTCGCCTGGACCTACAGCACCTTCCCCGTTTCGGTTAGGCCGTTTCCGAAAGAGCTTTTCTGAGTCTGTTGCAGCCTTCCTGGCACCTAGTCTGGCTTGTGGTGACGCCCGTCGGCGTTACTGGGTTGTCACTTGACAACCTTCTTCCCATGCCCATACTGGAGCTCAATCGATGGCCCGTCCCCTCCATCCAAACAAGGAAGTCGAGCAGTCCTTGGCACACGCTGAGGCGCAGGGCTGGAAAGTCACGGTGCGGGGCGGCCACTGCTGGGGGCGGATCTATTGCCCCAACAACGACCGCGAATGCCGCTGTGGCGAGTTCTGCATCACCAGCGTGTGGAGCACACCCAGAAATCCGGGCACCTTCGCTCGCCAGTTGCGCCGGGTCGTGGACAACTGCACATCGATGCGCGGGATCGTCAAACAGCCAGTGGAGCGAAAGTGATGGAGTACGAATTCACCCTCAAGTACCAATTGCACGACGGTGTGGACGTCGATGCACTGATCGAGCTTCTGGGAGAGGCCGGTTGCGATGACGCGGTGGTCGGTAGTGGTCAGCCCGGACGCCTGGCCCTGGCTTTCTCCCGCGAGGGCAAGACTGCGCGGGAAGCGGTGCACAGCGCCCTGGAGAATGTCCGGCAGGTCTTGCCGGAGGCCCGCCTGATCGAAGCCAGTCCTGACCTGGTCGGCCTGACCGATGTGGCGACGCTGGTGGGGGTGTCCCGACAGAACATGCGCAAGCTCATGCTCACGCATCACCGCACTTTCCCGGCCCCGGTGCATGACGGCAGCCTTTCGCTCTGGCACCTGGCCGACATCCTGGCCTGGATGCAGGAACGTGGTACCCACGCCGTGGGCCAGGCGCTTCACGAACTGGCTGTCGTGGCGATGCAGGTGAATGTCGCCAGGGCCCAGGAACGGGTGGCGAGTGGCAGGTGATGCAGTCCTTTGCATCATCGCCGTTGGACAGACTCAGAAGAACCGGGTCACGCTGATCTTGGCATTGCGCCCTTGGGTATAGGCGTTCTCGCCTGACAATTCCGGTCGGATTGCCTTGTTGAACAGGTTGTCCACGGTCAGGTTGACCTCGGTGCCCTTGAGGTACGGCTGTTGGGGTTTCCAGTTGGCGAACAGGCCGTGAATTTCGTACTTCTCGTTGCCGAAGTTGTCGTAGTAGCGGTCACCGAGGGCGCTGGCCGGGCCCTCGAAGTATTTGTCACTGGGCAGGTGGCGGGTGGCGCCGACGAATTGTGCGGTCCAGCCGACACGGGCGTCCCAGGACGGAATCTTGACCCCCAGGGTGGTGATCCATTTCGGCGCCGGCACATCCTTGGCCCATACGTCGGGGCCCCAAGGGTTGGTATAGGCGCCCTCATGGCGACCTTCCATCCAGGCGTACGATACCGCGCCGAACAGGTAGGTGGAATCGTAGAACGTCTCGATCTCGAAGCCCTTGTACTCCACGTCGCCGATGTTGCGGTAGTTGCCCATCAGGCCACCGCCGCAGGTGTTGGCGATGCTGCCGCCAGTGACCAGTTGCTCCTGGCAGCCGACGCCAGTGGCCTTGAAGATCTCGTCGGTGATCTTGTTGCGGAACAAGGTCGTGCGTACCTGGGCGCTGTCGCCCTGAACAAACACGTTGGAGAAATCACTGATGCTGCCCACGCGCACGCCGGTAATGCGTTCCGGGTCAAGGTCGCGGCTGGTGGACGTGCGGCTTCCCACGCCTTGCACCTCGTACTGCTCATCCAGCACGGGGGCGCGCCAGGTCTTGCTGTAGTCGGCAAACAGCACGGTCTGTTCGGTGGCCTTCCAGAACAGCGACAGGCGTGGCGACCAGCCGCTGTAGGTCTTGTCGCTGTAGTCGTGGCCGGCGGCCGGGTTGTTGTAGTAGGGCGCCTGGTTGGGCTTGCCCTCGTTGGTGACGTGGTCATAGCGCAATGACGGAGTGATGGTCACGCTGCCCAGGGTGACGGCGTCCTGCAGGTAGTAGCCCTGGCTGTGGACCTGGCCGCTGGGCATGAAGTAGGGCTGGTAGTGGCCATAGTTGTACTTGGGCACTTCATAGGTCTTGCCGGGCATCCACATCTGCGTGTCGCGATCGTGGCGACGAAGCTGTACGCCAGCGGTAAGCGCATGCTCCAGCGGTCCAGTAAGGAAGGTGCTGGTGTTCTTCACATCGAGCATGCGGTCCTTGTACTCGGTGTCCATCTTGCGACCACCGGTGGCCGGCTGGAAGAACGCCGTGGCTTCACGCTCGTCGGTCTGCTTGGTGTCGGACTCGGAGTATTTCACCTGCAAATCGACCCACGGATTCTCGATGGGCTGGTACTTGTAGGTGGCCGACCAGGTGGTGTCGATGGTGGTGCGATAGGCCAGGAAGCGTTTGAGAGAGCCTTCGTAGCCATACTTCTTGATGTCCGCGGCCGAGGGTGGCGCCGGGTAGGCGGTGGCGGCGAAGGTGGTCCAGCGGTCGGTTTCGGAGCGCGAGTAGGAAAGGCCCAGGCTGTGCTCGTCGGTGAAGTGGACGTTGCCCTTGAGCAGCATGCCGTCCAGGTCCAAGGCGCTGTAGGGCACGCGCTTGGGGTTGACCGGCCACTGGTTGTTCGGGTCCGGCAGGTTGTCGGCCATTTTCAGGTTGCCGCCGTCGCGTTTGGTGTAATAGACCAGGCCGTCGAAGCGCCTGTCATCGCTGCGGCCGAACAGCGCCGAGCTGTAGATCTGCTGATGGTCGTTGCTGGCGTAGCCATATTTGAGCATGGCGCCACTGTCGCGACCTTCCTGCAGCAGGTCGCCGGCGTCCTTGGTCTGCATGTTGACGCTGCCGCCGAAGCCGCCGTTGCCGGTCTTCACCGAATGTGGGCCCTTGTCCACCTCGATGTGCTTGATCAGTTCCGGCTCGATGAAGACCGTGCCTTGCTGGTAACGCTCGAAGCCGCTCTTGGGCGCGCCATCAAGGGTCATCGGCACGTCTTCGGCGTCGCCCAGGCCCCAGATGTTGATGGTCTGGCCGCCGGGTTTGGCCGAGCCGCCCATGTTCACGCCGGGCAAGGTGGCCAGTACGCTGGGGATGTTGTTCGGTTGGTAGCGGTCGATCTGTTCCTGGTCGAGGGTCGAGCGTCCGACGTTGCCGGGCTCCACCTGCTTGCCGTCGCCGACGATGCTCAAGGCGCCGAGCTGGATGCTGTTGTCGGCACTCGGGGCGTCCTCGCGCAGGCGTACCACGTAGGTGTTGCCCATGCGCACGACACTGAAGCGGCTGCCCACCAGCAGGCGCCCGATGGCCGCCTCGGCCTCGAAATCTCCCTTGAGTGCCGGTGCCTGTGCGCTGCCGAGCAGGGCCTCGTCGAACAGCAACTGGACCTTGGCCTGCTGGGCCAGCTGACTCAACGAACGGGCCAGCGGTTGTGCAGGCAGGTCGAAGGGTACCGGCGCGGCTTCAGCGGCCAGGCTCATGGCCAGGCACAGGGCCAGCAGGGTGGGTCGGGCAGGCAGGCAGTGCAATGGACGCAACGCGGACAACATGGATTCCCCCAAACGGCAAAAGGCCGGAAAAAGCCCGCCATCAAACAGCAGGCGGGGAGGAAGACGCGGCGTTGCGATAAAACCTCACCTGCGAATGATAAAAATTCTCAAATTATTTTTTAGCGCCGCTCGATGCGCAGGCGCCCATCGGCGAGCAAGGTTGTCTTGACCGGCAACAGCGCAGGCAGGGCATTGAGCAGGGCGTCCGGATCGCGCACGTCGAGGTTGCCGGACACCTTGTAGCGGCCGAGCGCCGGATCGGCCAGCACCACCGGCTGCTGGCGATACAGGCCGAGCTCGTCGACCAGGCTGGCCAGCTCGCGGTTGCGGAAGCTCACATGGCCTTCGCGCCAGTCGGCGACCTGCTGCTCACCGAGTTCGTGGCGGGTCAGGCTGCCGCGCGCCAGGTCGTAGGTGACGCCCTGTCGGGCACCGAGCAGCACGGGTGGTTGTCGCTCACCCGGCGTATCGAACGCCACCTGACCGTGGGCGACCGCCACCACCAGTTCGCGCTCGCCACGGCGCAGGTCGAAGCCGGTACCGACCACGCGCACCTGGCCGCTGCCGGCGTCGACGAACAGGGGGCGCTCCTTGTCGGGTGCCACCTCGATGTACAACTGGCCGTGGTCGAGATGGATCAGTCGGCGCTCGGCGCTGAAGTCCAGGCGCAGGCGAGTCTGGGCGTTGACGAAGAGCTGGCTGCCGTCGGGCAGTTGCAGGGGCTGCAGGGCCTGGCCGGCGGCGATGTACTGGCTGAAGGCGGTGCTGCCCGCCCCCAGATTGCCCGCCAGCACCGCACAGAGCAGGGCCGCCGCGGCTGCCAGGGCCGGGCGCCAGCGTGGCGTGCGGCGCACCGGCAAGGGCACGGGGCGGTTGGCCTGTTTGAGCGCGGCCAGGTCATCCCACAACTGTTCGAACTGACGATAGGCACGGGTGTGCTCGGGCGTCTGCATCCACAGGGCGAAGGCCTTGCGCTCCTGGCGCGACGGCTGGTTGCGGTTGCGGCTGAACCAGCTCGCCGCCTGGGCGTCGATCGGGCGCGGGTCGAGCTCGTCGGTGGGGGTCATGGGAACTGCTCCGTGCCGTTGTCACTGTCCAGGCGTTGCTTGCATTGCAGCAGGGCGGCGGCGATGTGCTTCTCGACCATGCTGACGGAAATGTTCATGCGTTCGGCGATCTGGGCCTGGGTCAGGCCTTCGAAACGGTGGAGCATAAGGGCTTCGCGGCGTCGCGGCGAGAGTTCGGCGAGCACTTGGCGCAATTGATTCAGTCGTTGCTGCTGCTGGGCGTGATCCAGCGGGTCATTGGCGGACGTGTCATGGGCCTCGGGCAGGGTGTCGTCGGCCAAAACCGCGTGGCGGACTTTTTGCCGTCGCCAATGGTCGCTCAGCAGGTTGCGCGCCACCTGGAACAGGAACGCGCGCGGCTGTTCCACCTTGGCCCGGTCCCGATAGCCCAGCCACTGGGCGAACACATCCTGGGTCATGTCTGCGGCATCGCTGGCATTGTTCATGCGCTTGCGCAGGAAATGCAGGATGTCGGCATAGAAACCGTGGGCGACAGGGTCGGGCTTGGGGCGCTGCATGCACGCTTTCCGGGCTGGCGTGGAGGAAAGGGTGCGGATATTATCGAGAATTATTTACATTTGCAAAGTGGCCGATTCAATGCCGACGAGCGTGGCTGGCGGGTACGGCAATCGCCAGCTCAGCCAACCCCAAGGGATGACTGGTTGAATCGAAGAAATGCAGTGAAACCTGGTCAAGGTCGGCGAAACGGTCGATAAAGTGTTGCTTCTGGTTGATGATCGACGCCTCGCTCAATGGTCGGATGGCGATTGCCAAGTGCCGTGGCCGTGCCTGACGGATGGCCTCGAGCAGGTGCTGGTCGCTGGCATCCAGGTGTTGGCCGAACAGGCACAGGCCACCCTGTTCGCGGGCCAGCTGGCCCAGGCTCCAGGACAGGTAGTCCGAGTGGCGGATGGCGCGTAGCTTGTCGTCACTGCGGCTCTCGTTGACGAACAGCGGCACTTCGCCAGGGATGTTGACGGCGAAGCCTTCGAGCAGCTCGGCCTGTTCCGCGCCGCGCTGGCGGGTGCTGCCGTCGGGTAGTTTAAGCAGGTGCATGCCGCCATGCAGGTGCAGCACGCGGATGCCTTCTACCTCGCTGCGGCGCACATCGAAGAAACCCTGTTCGTCGAACAGGCTGGCAAAACCTTGCGCATCCTGGGCCACGGCCCAGGGCAGGATCAGGTCGTAGTTGCTGGTGTAGACGGTACGGTACTGGCGCAGCGCCTGGTTGATGGCCGTGCGCGTCGCGGCGGGGAACAGCGGCCAGGGCAGGTGCACGGCGCGCACCGCGTGGATCAGCGCCTCCTTGATCGAGTAGTAGCGGTTCAGCGGTGCGGTGGAGTTGATCGCCAGCGCGGCATTGGCCCGTACCGTGGTGTTCAGGGTGCTGAGAACCGGCTCGAACAGCTCGCTACCCAAAGCCTTGAACAGCGCCTGGTCGCTCACCCCCAGCGCCTTGTGCCGTACCTGCTGGGCTTGCTCGAACAACGAGAAGTAGCCGAACGGCTTCCACAGCGCGCGACTGGCGCCGTTGCCCAGCAGCAGGGCGGTGCAGGGGTGGCGCTGGTTGAGGTCGGCCCAGGAGGGCAGGTGGGCGTCGAGTGCGGGCATGGGTGGTCCGTTGGGTGGGGCGGAAACGCCAGGGACTTTAGCATGTCATGCAGAGTGTGCGAGGCTTGCGCCTTCAAGGACTGCACCGTTGACCTTGCCGGCGCTTTCAGAGGCCGGCCCCGATCTGCAAAGGACTACCCATGTACAAGACCCTTCTCCTGGCCACTCTGCTGGCGAGCACTGCCGCCCATGCCACTGATGGCAAGGACCTTGCCAATGCCCAGGACATCCCTCACCCGGCCGTGATCGCCCACCGCGGCGCCTCGTTCGACGCGCCCGAGTCCACCACCCCTGCCTACCTGCTGGCCCGTGAACTGGGCGCCGACTACCTGGAAATGGACCTGCAGCGCACCCGCGATGGCGTGCTGGTGGTGGTCCACGACGATGTGCTGGCGCGCACCAGCGACGTCGCCGAACGTTACCCGGAGCGCAAGGCCAGCCCGGTCAGCGCCTTCACCCTGGCCGAGCTCAAGGCGCTGGATGCCGGCAGCTGGTTCAACAAGGCCTACCCCGAGCGTGCCCGGGATGCGTTCAAGGGCCAGCGCATCCTGACCCTGGACGAGGTGATCGACATCGCCGAAGGCAATCCCGAGCGTCACCCCGGCCTGTACATCGAGACCAAGGAACCGGCCCACTTCCCCGGCATCGAGCAAGATCTGAAGCAGCGCCTCGAAGCCCGTGGCTGGCTCGACAAGCCGGGCCGGGTGGTGTTGCAGACCTTCGACCGCAACAGCCTCAAGCTGCTGCACGAAGCCATGCCGCAGGTACCGAAGATCCTCTTGCTTTGGGTGGCCAAGGGCAGCATCGAACCGGCCTCCGGGCAGGACTTCGCCGAGTCCGGCGAGCAGGACAAGTCGGCCTTCTACGCCCGCCAGCAGCCCAAGGACCGCGCCGAGTTCGAGCGCTGGCTCGACTACGCCAAGGCCGGCGGCGCCATCGGCACCGGCCCTTCGGCGATCCGCACCCACCTGGGCGAGCAGAGCTATTCCGACCTGATTCAGCCCTGGATGAACCAGGCCAGTCATGACAAAGGCCTGCTGGTGCACGTCTACACCCTCGACGAGGCGGTGGACTTCGACAAGGCGATGAAGGCCGGCGTCGATGGCATCTTCACCAACCGTGCCGGTGAGCTGATGCGTTTCTATAAACGACCGATGCCACAGAGCGAAGGCCAGTTACTGCGCAAGCTGGGTTACTGAACGGCAACATGATCGGCAGGGGACACAGGCTGTGCCGTGATACCGAGCCCACGTCCCGTTCAAGGGACGTCGTGGGTGGTAGTCCCTTCCCTCACTCCGCGGTACCCTCCCGGCGAGCCCTGTTGCGCCATACCCGATACGCCCGAATCCCCGCCCGTACCGAGCCGAACAGCAATTTTTCCTCCATCTCCCGGGCCATCCCGGAACGCACCAGCATGCGCAGGAAGGTGCCACGGGCACGGGCGATGGCGAAATGAATACCCTGGGCGGCGAGGGTGTCGCGGACTTCGCGCAAGGCTGCCACGCCACTGACGTCGATGTTGGTCACGGCTTCTGCGTCGAACAGCACCACCTGGGGTTTCTCCACGCCTTGCACGGCCTCGAGCAGGCGCATCTTGAAGTAGTCGGCGTTGAAGAACAGGATCGCGTCGTCGAAGCGGTACACCACCAGGCCCGGCACGGTACGGGCGTCCTTGTGCTGGCGCACGTCCACCTGGCCTTCGATGCCCGGCACCCAGCCAAGCACGGCGTCGGTGGGCTGGTAGATGCTGTAGAGCAGGCGCAGGATGGCCAGGGTCACGGCGAACACGATGCCCGGCAACACGCCCAGGCCGAGCACGCCGACCGTGGTCAGCAGGCACAGCCAGAACTCGAAGCGGCTGAGCTTGCGGATGGTCTTTAGCGACTTCACGTCGATCAGCCCCCAGCCGGCCATCAGCAGCACCGCGCCCAGCGCGGCCTGGGGAATCCAGGCCATGGGCGCGGTGAAGAACAGCAGGATCAAGGCGATCACCAGGGCGGCGATGATGCCCACCAGCTGGCTCTTGCCGCCGACCATGTCGTTGACCGCGGTGCGCGAGTCGGCGCCGCTGATGGCGAAGCCCTGGGAGATGCCGGCGGCCAGGTTGCTCACGCCCAGGGCGAGGAACTCGTGGTTGGCGTTGATCGCGTAGCCGTGGCGGGCGGCGAAGCTGCGGGCGGTGAGCATTGCGCTGCAGAAACTGATGGTGGCGATACCCAGGGCATCGCGCAGCAGGCTCTTGGTTTCCGCCAGGGTGCTCTGCGGCCAGGCCAGCTCCGGGATGCCCGCCGGTACCGGGCCGAGGATCGCCACCCCATAACGGTCAAGACCGAACAACCCGGCCAGGGCGGTGAATACCACCACCGTCACCAGTGCCGCCGGCAGCCGCGGGTAGCGTCGCGGCAGCCAGATCAGCAGGCCCAGCCCGGCCAGGCCGATGGCCAGGGTCAACCAGTGGATCTCGCCCAGGCGCTGGAGGAAGTTGATCAGGCTGAGGATGAACCCATCGCCTTCGATCCTGAAGCCCACCACTTTCGACAACTGCCCGGCAAGCAGGCTCAGGCCGATGCCATTGAGGTAGCCGATGAGGATCGGCCGCGAGAAGAAGCTGGCGATGAAACCGGCCCGCGCCACCCCGGCGGCGATCAGCATCACGCCCACCAGCACGGTGACGATTACCGACAGCTCGGCGATGCGGTGCGCATCACCCATGGCCAGCGGCGCCACGGCCCCGCCGATCATGGCGCAGGTGGCGGCGTCCGGGCCGACCATCAACTGGCGTGAGCTGCCGACCAGGGCATAGACCATCATCGGCAGCACGCAGGCGTACAAGCCGTACTGCGGTGGCAGGCCGACGATCTGCGCATAGGCGATGGCGATGGGGATCTGGATCGCGGCCACCGACAGGCCGGCTTGCAGGTCTGCGTGGAACCACTCGCGGCGGTAGTGCAACAGGTTGGCCAGGCCCGGTAGCCAGCGGGAGAGAAACATGCGCAGTCCTTTGGAAATGTTTCACAAAGCGTAGCGGTTATGCACCGCGAATCACTGGGCATTCAAGCCAATCGGCGCGGCCATGGCCATGGGCCAGATCAACAAAGGAACACTGGAAACGAAAAAAGGAGCCGAGGCTCCTTTTGACAGCGACGACGCTATTGGAACGTCGGGCGGGGAATGCGAGTTGGAGCGGGTAGAGGGAATCGAACCCTCCTCAATAGCTTGGGAAGCTATAGTTTTACCAATAAACTATACCCGCTTCGAAGCACGACTTTTTACCAGAACCCTCCCTGAATGAGAAGCCCAAGGCTGTAAAAAAGCCTGTCGGCGGCCCGTAGCCTGCGGCTGTCGAGGGCTACAGGACGCCGATGCGCTCAGATGGCCAGTGCATGCTGCCCCGTTTCCTGTGTGTAGCGGTGGCGGGGTTCGCGCAGCGCCGGTTTGAGGAAACCGAGCATCGCATTGCGGGTATCCTCGCAGGCAGTCTTGTGCTCCATGTCCAGGAAGTGGCCGGCGCCGCGGATCACGCTGAAGTGGCTACGCCCCACATGCCGGCTGAACTGGCGGGCATCCTCCACGGTGGTGTACTCGTCGCGGTCACCGTTGATGAACAGCACCGGGATGTCGATGTTGCGCGCGGCCTTCAGTGCCCGCTCCAGGTCGTGGTCGAGCACCTGGTTGATGTGGAAGTGCATCTGCGCATACTCGTGGCTGTCCAGGCTGCTGACGTGCCGGTAGTTGAAGCGCTTGAACAGCGACGGCAGGTGCTTGCCGATGGTGTCGTTGACCAGGTTGCCCACCTGGTAGCGGTCGCAGGCGGCCAGGTACTGGCAACCGCGCTCCAGGTAGTCGCGCATCGGTTCGTTGATCACCGGTGAGAACGAGCTGACGATGGCCTTCTTCACCAGCCGCGGCTGGTGCGCCAGCGCCAGCAGGGTGCAGGCGCCGCCCCAGGAGAACGACATCACGTGGTCGGCACGGAAGTGTTCAATCAGCTCGAGCAGGATGTGTGCCTCGGCTTCCTTGGTCAGCAACCGTTCATGGCGGTTGTGGGGTTTAGACTTGCCGGCGTAGGGCTGGTCGTACAGCACCACGTTGAACTGTGGGTGCAGGTTGCGCACTGTCTGTGCAAAGGACGCCGTGGTGGCCAATGAGCCATTGATCAGGATGATCGTCTTTTCGGCGCCTTCCGCGCGATGGAACTCCGTGTAAACCCGGTACTGCCCTTGGATATCAAGTACAGCGATTTCTGGCCTCATGTCATCGACTCCTGGCGCAAAAAGGGTATTCGCGTCACCTGGTGGCGTGTGCGATCGGCAGGCGGGTTGGGCGCCGAATCGACCGGACAGGCCATTAGGGTGCACGTGCTTTATGACAGGTAGGCATTCGCCTGGAACTGAAACCGGTAGGCCCTTGTGTCGATCCTTGACGCTTGTAGACGACGGTATTGTTGTGCGGGCGATTACCGTGCCCCAGGGCATCGAGACCCCGGGTGGCCGGTAAAGGGCGTCTTGGACTGCGGTTGTGACCAATGAGTCACATGCAGACCGACGAGTTAGCAGTCAAGCAGCGAGGCCGGGATCGCGCAAGTGCCGTTGAGGCAATCTTTCGTGGGAAACTGCCGAATGGCGAGTTCGTTCAGACCGAGGCGATTTCCTCGGCGGTCAGCGCCCTGAATTCTCCCGGATGCAATATCGGGTCCAGTGTGATCGACCCCATGCTTTCCCGATGCAGTCCCACGACCTTGTTCTGGAAGTGTCCGAACATCCGCTTCACCTGGTGATAGCGGCCCTCGACGATGACCAGGCGCGCGCTGCGCGGGCCGAGGATGTCCAGCTGCGCGGGCAGGGTGGTGAGGTCTTCGAAGGCGAAGTAGAACCCTTCGCGGAACCGATCGATGTAATGTGCACCGATTTCGTCCTCGGTGTGCACCAGATAGGTCTTGGGCTGCTTGGTCCGTGGCTGGGTCAGGCGCCGCGACCACTGACCATCGTTGGTCAGGATCAGCAGCCCGGTGGTGTTGTAGTCCAGGCGTCCGGCGATGTGCAGGTCATCGCGCAGCGCTGCCGGCAGCAGGTCGAGCACGGTGCGGTGCTGCGGATCCTGGGTGGCGCTGACGCACCCGGCGGGCTTGTGCAGCATCAGGTAGCGCGCTGGACGCCCGGGCTGGTGCAGTTGCTCGTCGACCTCGACGCGGTTGAATTCGCGCACCTCCAGCAGCGGGTCGCCGGTCGGCAGGCCATCCACGCGCACGCGCCGCTGGGCCAGCAGCAGGCGTACTTGCTGGCGGTTGTAGCAGGGCAGGTTGCCGAGGAATCGGTCGAGGCGCATGGGGCGGGTCGCTTGCGGGAAATCGGCGCGCAGTCTAGCGGATCGGGCGCGCTGGCGCTGCCTTGAGCTGCGCGTCCACCTGCGCGCAGCGCGGGCACAGGCAGGCCTTGTCGCGCAGCTCGGATGGCAGGGCCTCGATCAGCGTCGGGTCGATGGCCACGTCGAAGCACCAGCAGCCTTGCGCGGCGTTGCGCGGGTCGGCCAGGCCGCACTGGTTGAGGGCGCCACAGGCGGGGCAGCGTTGAAGTTCAGGCATGGTCGGGTCCGGGCATTTCGCTGCAGACGCGGTTGCGTCCGCCTTGTTTGGCACGATAGAGCGCATGGTCGGCGCGGGTCAGCAGGCTGTGCAGGCTGTCGTCGCGCCGCAGGGCGGACAGGCCGATGCTCACGGTCAGGCGCAGAGGCTGTTCGGCGTGGCTGAAGGTCAGTTGCTCGGTGCGCCGGCGGATCTTTTCCGCCACCTCGATGGCCTGGCGGCCTTCGGCTTCGCGCAGCAGCACGATGAACTCCTCGCCGCCCCAGCGGCACAGTATATCGGACTGGCGCAGGCTGCCCTGCAGCACATTGGCGAACTGGCGCAGCACTTCGTCGCCGGCCAGGTGGCCATGGGTGTCGTTGAGGGTCTTGAAGTGGTCGAGGTCGATCAGCAGGGCGACCAGCGGCGCGCTGTCACGCTGTGCTTCGATGAGCGCCTGGCCGGCCAGCAGGTCGAAGCTGCGGCGATTGGGCAGGCCGGTGAGGCTGTCGAGGGTGGCCAGTGCCTCGGCGTTGTCCTGGTGCCGCTTGATCATGGCATTGAGCAGTGACAGGACCACCAGGGTAATCATGGCGCAAATAGCCAAGTTCAGGTACAGCGACTGGCGGATGCGGTCCAGGGCGCCGCTTTCGCGCTTGTCCACCAGCAGGTACCAGTCCAGTTCCGGCAGCAGGCGCACATTGAGAAAGTGGCTGTGGCCGTCGTTGTCGGTGTACTCGTGACTGCCGCTGGCCGGTGTCGGCATGCGTGCCAGCAGGTCCTGCCACTGGCTGCTGTCGGCCAGTTGCTGGCCGGCGCGCAGGCCATGGGGGCCACCGTCGGAGCCGGTCAGCAAAACCTTTCCACCGGCGTCGGTGAACAGCACCGAGCGCTGGTAGCGTCGCTGGTATTCGTCGATCAGTCGGACCACCGACTCCACACTCAAGCCCACGCCGGCGGCACCGATGAAGCGCTGCTGATAATCGAGCACGCGGTGGTTGATGAATACGGTGGGTTTGTCCTGGTTGGCCATGTCCACATCGACATTGATCTCATAGGGCTTGCCCGACTGGCGCAGGCGGAAGTACCAGGCGTCGCGCCAGGCGTCGGCCCGCACCTGCTTGAGTACGCCCTTGGCCTGGTAGTAGGTGAGGCTGCGGTCGGAGACGAAGAAGCTGGTGCAGGTGGCCTGACTGCCCATCACGGCGCCCAGGTAGCGGGTGATGCGCCCGGTGTCCTGCTCGCCGGCCAGCACCCAGTCGCGCAGGAAGGTGTCCTGGGCCATCATCGAGGCGATCAGCACCGGGCGGATCAGGTCTTTCTGGATCTCGGAGTAGACGGTGTCGGAGGTCAGCGGCAACTCGGTGTTGACGATGCCGTCGCGGATCGCCCCGCGCGAGGCGTAGTAGCCGAGCAGCGAGGTGGCCAGGAAGCCGCCGGCCAGCAGCAGCAGCAGGGCGACGATCAGCGAGCGTTGCGAGAACAGGGCGGAAGGCGAAGGCATGATCTTCCCGTGAAGTGTGCCGGTGGCCACATTCTAGTGAGATGATCGAAAAATGACTGCATGTTTTTCAGGGTTATAGGACCTGTTTCAATTTGTTGCGCAAATGGCACTGAACCCTGTTGCCACGGTCTTATCCTGTGTCGACCAACAGCTTGTCGTCGACGCCCGCCAGCGTCGCTGTGCCGGGCATCCCTGCGGTCCAGGAGGCCGCCATGTACCCACGAATCCTGCTCGTCGTCCTGCTCGGACTGCTGACCTCCGCCTGCGCCCCTTACTACGAGAGCGGTGGCTACTACCGCAGCGACTACTACACCAGCGATCGCTACGTTTACCCAGGCTATTACCGCCAGGACCGCTATTACGTGGTACCGCAGACCCGCTACTACTACCAGCCTGCGCCGCGTTACTACGGGCCGGCGCCGGTGCCACAGTACCGCCCTTATCCGGCGCCCGGCATGCAACCGCGCTGGCACGGGAATCCGCGTTATGATTACGGCAACCGCCAGCGCTACGACTACGGTCGGGATCGCGACCGCCACGACTACCGCAATGACGACCGTCGGGGCGATCGCTGGCACTCCAACGGGCAGGGCAACCGTGACCGTCGACCCGATGGGGGCCGCGGTGGCGAGCGGGGCTGGTCGCGGTGACAGGGCACTGACGTCATCCCAGTTCCGCCAACGGATGCCGCCCCTCCCAGACCTTGCTGAAATGCGCCTCCACCACCGCCGCCGGCACCTGCGCCACATCCGGCCAGTGCCAGTGCGGGGTGTTGTCCTTGTCCAACAGACGGGCGCGCACCCCCTCGCTGAACTCCGGGTGACGGCAGCAGTTCAGGCTCAGGGTGTATTCCATCTGGAATACCTGCGCCAGCGAAAGGTGCCGCGCCCGACGGATCTGCTCCCACACCAGGTGCGCCGTCAGCGGGCAGCCCTCGTGCAGGCGTTGGCCGGCCGCCGCCAGCACGGGATCGGCGTGCGTGGCCAGGCCGGCCAGGGCCCGCCAGGCCGCTACCGGGTCGGCCACGTCGAGCACTTCGTCGATCACGCCGCGGCGCGCCAGCCACTGGCCTTGCGGCAGTTCGGCGCAGGCGCGGTGCTGCTCGGCCTTGAGCAGGCTGTTGAGCTGCAGGGTGGTCTGCTCCTGCCAGTTCAATTGCAGCAGTTCCTCGATCAGCGCCTCCTGCTGGTGCTCGCCCAGGAAGCGATCGGCCAGGTTCAGGTCCAGTGCGTCACGGGCATTGAGCGGGGCGCCGGTGAGCCCCAGGAACAGGCCGAGCTTGCCCGGCAGTCGGGCGAGGAACCAGCTGGCGCCGACGTCCGGGTACAGGCCGATGCTTATTTCCGGCATGGCTAGGCGGCTGCTGGGGGTGACGATACGCACCGCGGCGCCTTGCAGCAGGCCCATGCCGCCGCCCAGCACATGGCCGTGGCCCCAGCACAACAAGGGTTTGGGGTAGGTATGCAGGCGGTGGTCGAGGCGGTACTCGCTGGCGAAAAACGCAGCGGCCAGCGGCGGCACGCTGCCGGGGTGTTCGCGGCAGGCCTCGACCAGGGCGCGGACATCGCCGCCGGCACAGAAGGCCTTCGGCCCGTTGCCGCGCAGCAGCACGCAGACGATCCCGGGGTCGCTGGCCCAGGCGCGCAGCCGTTCGTCGAGCACCTCGATCATGGGCAGCGTCAGGGCGTTGAGCGCCTTGGGCGCATCCAGGGTGGCGATGCCGATACGGGCGCCGTCGGCGCCGGTCAGTACCTCGCATTGAATGGACATGGACTACCTCGCGCAGGTCATCCCCTCAGTATGGCCTGCTGCGGCGAAGCTGCCGGTCGTCGGTCGGATCGATTGACAAGCCGGCCCGGCTTTCCTAGTGTCGCGGCACTTTGCTTTTGGATGCCCCCATGACCGACGACGATCGCATCAAACTCGAACCCAGCTGGAAGGCCGCGTTGCGCGCCGAGTTCGACCAGCCCTACATGCAGCAGCTGCGCGAGTTCCTGCGTGCGGAGCACGCCGCCGGCAAGGAGATCTACCCGCCTGGGCCGCTGATCTTCAACGCCCTGAATTCCACACCGCTGGAGCAGGTCAAGGTGGTCATCCTCGGCCAGGACCCATACCACGGTCCCGGCCAGGCCCATGGCCTGTGCTTCTCGGTGCAGCCGGGTATCCCCACGCCGCCATCGCTGGTCAATATCTACAAAGAGCTGCAGCGCGATCTCAACCTGCCGATCCCCGCGCATGGCTATCTGCAGAGCTGGGCCGAGCAGGGCGTGCTGCTGCTCAACACCACCATGACCGTGGAGCGTGCCAATGCCGCGTCCCACGCGAAGAGAGGTTGGGAGTTCTTCACCGACCGGATCATCCAGGTGGTCAGCGAGCAGTGCCCGAACGTGGTGTTCCTGCTGTGGGGCTCCCATGCGCAGAGCAAGCAGAAGCTGATCGATGCCAGCAAGCACCTGGTGCTCAAGTCGGTGCATCCCTCGCCGCTGTCGGCTTACCGTGGGTTCTTTGGTTGCGGGCATTTCAGCCGTACCAACAGCTTCCTGGAGCAACGCGGGATGGCGCCGATCGATTGGGCGTTGCCGCCGTTGTGACATGAAATCATAGGGCCGCTTCGCGGCCCTTTGATTTCATGTCCTGGCCCAGCGCCTGAACAACGGCTCGGCCAGGAACAGCACGAACAACAGCCTCATCACCTGCAGCGCCGTCACCAGCGGCACGGACAGTTGCAGGGTCTCCGCCGTCAGGCTCATCTCGGCGATGCCCCCGGGCATCATCCCCAGCGTCAGCGAGCGCAGGTCCAGGTGCGTCAGCAGGCTCAACGCCCAGGCCGCGCCTGCGGCGATCAGCATGCACAGTGCCGTGGCCAGCAATGTCCGGCCAAGGAACGACGGCGCCCGGCGGAAGAATGCGCGGTTGAAGTGACAGGCCAGGCCGCTGCCGATCAGCCACTGGCCGATCTGGCTGGCGCCGTTGGGCAGGCCGATCTGCAGGTTGCCCGCCAGGCTCACGCTGGCTGCCACCAGCAACGGTCCGAACAACCAGGGGTTGGGCTGGCGCAGACGCTGCCAGAGCAGCGCCATCAGCACCCCCAGCGGCGCGATCAATACCAGCCAGCCCCAGCTCACGCTGCCGGCATGGTTCAGCGGCGCGCCATCGCCAAGCAGCAACTTGAACAGCGCCGGCACGCACAGCACCACCGCCAGCACCCGCAGGCTCTGCGCCGCGGCCACCTGGCTGAGCACCGCGCCGTTGCGCGCGCCGAGGTTGACCATCTCGCCCGAACCGCCCGGCATGCTGGCGAAGAACGCCGTGGCGCGGTCCTCACCGGTGCGCCGCAACAGCCACACGCTGATCACGCTGGAGAGGGTGGTGAACAGCGCGCCGAAGAAGATCAGCGCGAAGTGACTGGCCACCTGTTCGATCACCGCCGGGGTGAAGTGCAGGCCGATGCCGATGCCGATGATCCATTGCCCGCATTTGCGACCATTGGGGATTTCACTGAGTTGCCAGGGGGTAAGGCAGCGCACCAGGATGATAGCCAGCAACGAGCCGATCATCCACGGCAAGGGCCAGCCGACCTTGCTGGCGAGAAATCCGCCGGCAAGGCCGACCAGTCCGGTGGCCCAGAACAGTGGCACCGAGCGATCAGGCATCGGCCATGGCCCGGCGTTGCAGGGCACGTTTGCGCCAGCTGCGCAGCAGCGGCAGGCTCAGCATGCACACCACCAGCACCCACACACCCATGCTGATCGGGCTCGACCAGAGGATGCCCAGTTCACCGTTGGAGATCGACAGCGCGCGGCGCAGGTTCTGTTCCATCAGCCCGCCGAGGATGAAGCCCAGCAGGATCGGCGAAAGCGGGAAGTCCAGCTTGCGCAGGATGTAGCCCATGATGCCGATACCGACCATCAGGAACAGGTCGAAGGTGGTGGCATGCACCGCGTACACGCCGATCGCGGTGATGATCGCGATCACCGGGACCAGCGCCCAGTTCGGCACGGCGAGGATGCGGGTGAACACACGGATCATCGGCACGTTGAGGATGATCAGCATGAGGTTGGCGATGAACAGCGAGGCGATCAGCCCCCAGACGATGTCCGGCTGTTGCTCGAACAGCAGCGGGCCGGGGGTGATGTTGTACAGGGTCAGCGCGCCGATCATCACTGCGGTGGTACCCGAGCCGGGCACGCCGAGGGTCAGCATCGGCACCAGGGCGCCGCAGCAGGAGGCGCCGATGGCGGTTTCAGGCGCGGCCAGGCCACGGGCGTCGCCCTTGCCGAACTTGCCTTTGTCGCCGGCGATGCGTTTTTCGGTCATGTAGGCCACGGCACTGGCCAGGGTCGCGCCGGCACCCGGCAACACGCCCATGAAGAAGCCCAGCAGGCCGCAACGGATGTTGACGAAGAACACCGAGGCCGCTTCCTTGAGGTTGAACAGCATGCGCCCGGTGGCCTTGACCGCCACATGACCGTGGTGGGTCTTTTCCAGCAGCAGGAGGATCTCGCTGATGGAGAACAGGCCCAGCACCAGCACCACGAACTGGATGCCATCGGCCAGGTGCACGCTGTCGCCGGTGAAACGGTACACGCCGCTGTTGGCGTCGATGCCCACTGCCGAGAGGAACAGGCCGATCAGCGCGGCGATAAAGGTTTTCAGCGGCTTGTCGCCGGCCATGCCGCCGAGGGCGACGATGGCGAACACCATCAGCACGAAGTACTCCGCCGGCCCGAAGGCGATCGCCCATTTCGCCAGCAGCGGGGCGAACAGCACCATGCCGCAGGTGGCGATGAAGGCGCCGATGAACGAACTCCAGGCCGACAGCGACAGGGCCACGCCGGCCAGGCCCTGGCGGGCCATGGGGTAGCCGTCGAGGGTGGTCATCACGGTGGAGGCTTCGCCGGGGATGTTCAGCAGGATCGAGCTGATCCGCCCACCGTATTCGCAGCCCAGGTACACCGCGGCCAGCAGGATCAGCGCCGACTCTGGCGGCAGGCCGAGGGCGAAGGCGATGGGGATCAGCAGGGCCACGCCGTTGATCGGGCCCAGGCCCGGCAGCAGCCCAACCACGGTGCCGATCAGGGTGCCGGTCAGGGCGGTGACCAGGTTGTACGGGCTCAGGGCGACGCCGAAGCCCTGGCCCAGGTAGCTCAAGGTATCCATGTGTCAGTTCTCCAGTACGTCGAGCAGGCCGAGGGGCAGGGGCACGTCCATCACGCGGTCGAACAGCCAGTAGAGGAACAGGCTCATGCCCACCACCACGAGGGCGCTGTGCAGCCAGCGGCCACCATAAAGGCGGGCCATGGGCACGCCGGCCAGGATGGCGCTGAGGATGAAGCCCAGGGCTTCGAAGGTGCTGGCGAAGACGATCAGCAGGCCGACGCAGGCGGCGATCTTGATCAGGGTCTCGCGGTCCAGCTCCGGTTCGTCGTCCTTGCGTACGATGGGCGTGGGGCGGATCGCCAGGTACAGCAGGCCCAGGCTCATCAGGCCGAGCATCAATAGTGGGTAGGCGCGCGGGCCGACCGGTTCATAGGAGAAGGCGGCCTGATAGGGCCAGGCCATGACTGCCAGGGCGGCGCATACCGCCAGCAGGACCAGGGCGAAGAGGCGTTGCAGGATCATGGGAGAATCCTCGGTAATGTTCGACACGGCGCGGCCCCCTGTAGGAGCGGCCTTGTGTCGCGAAAGGGCTGCGCAGCAGCCCCAGCGATTCATGCGTTGACGCTCAGAACCTGGGGCCGCTTCGCACCCCTTTCGCGACACAAGGCCGCTCCTGCAGGGATCGGGGGAGGCTTACTGGATCAGCCCGAACTCACGGGCCAGCGCCTTGTAGTCCGCCACCTGTTTCTTCACATAGCCGTCCAGCTCCTCGCCGGTCATGGCGAACGGGAACAGTTCGCGCTGGTCGCGCAGCTTGGCGAAGTCCTCGGACGCCAGCAGCTTGTCGAACGAAGCCTTCCACCAGGCATAGTCCTCGTCGCTGACCTTTGGCCCCAGGTAGAAGCCGCGCACCACCGGCCAGACGATGTCGTAGCCCTGCTCCTTGGCGGTGGGGATGTCCTTCATCTCCGGCTCGTCCAGGCGCTTGTCGGAGAACACCGCGAGGATGCGCATGTTGCCGCTCTGGATGTGCGGCATGGAGTCGGAAATGTCGGTGGAGCCAACCTGAATGTGCCCGCCCAGCAGCGCGGTGGCGATCTCGCCACCGCCTTCAAGTGCCACGTAGCGCAGGTCGCGCGGGTTGATCCCGGCGGCCTTGGCGATCAGCGCGGTCTGCATCCAGTCCTGGCTGCCGACGGTGCCGCCGGAGCCGATCACCACCTTGCTCGGGTCTTTCTTCAGCGCCGCGACCAGGTCGTCGAGGGTCTTGTAGGGCGAGTCGCTCTTCACCGCGATGGCGCCATAGCTGGTGCCGACCGCGGCCAGCCATTTCACCGCGTTCTCGTCGAAGCGGCCGAACTTGCCCTGGGCCAGGTTCAGCAGCGAGCCGCTGGACCAGGCCACCAGTGTGCCGGCATCCGCCGGGCGCTGGGCGACCACGGCGTTGTAGGCCACCGCGCCGACGCCGCCGGGCATGTAGGTCACGCGCATGGGCTTGCTGAGGATCTTCTCGTTGACCAGGGCGCTCTGCACCAGCTTGCAGGTCAGGTCGAAACCGCCGCCGGGCGAGGCTGGGGCGATGCATTCGGGGCGTTTCGGTTCGGCGGCCAGGGCGTTGCCGGCCAGCAGCAGGCAACCGGTGGCCAGGACGAGGCGGCGCAGTGAAAAGGTCATCGTCTATCTCCGTGAGCGTTGTTGTTATGGGTTACCACAGGGCCACGCTGTAGCTCACCAGCAGCCGCACCTCGTCCGCGTCGCGGGTGAAGTTGGAGCGGAAGGTGGCGTTGCGCAGGCGCACGGCGACGTTCTTCAACGGGCCGCTTTGTACCACGTACTTCAGTTCGGTGTTGCGTTCCCACTCCTTGCCCTCGCCACCGGCGGCGCGGCTGACGTTGTCGCCGCTGATGTAGCGGGTCATGAAGGTCAGGCCGGGGATGCCGAGGGCGGCGAAGTTGTAGTCGTAGCGCGCCTGCCAGGAACGTTCGTCTCTGCCTGCGAAGTCGTTGATCTGGACGAAGTTGACCAGGTACGGGTCGGCGCCATCGACATAGGGGAAGGCGCTGTCGCCGGACAGCTGCTGCCAGGCGCCGCTGACCTTGTGTCCGCCCAGGGTATAGCTGAGCATGCCGTTGACGGTGGTGTTGTCGATCTTGCCGGCCTTGGCCGCGCCGGCGTCGTCGCTGATCGCCAGGCGCAGGTCGGCGCCGAAGGTGCCAGGGCCCCAGGGCTGGGTGGCGAGCAGGCCGATGAAGTGCTGGCGGTAGATGTCGTCGAGCTGGGCGAAGTGGTAGCTGCCGGTGATGCGATCGGTGAACTGGTAGTCCAGGCCGCCCATGTCGAAGTTGTCGGCGCTGAAGGTGCCGCCGAAGCGGCCGTTCTTGTTGTTCAGGGCCAGGTCTTCCCAGTTGCTGTCGTCGCGGTCCTTGGCCTTTTCCAGGCGCCCGCCGGTGAAGGTCAGGCCCTTGATCTCCTTCGAGGTGACCAGACCGCCTTCGAAGGTCTGCGGCAGGATGCGCCCGTCGTTGGGCTGCAAGGTGGGCAATTCGGGGATCAGCGTGCCGATCTTCAGCTCGGTCTGCGAGACCTTGACCTTGCCGGTGAGGCCCAGCTTGGAGTACTCGTCGGCGGCCTTGCCGTCGTCGTGGGTGGGCAGCAGGCCCGTGCCCGTGCGGTCCTTGCTGGAGTCGAGCTTGACCCCGACCATGCCCAGCGCGTCCAGGCCGAAGCCCACGGTGCCCTCGGTGTAGCCGGACTCGAAATTGAGCATGAACCCCTGGGCCCATTCGTCGCGCTTGGATTGCTGCGCGCTGGTGCCGTCGCGGAAGTCGCGGTTGAAGTACATGTTGCGGGTTTCGAAGGTGGCCGTGCTGTCTTCGAAGAAGGCGGCCTGGCTGATGGGCGCGACACCGGCAAGGGCGAAGGCGCTGGCGAGGGCGGAAGGTCGGGCGGCGAACGAACGGATAGGCGCGAACGCCTGCGGCTGCATGGACAGCATCGTCGGTGACTCCATTTATTGTTCTTATGTGTTGCACCTTGCTGGTGCTTTTTGCGGCGCACGGGGCGACCGTGGTGCGATGCTAGGCAACCAACCTTTCGCTAACCTTTCAGCGTGAAAGGTTTCCGGCGAGGGCTTCACAGCACCCGCCACGGCGTTACACTCCGCGCAAAAAGCCCAGCCGAACAGGGAGAATCCGATGCGTGTGCTGCTGGTCGAAGACCATCTGCAACTGGCCGAAAGCGTGGCCCAGGCCCTCAAGAGCCAGGGCCTGACCGTGGACGTGCTGCATGACGGCGTGGCCGCCGACCTGGCCTTGGCCAGCGAGGACTACGCCGTGGCGGTGCTGGATGTCGGCCTGCCGCGGCTGGACGGTTTCGAGGTGCTGGCGCGTCTGCGCGGGCGCGGCAAGACCCTGCCGGTGCTGATGCTCACCGCCCGCAGCGATGTGAAGGACCGCGTGCTCGGCCTGAACCTCGGCGCCGACGACTACCTGGCCAAGCCTTTCGAGCTGACCGAGCTGGAGGCGCGGGTCAAGGCCCTGCTGCGTCGCAGCGTGCTTGGTGGCGAGCGCCAGCAGCGCTGCGGCCCGCTGGTCTACGACCTGGATACCCGGCGCTTCAGCCTGGGCAGCGAGCCGCTGACCTTGACCCAGCGCGAGCAGAGCGTGCTAGAGGCGCTGATCGCTCGCCCTGGTCGGGTGATGAGCAAGGAACAGCTGGCGGCCCAGGTGTTCGGCCTTGACGAGGAGGCCAGCCCCGACGCCATCGAGATCTACATCCACCGCCTGCGCAAGAAGCTCGACGGCCACCCGGTGGCCATCGTCACCTTCCGTGGCCTGGGCTACCTGCTCGAGCACCGCGATGCGTGACAACGGCAGCCTGCGCGGGCGCTTGCTGGGCAACCTGGCGCTGCTGCTGGTGGTGCTGATGCTGGCCAGCGGCCTGAGCGCCTACTGGAACGGTCGCGAAGCCGCCGACACCGCCTATGACCGGACCCTGCTGGCGTCGGCGCGGACCATCGCCGCCGGCCTGTCGCAGCGCGACGGCACCCTCAGCGCCGACGTGCCCTATGTGGCCCTGGATACGTTCGCCTACGACAGCGCCGGGCGCATCTACTACCAGGTGCTGGACATTCACCAGAAGCTGATTTCCGGCTACGAGAACCTGCCGCCTCCGCCTGCGGGCACGCCGCGCACCGACGATTATCCGGCGCTGGCGCGCTTCTACAACGCCACCTACCTGGGCCAGGACGTGCGCGTGGTCAGCCTGCTAAAGGCGGTGAGCGAACCGAACATGAACGGCATGGCCGAGATCCGCGTGGCCGAGACCGAGGAGGCGCGGGTGCGCATGGCCCGCGGATTGATGGCCGACACCCTGCTGCGCCTGGGCATGCTGGCCTTCGGTGCGCTGGTGATGGTGTGGTTCGCGGTGAGTGCCGCGCTGCGCCCGCTGGAGCGCTTGCGCACGGCGGTGGAGGAGCGCCAGCCGGACGACCTGCGCGCCTTGCCGGTGGTCCAGGTGCAGCGTGAACTGGGGCCGCTGGTGCGCGGGCTCAATCACTTCACCGAGCGCTTGCGGGGCCAGTTCGAACGCCAGGCGCAGTTCATCGCCGACGCCGCCCACGAACTGCGCACGCCGCTGGCGGCGCTAAAGGCGCGGGTGGAACTGGGCCTGCGCTCACGGGAGCCGGACGAATGGCGCAAGACCCTCGAAGCCGCCGCCCAGGGCACGGACCGGCTCACCCACCTGGCCAACCAATTGCTGTCGTTGGCGCGGGTGGAGAACGGCGCCCGCGCCATCGCCGAGGGCGGCGCCCAGCGCCTGGACCTGAGCCAGCTGGCCCGTGAACTGGGCATGGCCATGGCGCCCCTGGCCCATGCCCGCGGCGTCGCCTTGGCGCTGGAGGCCGAGGCGCCGGTGTGGCTAAAGGGCGAGCCGACCCTGCTCAACGAACTGCTCAGCAACCTGGTGGACAACGCCCTTGCCCACACCCCGCCCGGCGGCGATGTGGTCCTGCGGGTATTGGCGCCGGCCGTGCTCGAAGTCGAGGACGACGGGCCGGGGATTCCCGAGGACGAGCGTGAGCGGGTGTTCGAGCGCTTCTACCGACGCAGCGCCCAGGGCAGCGGCCTTGGGTTGGCGATCGTCGGCGAGATCTGCCGGGCGCATCTGGCGCAGATCAGCCTGCACGACGGCGAGCGGGGCGGGCTGAAGGTGCGGGTGAGTTTTATCGCGGACTGAAGGTCATCGTGGGGCCTGTCGATTCAGCGCAGCATGCCCCGCGCATCCAGCAGCTCGGTGATATCCAGCTCGGTGCCGTAGGGCAGGCCCAGGTGGCGGTAGGCGGGCAGGGCGGCCAGCGGTCGGCTGCGCTCGCGCTGGCTGATGCAGCGGGCGATCTGCACGATGTCGATGTAGTCGATCTGGTCGGTGCGCCGGTCCAGGTCCTGCACCTGGCTGGGCACGTTGACCAACTGCTCGGGGAATTCCCAGGCGCTGAGGATCTTGTCGCCCAGTACCGGCTGGATCTGCTCAATGACGAAATGCAGGCAGATCGGGTCGGAGAGCAGCTCGTTGTGCTCCTCGGCATAGATCAGCACCGGTAGGGCGCCGATCTGGTGCACCAGGCCGCCGAGGGTGGCCTGGTCGGGCTTGAGCTGGGTGTAGCGGCGGCACAGTTCATAGCTGATGCCCGCGACTTCCAGGCTGTTGGCCCAGATATCCCGCAGCTTGTGTTCCACCGCCGGAGCGCGGGCATGGAAGATCTGCTCGATCACCAGGCCGATGGCCAGGTTGCAGCTGTAGTTGATGCCCAGGCGGGTGATGGCGGTGTGCAGGTCGGTGACTTCGACGGCGGCGCGCATCAGCGGGCTGTTGACCACCTTGATCAGGCGGGCCGACAGCGCGGCGTCGCGGCCGATCACCTTGCTCAGGGCGGAAACGCTAATCTCGCTGTCTTCGGCGGCTTCGCGGATGCTCAGGGCGACTTCCGGCAGGGTCGGCAGGACCAGGTCGTCCCGGTCGATGGCGGCGAGCAGTTGCGCTTGGACCTTCTCGGCCAGCTTGTTCATGGACTTCTCTACGGCAAAGGTGGTGCAGCCCCGGCATGTCGCCGGGGCGGGCTGGTCAGCGCTGGATTTCCCGGTCGCGGTCCAGTTCGTAAGGCAGGTCGAGCAGCGACAGGCGCGGGCCTTCGAGGCTGCCCAGGTGCAGGTTGTCGTCCGCCACCGCCTCGGCGCTGAGCACGGCCAGCAGTTCGACGGCGCTGCCGGTGCTGGCCCCGATCACCACTTCGCCGACCGACGAGCCGTGGGTCGGCGAGAAGATCTCGGCGCCCGGCTGGGGTACCGCTGTCTCGGCCAGCGCCAGGCGATATTGCCGGCGCTTGAGCTTGCCCAGGTACTGCATGCGGGCGACGATTTCCTGGCCGGTGTAGCAACCTTTCTTGAAGCTCACGCCATCGACGGCCTGCAGGTTGATCATCTGCGGGATGAACAGCTCGCGGGTCGGGCCCATGACCTGGCCGATGCCGGCGCGGACCTGGCCCAGCAGCCAGTCGTTGAGCGTGCCCTCGGGCAGCGAGGCGGCCAGTTTCTGGGTAACGGCGGCGGCCTGCTCGGCAGGCGCCCACAGTTCGACACGGCCGGCCGAAGCGCGGACGGCGATCAGACCCGCATGACGGGCGGTCGCGCCGGCCTCGTCCGCCACGGACAGGCCCAGCGCCTGCAGGGCGGCGTCGCCCTGCTGCAGGCCGAAGCGCGTCCAGGCGGCGCTGTCGTCGCTCAGCGTGGCCTTGGAGAACACCGCGTATTTCTTCAGGTCGGCCAGTTGCGCCTCGAGCAGCTCGCTGGCCATGGCCAACAGGTAGCCATTGCCCTCGGGCAGGATACGGAAGCTCGACTGCATGCGGCCCTTGACCATGCAGCGGGCGCCAAGGCTCGCGTGCTCGTCGTTGAGGTAACCGATGTTGCAGGTCAGCTGACCTTGCAGGAACTTGCCGGCGTCGGAGCCGCGGACGGCGAGGATGCCCTCATGGGAGAGGGTACAGAAGAAAGCGGAATCGGCCATGGGTCATCGCGGTAGCTAAAGACTGGCGGCCATCATAGAACGCCGGTAACAAAATAGGTAGGTGACTAGACCAACGCCTTGTGCCGCTTCGTTCGCTGCGCGGTATACTGCGCGACCACTCGAGGAGGGCCCCATGGTCGAACAAACTGAACTCAACCGGCTTTTCTGGCATAGCCGTCGCGGCATGCTGGAACTGGACGTGCTGCTGGTCCCTTTCACCCAGGAGGTCTACCCAAGCCTGAGCGAAGCCGACCGCGAGCTGTACCGTCGCCTGCTGACCTGCGAGGATCAGGACATGTTCGGCTGGTTCATGGAGCGCAGCGAGTCCGAGGATCCGGAACTGCAGCGCATGGTCCGCATCATCCTGGACCGTGTTCAGCCCAAGTGAAGTTTTCGAGTGCCGTTGGCAAGGCTCGCGCCTGCTGCTGACGGCCTACCTCGCCAGCCTGGCGCTGGCACTGCTTACCCTCGCGCTGATGGCGCTGCCCGGGTGGCTGCGCGGCCTGTTGGCCGTCGTCTGTCTTGCCCACGCCTGCTGGGCTATTCCCCGGCGCGTCCTGCTCACCCACCCCGAGGCCATCACCGGCCTGCGCCGCGACCTGCGTGGCTGGCACCTCTATAGCCGCGCCCAGGGCTGGCAGCCGGCGCGCCTGTGCCGAGACAGCGTCGCCCTGCCGGCCATGGTGGTGTTGCGGTTCGTGCGCAAGGGGCGCAGGTTCAGCCAGAGCCAGTGCATCCCCAGCGACGCACTGGATCGTGAGGCACACCGGCGACTGCGGGTGCGCCTGAAGTTCAGCCGGCGCCGCTGGGCCGCGCCGGCCTGACCCTCACACCCCCTGCGGGATCTCTTCGCCGCCCAGGGCTTCGAACAGCACCGGCAGGAACTCGGTGAAGGTCATCATCATCAGCTGGAAGCTGGCGTCGAACTGTTGCTGGGCCTCGTCGCCGCCATCCTGTTCGGCCTGCTCCTGCAGCAGCTCCTCGAACTTCAGGCGCTTGATCACCATCTTGTCGTCGAGCACGAACGACAGCTTGTCCTGCCAGGCCAGGGCCAGCTGGGTGACCAGCTTGCCGGTGCTCAGGTGCAGCTGGATTTCCTCGCTGGTCAGGTCCTGGCGTTTGCAACGCACGATGCCGCCGTCCTCGGCGGTGTCGCGCAGCTCGCACTCGTCGAGAACGAAGAAGCCTTCGGCGGCCTGCTGCGACTTGACCCAGTCGGTCATGGTCGCGCTTGGCGCGATCTTCACGGTGGCCGGGCGCACCGGCAGCGAGCCGATCACTTCACGCAGGGTCGACAGCAGGTCTTCGGCGCGCTTGGCGCTGGCCGAGTTGACCAGGATCATGCCCAGGCGCGGGGCGATGGCGGCGAAGATCATCGAGCGGCGGATGAAGGCGCGCGGCAGGAAGGCCTGGATGATCTCGTCCTTGATCTGGTCGCGTTCCTTTTTATAGACCTTGCGCATCTGCTCGGTCTCGATCTCCTCGACCTTCTCCTTGACCGCGTCGTTGACCACGCTGCTGGGCAGGATGCGTTCTTCCTTGCGTGCGGCGATCAGCATGAACTCGCCACTGACGTGAACCAGGGGCGCGTCCTCGCCCTTGCCGAACGGCGCGACGAAACCGTAGGTGGTCAGTTCCTGGCTGGCGCAGGGGCGGGCCGGCTTGCTGGCCAGGGCGGCCTCCAGCGCCTCGGCCTCGAACGGTACTTCCTGGGTCAGGCGATAGGACAGCAGGTTCTTGAACCACATGAGGGGGAATCTCTCCTTAATACATAAGGCGGGCATTATTCTCCGAGGGGCGCTTCCAGGCCAACCCTGTCATAGGGCCAGCAGTCCTATATAGAGGAAGAAAATCGCGGCGCGGCTAGGTCTTTGAAAGGCCTGGAATTTTTTTTCAAAAAATTTGAAAAAAGTGCTTGCCAGGGTAGGAGGTCCTCCGTAGAATGCGCGCCACACCGAGACGAAGGGTGATTAGCTCAGCCGGGAGAGCATCTGCCTTACAAGCAGAGGGTCGGCGGTTCGATCCCGTCATCACCCACCACTCGATGTATAGCGCGGCGGTAGTTCAGTCGGTTAGAATACCGGCCTGTCACGCCGGGGGTCGCGGGTTCGAGTCCCGTCCGCCGCGCCATATTTAGCTTCCAGGGCCCACTGAACACCCGGAAGCAACAGAGAAAGCGACCTTAGGGTCGCTTTTTTTGTTTCTGGCATTACGCCAGAATGCCCCTGTCCGCCGCATGTGGCCAGCAGGCCCCGCGTCGGTTCCTATCGCAAGCCAGAGACCGATCATGCAGGATGCCAGCCTCTCCAACCCCCCCACCTATTCCACGCCACTGCTCGGTATCGACCTCGGCACCACCAACAGCCTGATTGCCGTCTGGCAGGACGGCGAAGCTCGGCTGATCCCTAATGCCGTGGGTGAAGTGCTCACCCCCTCGGTGGTCAGTGTCGATGACGACGGCTCGATCCTGGTCGGCCAGGCTGCCCGGTCGCGATTGACCACGCACCCCGAGCGCACCGCGGCGGCGTTCAAGCGCTTCATGGGTAGCGACAAGCGCTATGCGCTAGGCGAGCATCGATTCACGCCTGAAGAATTGTCGGCGCTGGTGCTGGGCGCATTGAAGCAGGATGCCGAGGCGCACCTGGGCTGCGCGGTCAGCGAGGCGGTGATTTCGGTACCGGCGTATTTCAGCGACGAGCAGCGCAAGCGCACGGTCTTCGCCGCCGAGCTGGCCGGGCTGAAGGTCCAGCGGCTGATCAACGAGCCGACCGCCGCGGCCATGGCCTATGGCCTGCATGAGCAGAAGTTCGAGCGCACCCTGGTGTTCGACCTGGGCGGCGGCACCTTCGATGTCACCGTGCTGGAGTACGCCTTGCCGCTGATCGAGGTGCATGCCTCCACCGGTGACAATTACCTGGGCGGCGAGGATTTTACCGAGGCATTGTTGCAGGCCTGCCTGCGCGATTGGAACCTCAAGGCCGAGGACCTGGCCCCCCAGGCCCTGGCCAGCCTGCATGACGCCATCGAAC
This sequence comes from Pseudomonas sp. P65(2024), assembly GCF_057480955.1. Lineage (NCBI taxonomy): Bacteria > Pseudomonadati > Pseudomonadota > Gammaproteobacteria > Pseudomonadales > Pseudomonadaceae > Pseudomonas > Pseudomonas sp. P65(2024). Next base: position 103,909 of record NZ_JBLIYX010000008.1, read on the forward strand.
AGCTCAAGCGCGAGGCGGGCGAGGGCAGCCGCGTGCTGGACTGGCACGATGGCGCGCAGCCCCGCGAGTGGCGGCTGGACGACCTCAAGCTGCAGGCGATCTGGGCGCCTTTGCTGACCCGGGTGCGTGCGCCCATCGAGCAGGCCCTGCGCGATGCCCGGTTGAGCCCGCGCGAGCTGGACAGCCTGGTGCTGGTCGGTGGCGCCACGCGCATGCCGCAGGTGCAGCAACTGGTGGCCAAGCTGTTCGGACGCTTGCCGTACCGGCACCTGGACCCGGACACCATTGTCGCCCTCGGCGCCGCCAGCCAGGCCGCCTGCAAGGCCCGCGACGCGGCCATCGACGAACTGATTCTGACCGATGTCTGCCCCTACACCCTCGGTGTGGCCTCGTCCCGGGGCGACGACGTCACCGGAGCGTTCTCGCCGATCATCGAGCGCAACACGGTGATCCCTACCTCGAAGGTGCAGCGCTTCTACAGCAGCCACCCAGAGCAGAAGTTCGTGCGCATCGCCGTGTACCAGGGCGAGCGGCCGTGGGTGCGGGACAACATCCTGGTGGACAGTTTCGAGGTCCCGTTGCAGCCGACCGGTGAAATCCAGTCGCTGGACGTGCGCTTCAGCTACGACATCAACGGTTTGCTGGAAGTGGATGTGACCTTCCTCGAAAGCGGCCAGAAGCACAGCCACAGCATCGACCGCAGCCCCGCCGGGCTGGATGCCGAGGCGCGCCTGGCGAGCGAGGAGCGCTTAGCGCGGCTGAAGATCCACCCGCGTGACACGCTGCCCAACCGCACCCTGCTGGCCCGTCTGGAGCGGGCCTGGATGCAGAGCCTGGGCGACGAGCGCGAGCTGATCGGCAGTTGGCTGGACGCCTTCAACGCTGTGCTAGCCGGGCAACAGGCCGCTGAGATCAGCCGTGAGCGCCAGGCGTTGAGCCAGGCGCTTGACGAGCTGCGCTACTGACCGTTCAGCCGCCGTAGGGTAGCCTGCAGGCTGTCATCGAGCAGCGCTTGCTGGCCCGGTTGCGAGCCGTAGCGGTTCGGCAGCCGGTCACCGGGCAGCAACAGCAGCAACAGCGGTAGTACCGGTAGCACCCTGCTCAGCACGAGCAGCAGGATCAGCGCCGGGATACCCTGGCCAAGGTCGCGCAGGCGCCTGAGGAAGGCACTGATCAGCAGCAGCACCGTGACCAGCATCAACACTGGCAGTGTGAGCATCATGCTGGCGCAGAGGGCGGCGGCCGCCAGGTTCAAGGCAAACCCTGAGCGGTTCAGGCGGCTGTTGAGTTTCCACACGGCCCAGAATTTCGCGGGAGGGTGCTGCAGGGCATTGCGCAACATGCGCTCGCTCCACGACAGCACGGCCATGATTGCACAGCGCAAGCCCAGGTCCTGCTGCGGGTCGTCCTTGATCTTCTGCAAGGCGCGCAAGGCGCGGATCTTCGGCGGCGCGCAATCGTTGTACAAGCTGTCCAGGGCGTCGAGCACATCATTGAACGCACGGCTGTCGACGCCGTGGGCATGGGCGAGTTCGGCCGGTGGATGCTTGGTCTTGCCTTGCAGCAGGCCGCTGCGCAGTGCCTCGAACCATTCATCCTGCGGCGCCAGCGCATCCAGGCGCTGGCGCAGGCGTTCACGTTGCTCGGTGTCCAGGGAGCGGTCATGGTGCAGCACGGCGCAAAACAGCAGATAGCCCAGAGGATGGTCGTTGCCCAGGCTGCCATCGTCATGCTCCAGGCAGGCCAGCAATTGCGCTGCACCGGGTAGGCGCGTGCTGCTCAGGGCTTGTTGCAGGGTCAGCAACCGCGCTGAAACCATCGCCTGTACAGGGTCGCGGGTATCCAGGCTGCCAAGCAGGCCACTGCTGCCGTCAGGGCTGGGCAGTTGTTGGCAGAGCAGGGCGTGCAACGGGGCGAACGGATGCCCGGACGGGTAGTGCAACTGGCTTGGCAGGGTCGGGTCGATCAGCGCCAGCCAGCGTGACGGCTGCTCCAGCAGGGCAAGCATGAACAAGTGCTGGCGGTGCCAGTTCCACAGCGCGTCGCCCTCGGGCATGGCCGGCAACAGTACGCCGGTCTCGGCGAGCGTGTCCTGCAGTTGCAGGGCGAACGGCGTGGTGAACAGGCGGCGCATGTCAAACCGCACATTCAGGGCATGCAGGGCGTGGGCCGGGTATACCCGCATGCGCCGCAGCCATTCGCGACAGACCGGGCGAATGGCGTCCTCGGTCAAGGCCTCGGGCAGCTCCGCCCCCGGGGCTTCGCTGGCGCAGAAATCCACCAGCACCTTGACCACCGGGGCCTGTTCAAGCCAGTGCAACTGCTGGCTGGCCTGGCGCTGGAAGCCTTCGAGGATCAGCGCGTCGAGGGCATCTTCGGCGAGCGGCTGGGCGAGCACCTGGCGCAGCAGACCGGCTTCCCCGCGTTGCAGCGCCCAGGCCTGCCAGTAGAGGCGGTGCAGGTCGTGGTCCTGCGGGTCCTGCAGCAGCCAGGCGAGCAGCGGCAGTTCGTCATCACCGTCCAGCCGCCAGTCGATGAAGGTCGCGGCGATGCCTTGCAGCTCCAGGCGCGAGGCTTCGGACCAGCGCGCCAGGGTCTGCGGGGACTGCCCGGGGCTGCCCCAGTTCTGGGCGGGGTCGTCCAGCTCGGCGGGCCAGCCGGCCGGGGTGTGCAGGCGGTCAAAGGCCTGGATCAGCAACGGCAGGCGCTGGGGCTGGTGGCGGGCGCAGAGGTCGATCAGCCAGCGTTCGGCCTGTGGGTGCTGGTGTTCGCGATACAGCCGCAACCAGCAGTCCAGGGCCTGTTGCTCGGCGCCCAGGGCATCGGCCTGGCGGGCCAGCAGGTAGAGCAGGTCGGCATCGTCCGGGGCCTGTTGCTGGCGCGTCTTGAGCATTTCGTGGAAGGTCCGGCTGGGGATACCGGCCTGGCTGAACTGCACCAGCAGGCGTTGCACCAAGGCCGGGTCATCCGGCATGGCCAGGCAGGTATGCACGCCGGCGAACTGCTCGTACTCGAACAGTGGACGCTGCTGGTAGCAGTACTCGAGGCTGCGGAAATACCACAGGCTTTCCATCTGCGCGCTGGCCGGCCAGTCGCGCATGCAGGCGGTGTCGAAGGGATCGGGCTGTTCCAGGCGGTCGAGGAAAGCTTCCACTTCGTGGCGCTCGTCCAGGCGCAGCAGCTGCTCGGCCCAGCCCAGGCGCCGTGCCAGCAGGCCCGCGCAGTGGTGGGACAACGGTCCGCAGTCGCGCAGGGTGTGCAGCAGTTGCCAGCTGAGGTCGTCCAGTTCGTCCAGCGGCAACTCGTCCAGTTCGGCGATAAAACGCTGCCAGGCTTGTGGGTCGAAGCGCTTGGACGGCTCCTCGAGCAGTGTGTGGAACTGCTTGAGGGCTGGATGGGGGGCATTTTCTTCGCGTGTTGGCTCAGCCTCGCTGGGCGCCTGCTCGCGGGCCAGGTGCAGGGCTTCCTCGTAGGCTGCCCGCAGCGCCTGGAACCCTTCGGGATCGGTTTCCGGGTGGTGCGAGGGCAGGCGGCCGCGATAGGCCAGGCGGATGGCGTCCATGTCCTGGGTCGGTTCGATTCCCAGGCGAATCCAGCAACTCATGACCAGCAGTCCTCTTCCAGCGTGGTGGGTCGTGCGGGCTCGGGCAGGGGCATGTCCCAGGGCAGTCCGGCCAGCAGGTCATGGGCGCCGAGGCGCAGGTTGAGCACGATGCAGCGGTTCCAGTGCTCGCAGCCCTGGCGCTCGAGGTTGGCGGCCAGGGCCTCGTCGCTGCTGTCGCTGGCATTCCACAGCGCCTTGCCGAACAGGTAGCCGGCCAGGTAGCCGTCCCAGCGGTTGTAGTAATGGCGGGCGCGCAGGGCCAGGCGGTAGTGCAGGTAGAGGCTTTCGTCGCGATCGATCAGGCCTTTCTTGACGCCGGCGCGCAGCAGGAAACCCATGCGCCCCAGGTCCCAGGCCCGGGTGCCGCCCGGGCCGCAGTCGGGGAAGGTGCGGGCGGCGTATTCGTGGCGGATGCGCTCGCGCGGGGGCAGGGTGTCGAGCAGCGCCTGCCACTGGCTGGGCAGGCAGCGCTGGTATTGCCAGTAGGCCTCGCTCATCTCGGTAGCGTGGCCGTTGTCGGCCATGCTGAGCATGTCCAGCAACTGGGCGCGGTTGCTGATGCCCCACCAGCGTTCAAGGTCGGTCTGGTCTTCACCCTCGAAATAGTCGGGTGCGGTATAGCTGGCCCCGTTGAGGGCGGCCATGGGGGCGGAGAGAGCATGCAGCCAGTGCTGCGCGGTTTCGTCCATGAAAGGAGTCCTGGAGGTGCTGGGAACTGGCGGGGATTGTATAGGAAGTTCCCTGCCGGGTTCTCAGGGATAGGTCCCGAGTCGATAGGCCTCGGCCACCTCGCGGAGCACTTCGCACACCCATTGCGCCGGCAGGCTCTGGGGCAGCGCCGCATTGCGGCAGATGCCCACCGACCCGCCCGGTTCGAGCACGCCCAGGTCGAGCTCGGCCAGCTCGCCACGCCCGAGGTCGATCAGCACGGCGTCCCGTGGCGCCACCCAGACCGCCTCGCTGCCCAGCACATAGCGCCTGCTCAGGGCCAGCGACAGGGTTTCCAGGCGCTGCGCCGGCAGCGGGATCGCGCATTGCACGAACAGGCTGTCGGCATGCTGGCGAATGGTCGTCCCCGGCGGCGGCAGCACCAGCGGGTAATCACCGACCTGCCTGCGCTCGACGGGCCGCTGCGCCAAAAGCGGGTGCCCCGGCCGCACCACCAGGGTCATCGACTCGCTGTACAGGTGCTCGAACGACAACCCTTGGATCTGCGGGCTGTCGGTCATTCGCCCGACCACCAGTTCCAGTTCCCCCAGATGCAACTGACCGAGCAATTGGGCACTGGCCCCGGTCACCACGCTGATCAGCAACGCCTCGTGGCGTTGGTGCAGGCGGCACAGCACCTCGGGCATCAGCAGCCCTTCGACCGTCGACAGCACGCCGATGCGCACCTGCGACGGTGACCGCGCCTCGCCGCGCACACTGCAGACCCCGTCGCGCAACGCCTGCACGCTGGGGCCGGCGTAGCGCATGAAGCGGGTGCCGGCCGGGGTCAGGGTAACGCCGTTGTGACCACGCTCGAACAGGCGTGCCTCGAGCAGGTCCTCCAGTTCCTTGAGGGTCTTGGAGATCGCTGGCTGGCTGATCGCAAGCACGTCGGCGGCCCTGGCCAGGCTGCCCTGCCGGGCAATCTCCAGGAAGCACAGCAGGTGACGGAACTTGATGCGGGTATCGAGGTTCATGCCCGGCAGTGTATCCGTGCGGGCCAGACCTGCAACGTCTGGGTGATCTTCGTCACTCGGCGACGGTTCCTCCCTTGCAGGCAAAGCCCTGAACCTTTAGCGTGTGCCGCTTCGATGCATGGAGCAGCGCTATGGCCGCCTACCTGACCCAGGACCTGGTCCTTGAACTGGGCGATGAAACGCCCGAAGACACCACCATGAACATGCTGACCTTCCGTCAGCGTGGCACCACCCTGGTGATCGCTCGCAGTCCGCTGGCTGCCGGGCAGACGCTGGAGGCGCTTTACCTGCAGCAACTGGCGCAGTTGCGTGAACGCCTGGGGGCGATCATCAGCGAACCACAGCCGGTCAGCGCAGGCGTCGATCGTGGCATCCACGGCCTGGAAGTCAGCCTGCAATTCAAGCGCGGCGAAGTGGTCTCGTACCAGCGTCAGTTGGCTTACGCGCCAAGCGGGCAGGCCCGTTTCGTGGCGATCAGCTATAGCAAGGAAACACCGCTGGAGGCGGTCGATCTCGCCCATTGGGAAGCCATCAAGGCAGGATTGCGGCTGAACTGACCCGGGCACAAGGAAGTGGTTCATGGGCGATAGCCTGCATGCCGCCCGCGAGGGCGATCTCATATTGCATCCGCCGTTGATGGCCGAGCTGGTCAGCGGGCTGACCGAAGCGGTGATCTATGCCGCCGCTACTGCGGCGGTCGCGGCGGCGATCGGCGGTGCCGTGGTGGCCGTGGTTGGCACAGGTGGGGCCGCCGCCACGCTCACACCATTGATCGCCGGTGCCCTGGTCGGTGCCGCCGCTATGTTGCCTGCTGGCGAAGACAAGAGCATTGGCGAGCACATTTCCGATCTGAGCAGTTGGGTTGGCAATTCGATGTTTCCCCCCGAACCCTACGGTGCGATCGACAGCGGATCATCCAACACCCGCATCAATGGCATGCCTGCAGCCCGCGCGGCAGGGATCGTCACGGGTGCCAGTGAGGCCGAACCCTCCGCCGAGGCACCCTCGATACTGGAAAACATCGGTAACTACGCGATGATGGGCGCATCGCTGATGCTGCCGGTCATCGGGCTGGCTCAGGAAATCAACAGCATCTTCAATCCCCCAGTCGCCACCCCGGCGAATCCTGGCACCCAACCTGCCGAACTGGACACCGTCAAGTGCAGCAAGCACCCGGTCCCCAACTTCGTCGCGCAAGGGTCGGACAAGGTTTTCATCAATGGCCATCCTGCGGCCAGGGTCGGGGACAAGAGCACCTGCGACGGCCCCATCGGCATGACCTTCTCGCCCAATGTGCGGGTTGGAGGTGGCACGGTGACCGTGCGAGACATCCGCGACGGCAAGAGCGCAGCGGCAAAGATCATTGGCCTGGTCGCCGGCATGCTGCTGGCAAGGCGCGTCAAGAGCCGCTCGCGGCCACGCAACGCACCCAAGCCCCGTTCCCGTATTCCTGGCTGCAAGGGACACCCGGTGCTGGTCGCCACCGGCAGCAAACGGCTCGATGGCCCCGAGGACCTGGACTTCAGCCTGCCCGGCCTGCTGGCCATCGATTGGTCGCGTCGTTATGACAGCAACGACCTGCGCGACGATGGTCTGTTGGGCAAGGGCTGGAGCCTGCCCTACGAAGTGCGTCTGGAACGGGTGCCTCATCCGCAAGGTGGCGAGCTGTGGATCTATGTCGACGAAGACGGCAGTCGCATCGAGTTGGGCCGCATGGTGCCCGGCAGCGCGCTGCTCAGTACCTTGGACGGTGTTGCCATTTTCCATCAGGACGATGGCATCACGGTGGTGGAGGACATCTATAGCGGCCAGTACCAGGTGTTCAAGACCGATCCGACAGCACACAGCCGGTCGCGCCTCGTGCAACTTGGCGATCGCAACCTCAACCGCCTTGAACTGCTGTATGACGACCAAGGGCGCTTGCAATTGCTGGTCGATGCCTTCGGTCGCACTGCCGTGCAGTTGCGCCACGACAACCAGCATGGGCGCCGAGTGCGCGAGGTGTGGCGGCTACAGTTGGCCCCAGGCGATGCGTTCCAGATCACTGACCAGCAGTTGCTGGTCAGTTACCGCTACACCCAGGCCGGTCAGCTAGCCGAGGTACGCGATGCCAGCGGGCAAACGGTACGCCGTTTCACCTACACCGCAGCAGGGTGCATGGCGAGCCAGACTCTCGCCAGCGGTGTCGTCCATCACTATGAATGGGCCAGCCTGGCGGTACCGCCAGACGGAGTGGCCTCGCGTGGGGGCTGGCCACGGGACCTACCGGCACCGCTCGAGGCGCAGCCCACACACCAGTGGCGAGTGATGCGCCACCACAGCGATAGCGCAGAGGACTATCACTTCGACTACGACCTGGCTCAGGGCCTGACCCGGGTTCGCGACAGCCTGGGGCGGGAGGAGTCGTTCCATTGGGGGCCGCACTATGAGATCCATCGGTATGTCGATGCCCTGGGCAACCTCTGGCAGGAGACCTTCCAGCAGGGGCAGTTGATCGCCAGTACCGAGCCCGATGGCAGCCAGTGGTGCTACAGCTACGACGGTGCAGGCCGCCTTGTCTGCAGCCAGGACCCGCTCGGGCGCAGTGAAAGCATTGCCTATGGCGAACATTGGGCACTGCCGCTGAGCATCGTGTCGCCTGGCGGCGCAAGCTTGCGCATGCAGTACGATTGCCAAGGCAATGTGCTCAGTGAAACCGACGCCCTGGGTAATACCACAGGTTACCGCTACGACGATCGCGGGCGACTGCTGGCCATCACCGACGCGCATGGCCGACAACGCCGGTTCACATGGAATGACCGTGGCCAGTTGCTCAGCTACCGCGACTGTTCCGGCCATGTCACGCATTATCGCTACACCGAGCGCGGTGAACTGGCGGAGTCTGTCAATCCGCGGGGCGAGCGTAGCCGCCACCGCTACGATGTGCGCGGCTACCTGATCGAAAGCCAGGGGGCCGACGGGCGCACCGATCATTATCAGGTCAACGCCGCCGGGCAGTTGACCCGCCATATCGATGGCGCCGGGCGCACCACCCACTGGCATTTCGACTCCAGCGGTCGCCTGTTGCAACGTATCGACCCCATGGGGGCGGCGCTGAGTCTGAATTACGATGCCTATGGCCGACTGCAGGCGCTGGTGAACGAGAACGGCGAACGCTATCGCTTTGAATGGGATGCGCTGGACCGCGCGCTCACCCAGCAGAACCTCGATGGTGGTGGCTACGCCTATACCTACGACCACCGGGGCAACGTGACGTGTATCGCCCACCACCCGATCCCGGATCAGGCTCACGACACGGCCATACAGATCCATCAGCTGGAGCACGATGCCGTTGGTCGCTTGCTACGCAAGCACACCACCGATGGTTGCACCGAATACGTCCATGACGAGGGCGACAACCTGCTGTCGGTGACATTCACCGATAAGCAGGGCAATGCCCGGCGACTGGCGTTCAGCTATGACCGCATGGGCCGCCTGCTGAGCGAGACCAGCGCTGCCGGTACCGTGGGTTATGCGCATGACGAGTTGAATAACCTGCAGAGCCTGACCCTGCCCGATCAACGCCGGATAAACCACCTGTATTACGGCAGCGGCCACCTGCATCAGCTCAATCTCGACGGGCGGGTGATCTGCGATTTCGAGCGCGACAGCTTGCATGACGAAGTGCTGCGCACCCAGGGCCAGTTGCAGACCCGCACCCGCTATGAAAGCTGTGGGCGCCTGCAACAGAGGGCGATCCATTACCGGGACGCCTCGAGCATGACGCTGGCGTTGTTGCAAAAGGACTATCGCTATGACGACGGCGACAACCTGGTCTGCGAAACCTTTACCCAGACCCAGCGACCCGGCACACAGAATCCGGCCCAGCAAGAGCATGCGCTGCGCTTCCACAGTGCTGGCCTCGGCAATGGCAGCTGCCAGGGCTCGGTGACCTACGACTATGGGCCGAGCCAACGCATCTATGGTGTGACCCGCCGCCTGGCGCTGGGAGATGTGCCGATCGTCGAGCATTATGGGTACGACCGCGCTGGTAACCTGATCGAGGGCTACCAGCCCAAGGCTCATGTGCGGCACAACCGGGTCACGGTGCATCAGGACAAACGCTACCGCTACGATGGTTTCGGCCGCATGGTCGAGAAGCGCAGCGGCAGCCGGCTGTTACAGCGCTTCGAGTACGATGCCGAGCATCGGCTGGTCCGCGTAAACCAGCAACGCGGCACCGTGCACGAGCGCATTGAGTTCAGCTACGACCCACTGGGGCGGCGCATTGGCAAGCGCCTCTACCGCAGTGGCCATGAGCAACCCGTCAGTCGCACCGACTTCCTCTGGCAGGGCCTGCGTTTACTGCAGGAGGTGCAGGACGGCAAATCGAGCCTGTACCTGTATACCGACCCTGGCAGCCACGAGCCGCTGGCGCGTATCGACGGCGCACCTGGCCAGGAAGTGGTGCAGTACTTCCACACCAACATTGCCGGGCTGCCCGAGCAACTGACCGACGCACAGGGCAATTCAGTCTGGTACAGCGACTACCTGTTGTGGGGCCGCAGCCGCGAAGAGTGGCACGCGCCTGACCAAAACCGCCAGCAGAACCTGCGTATGCAGGGGCAGTACCTTGACCGCGAGACTGGCCTGCACTACAACACGTTCCGCTATTACGACCCGGACATCGGCCGCTTCACCCAGCAGGACCCGTTGGGGCTGGAAGGCAGCATCAACCTGTATGCCTATGCTCCCAATCCACTGACCTGGATCGACCCGCTGGGCTTGTCGGAATGTTCGCTTCTCGACCGTATCATCCAAGACGCCAACAAGGTCGCTTCACCCGGTGGCGAAGTGACCGCGCGGCAGGCCCAGATCCTGCGCGGCAACCTGCCGGTGGTGCAGCGGCGCAACGCGGCGCAGAACCAGGCGATGCGCAAGGAGTTCGTGAAAACCGAGAAAGGCCTGATCAAACAGTGGGAAAAGAACACCAACCGGACCTGGCCAGACGGCGCCACGGCCCACCATGTGATTCCATTGGAAAGCGGTGGCGCCAACAAATGGTGGAACCTGATGCCGACCCACGGCACGCTGCCCAACCATTCGTTGCCCGGTATCCCCGGCCCGCATGCCGCCGGTGGTGTACTTCGCACCACCATCCAGCAAGGTCGCAAGGCATTGCCACCCAAGACCATCACCGATTTGAGGCTGTAACATGATCGACCTGGAACACACGCTCGAACAGATCGGGCAGACTCGATTCTTCGGCAATCTGGGCAAGCCTGACATCCAGGATCCGCAGGTGATTCTCATCGCCTCGGTCGAGGCGGTGTTCGTGACCCCCTCGGACCAGGCGTTCCAGGGCTTGTACGATGCCACTCAATGGCTCCCCACCTCGGCGGGCGAAGACGATCCGTACTACCCGCGGCAAGAGACGACCAAAGTGCTGAGCGAGCAGCGCATGGCGCTGAACAGGGCAGTGATGGCCGCCACCCGCACGCTCGACAAGGCGCCGTTCATCTGCCGCCCGCACGACTTCAGCGAGGCCGCTCGCGGCGGCGCGGCCTTCGCGTTCCGTCAGTACGCCACCGAGCAGTTCTTCGGTCTGGGCGATCACTGGCGTCGGGTGGTCGACCTGTACCTGGCCGGGCACTGGCCGGTTGGGCATGCTCCCGGCAAACTGATTGTCATCTGAGTCTTTGTCCCAGTTCGACCGTCATACCACGGATACGCACTGGCCACACCGGCAAGCGCTGTGTCGGATCTTCCAGGCAGTTGCCGTTTTGCAGGCAGAAATGTTGCTTGTACAGCGGCGCCGCTACCACAACGGTTGCGCCCAGGCTGCCCACCAACCCACGCCCGATGATGTTCGCGCCCGAGCGTGGGTCACGGTTGCCGACGGCGTACAGCTCCCGCCCTTGTCCCGGCAGGTAGAACAACGCCACCTGCTCACCCTCGTGCCACACCACCACCCCGGAGTCGGCGACCAGGTCGCTGGCCTGGCACACCCCCTGCCAGCGGATTTCTCTGGCTGAAACCGTGTTGGACAGGTTCATCACATTGCCTCCTCGTGGGTGGGAATCAGCTGAAGCGGCGCAGCCGGTCGGCGTTGGCCACGCTCGCGCACGAAATGCACATCCGGATCGGCGCGCTGGTCGTTGACGAAAGTGCGGAAGCGCTTGAGCTTTTCCGGATCGCCCAGGGCGTTGGCCCATTCGCACTCGTAGCGCTCGACCACCTGCTGCATCTGCGCTTCGAGTTCGGCTGCCAGGCCCAGGCTGTCGTCGATCACCACCTGCTTGAGGTAGTCGAGCCCGCCTTCGAGGCCCTCGCGCCACACCGAGGTGCGCTGCAGCTTGTCGGCGGTGCGGATGTAGAACATCAGCACGCGGTCGATCAGCCGTATCAGGGTCTCGTCGTCCAGGTCGGTGGCGAACAGCTCGGCGTGGCGCGGGCGCATGCCGCCGTTACCGCATACGTACAGGTTCCAGCCCTTGTCGGTGGCGATCACGCCGATGTCCTTGCTTTGCGCCTCGGCGCATTCGCGGGTGCAGCCGGATACCGCGAACTTGAGCTTGTGCGGCGCGCGCAGGCCCTTGTAGCGATCCTCCAGGCGCAGCGCCATGGCCACGCTGTCCTGCACGCCATAGCGGCACCAGGTGCTGCCCACGCAGGATTTCACCGTGCGCGTCGACTTGCCATAGGCGTGCCCGGTCTCGAAGCCGGCAGCGATCAACTCGCCCCAGATCAGCGGCAGTTCGTGCAGCTGGGCCCCGAACAGATCGATGCGCTGGCCGCCGGTGATCTTGGTGTAGAGGTCGTATTTCTGCGCCACCTGACCGATCACGATCAGCTTCTGCGGGGTGATTTCGCCGCCTGGAATGCGCGGCACCACGGAGTAGGTGCCGTTTTTCTGCATGTTGGCCATGAAGGTGTCGTTGGTGTCCTGCAAAGGTACCAGCGCCGGGTCCATGATCGGCTGGTTCCAGCATGAAGCGAGGATGTTGCCCACCGCCGGTTTGCAGATGTCGCAACCCACGTGACCTTTGCCGTGGCGTTCGAGCAGTTCGCCGAAGGTGCTGATACCCTCCACCCGCACCAGCCCGTAGAGCTCCTGGCGGGTGTAGGCGAAGTGCTCGCACAGGCTCTTGTCGAGCGTCACGCCACGGGCGGTCAGCTCATGCTCGAAGACCTGCTTGAGCAGGGCAGCGCAGCCACCGCAGCCGCTGGCGGCCTTGGTGCAGCCCTTGACGGCGGCAAGGTCGCCGCAACCACTGTCGATGGCGGCGCACACCGCGCCCTTGCTGACGTTGTGGCAGGAGCAGATGGTCGCGCTGTCGGGCAGCGCATCAGCGCCCAGGGTCGGCGCGCCACTTCCTTGCGGCAGGATCAGCGATGCCGGATCGGTCGGCAGGGCGATGCCGTTCTGGGCGTACTGCAGCAGGGTGTCGTAGTAGCTGTTGTCGCCCACCAGCACCGCGCCGAGCACGTGCTTGCCACTGGCATCCACCACCAGCCGGCGGTAGGCGCTGTTGGCCTCGTCGATGAAGCGGTAGCTGCGTGAACCGGGCGTGGCGCCGTGGGCATCGCCGATCGAGCCGACATCCACGCCCAGCAGCTTGAGCTTGGTCGACATGTCGGCGCCGGTGAAATCGTCCGCCGTCTCGCCCAGCAGCCGCGCGGCCAGGTTGCGTGCCATGGCGTAGCCGGGGGCGACCAGGCCGAACACGCTGCCGTTCCACGACGCGCACTCGCCGATGGCGAAGATCCGTGGATCGCTGGTCTTGCACTGGCTGTCGATCACCACGCCGCCGCGCGTGGCGATCTCCAGGCCACAGGCCCGGCCCAGGGCGTCCTGTGGGCGGATGCCGGCGGAAAAGACAATCAGATCGGTCTCCAGGTGTTCGCCACCGTCGAAGTTCATCCGGTAGCGGTACTGCTCGCCAGCGCTGATCGACTGGGTCGCGCGGGACAGGTGCACGCCCACGCCCAGGGCCTCGATCCGCGCCTTGAGCGCCGCGCCGCCTTCGCTGTCCAGCTGTACCGGCATCAGGCGTGGGGCGAACTCCACTACATGCGCCTCCAGGCCCAGGGACTTCAGGGCGTTGGCTGCCTCGAGGCCGAGCAGGCCGCCGCCCACCACCACGCCACGGCGGGCATCTGCGGCGGCGGCGCGGATCGCATCGAGGTCCTCGAGGGTGCGGTAAACCAGGCGGGCATTGCCGCTGGAACCTTCGATTGGCGGCACGAACGGATAGGAACCGGTGGCCAGGATCAACTGGTCATAGCCCAGGCGGCCCTCGGCGGTGACCAGCTCCCGGCGCTCGCGATCGATGTCCAGCACCGCCTCGCCCAGGTGCAGGTGCACGCCGTGGCGGCTGTAGTAGTCCGGGGCGCACAGGGCCAGGGTCTCGGCGCAGCTACCGGTAAAATACTCCGACAGGTGCACCCGGTCGTAGGCGCGCTGGCGCTCCTGGCCGAACACATGCAGCTCGAAGTGTGCCGTGGCGCCGCGTTCGATCAGCTGCTCGACGCAGTGATGGCCGACCATGCCATTGCCGACGATGACCAGTCGTGCTCGTTGTGCCCCGTTCGCTGTTGCCTGCATAGCCGATCCTCGATCACGGAAAACGAAAAAGGCGCCTGGAGCCGAAGCTCCAGGCGCCTTTGCCTGTACTCATCAGTGTGAGGCCCCTGTTGACCGCCGTTGGTCGTTGGGGCTGTTGTGCATTGCTTGAGGCAGGGAGCGTGCCAGGCTCCCTTTAATTGCGGGGCAAGCCCGCTTTCACAAGGGTTACAGCTTTGGGCATGTGCTGGCCAGGTGGTGCGGGCGCACAAGCTGGGTGCAGCCCTCACCACCGTGGTGCATCAATACACATCCCGCCGGTAGCGCTTGTCCCGTCCCAAACCTTCGACATAGGCCGCTGCCGCGGTCTCGTCCAGGCCGCTGTGCTGCGCCACCACCTGGCGCAAGGCCGCATCCACATCCCGGGCCATGCTCTGGGCATCGCCGCAGACATACACATGCGCGCCGTCCTGCAGCCAGCGCCACAGTTCGGCGCCCTGTTCCAGCAGGCGTTGCTGCACATAGATCTTCTCCGGCTGGTCGCGGGAGAACGCGGTGCTCAGACGTACATGGCCCTGCGCTTCCCAGGCCAGCAACTGCTCGCGATAGTAGAAGTCGTGTGCCTCGTGCTGCTCGCCAAAGAACAGCCAGTTGCGGCCACTTGCAGCGCGTGCCTGGCGCTCTTCGAGGAAAGCCCGGAAGGGCGCGATGCCGGTGCCGGGGCCGATCATGACGATGGGCGTGCCGTCGTCGTCGGGCAGGCGGAAGTGTTTGGATGGTTGGGCAAAGATGGCCACTTCGACGTCCGCCGCACGATCAGCGAGAAAGGCCGAGCAGACCCCCTTGCGTTCGCCGTAGCGCACCGTGGACACCGTCAGGTGCACCTGCCCCGGATGCGTCTTGGGGCTTGAGCTGATCGAGTACAGCCGTGGCTGAAGGGGCTTGAGCAGTTCCAGCCAGCGGGCCAGTGGCCATTGTCGGGGAAACTCGCGCAGCACATCGACCAGTTGCCGGCCCCACAGCCAGTCCTTGAGCGCGGCCTTGCATTCAGGCTGCAACAGCTGTTGCAGAACTGGCGTGTTTTCGCTGAACGCTTCGAGCTGTCGTGGCGTGACACGGGTAATGTCCAGCTGCCGCTCCAGCGCCAGGCTCAGGGGCATCGGTTTCTGGCCTTCAAGCTCGACCACGGCCTGGCCATCGAGCTGCATCAGGCCAAGCAGTTCCTCGACCAGCGCCGGGCAGTTGCGCGGCCACACGCCCAGCGCGTCGCCGGGGTGGTAGTCCAGGCCGCTACCCGCCAGGTCGAACACCAGTTGACGGGTCTCCTTGGTCGAACCTGGGCCATTGAGCAGGCGGTTCTCCACCAGGCGTGCAGGCCATGGCTGGTTTCTGCCGTGAGGCTCGGCAGTCGGTGGCGCCGGCGTAGCGACCGTGTTTGTGCCGAGGGCCAGCAGCAGGGCCTCGAGCCACGTACTGAATGCAGCCTCGAAGTCCGGCTCGCACTCGACCCGCTCCAGCAGGCGCTGGCCGCCCAGTTCCGCCAGGCGCTGGTCGAGCTTGCGGCCAAAGCCGCAGAACTGGTCGTAGCTGGAGTCGCCCAGGGCCAGCACCGCGTAGGGCAGATTGGCGCAATCGGTTTCGCCCGCACCCTGCAGGGCCTGCCAGAATGCGGCGCCACTGTCCGGAGCATCGCCGTCACCGAAGGTGCTGGCAATCAGCAGTACGCTGGCGCAGCCGTGCAATTGCGCCGGGCTGACGCTTTCCATGCTGCTGAGCGCCACCATCAGCCCCGCCTCGCGCAGGCGTTGGGCGCAGCGTTCGGCCAGTGCCTCGCCGTTGCCGGTCTGCGAGGCCCACAACACGCGATGGCAAGGTGCTGCCGCCTGTGCTTGGGGCTGGGCGACCAGCCCCGCCAGCAGGCCATCGACGAACAGGCGCCGGGCCGGCGCCAATGGTGCGGTGGCCGGGAGGCTTGGCACACCCTCGGCGCGTGTCTGTTGCAGGCCAAGCAGGAAACCTTGCAGGTAATGGCGCTCCTCTTCGGCAAGCACCGGAGCAGGTTGTGTCTCCAGGCCCAGCAGGCGGGCGAGGGTGGCGGTCGGCATGGGGACGGGCTCCGCAGGAATGGTGACGTCCAGGTCGAGGACCTCGATGCGTTCACCCGCGACCCGTTCGAGGGTCACGGCGCAGTACTTGAAGGCCGGTTGCAGCGAGGTGGGGTCGACGGCGTCGCAGGTCACCGCGTTGATCGCCAACTGCTCGCCGTACAGGTCATTCCAGTGGAATGGCGCGAAGCAGCCGCCGGGCAACACCCGGTCGCTGAGGCGGGCCGGCAGCAGCGCCTGGCCTCGACGTGAACGGATCGCCACCTGGTCCTTGTCGCCGATGCCCAGGCGCCGGGCATCGGCGGGGTGGATCTCGACGAAGGGGCCGGGGTCGAGGCGGTTCAGGCTTGGGACCTTGCCGGTCTTGGTCAAGGTGTGCCACTGATGTTGCACGCGGCCGGTGTTGAGGATGAAGGGGTAGGCATCGTCCGGCAACTCGGCCGGCGCCAGCCAGGGTCGGGCATGAAAACGCGCCTTGCCGCTGGTAGTCGGAAAGCTCAGCGCCGCTGGCTGGCCGTCTGCGTCGTTGCGATAGCGCAGCGGGCTGCGGTTATCCTCGCGCCCCGGCGCGCAGGGCCACTGCCGGGGGCTGGCGCGCAGCCCGGCATAGTCGATGCCGCGCAGGTCGTAGCCGGTGTCCGGGTTATGGAAGCGGCGGATCTCTTCGAACACCGCCTCGGCGTCCGGGTAGTCGAAGGCATGCGCGTAGCCCATGGCACAGGCGATGCGCGCGATCAGGCGCCAGTCCTCCAGGCTCTCGCCAGGCGGCTCGACGGCGCGTGGCATCAAGGTCAGGTTGCGCTCACTGTTGATCATCACCCCCTCGCCCTCGGCCCACAGCGCCGCGGGCAGGAGGATGTCGGCGTAGCGGTTGGTCTCGGTGTCGAGGAAGGCGTCCTGGCTGATCACCAGGTGCGCCTGGTTCAGGCCGTCGATCACCTGCTGGCGGTTGGCGACGCTGGCCACCGGGTTGCTGCAGATGATCCAGCAGGCCTTCACTTCGCCGTTCTTGAGCTGTTCGAACAGCGCCACCGTGCCTTCGCCGCCCTCGCTGCGCAATGTGCCGGGCGCCAGCTGCCACTGCCGCTCGACGAAGGCGCGGTCCGCCGCCACCTGCGCCGAACGCTGGCCCGGCAGGCCCGGTCCCATGTAGCCCATCTCGCGGCCGCCCATGGCGTTGGGCTGGCCGGTCAGCGAAAACGGCCCGCTGCCGGGGCGGCAGATGGCGCCGGTGGCCAGGTGCAGGTTGCACAGGGCATTTGTGTGCCAGGTGCCGTGGATGCTCTGGTTCAGGCCCATGGTCCAGCAGCTCATCCATTCGCCGGCCTCACCGATCAGGCGGGCGGCTTCGTGGAGGTCGGCCTCGTCCAACCCGGTGATGGCCGCGACCCGTTCCGGGGTGTAGTCCGCGAGAAACGCCGGCAGGTCCTCCCAGCCCTCGGTGTGGCGGGCGATGAAATCCGCGTCGGTGTGGCCGTTGACATGCAGCAGGTAAAGAAGGCCATTGAGCAGCGCGAGATCGGTGCCCGGGCGCAGTTGCAGGAACAGGTCGGCCTTGTCGGCGGTGGCACTGCGCCGGGGATCGACGACGATCAGCCTGGCCCCGGCCTTGAGCCGGTCGAGCAGGCGCAGGAACAGGATCGGGTGGCAGTCTGCCATGTTCGCGCCGATTACCAGGAACACCTCGGCGCGTTCGAAGTCCTGGTAGCTGCCCGTCGGTCCGTCGGCACCCAGTGACTGCTTGTAGCCGCTGCCGGCACTGGCCATGCACAGGCGCGAGTTGGATTCGATATGACGGGTGCGGATGAAGCCCTTGGCCAGCTTGTTGGCCAGGTACTGGGCTTCCAGTGACATCTGTCCGGACACGTACAAGGCCACGGCATCCGCGCCATGGGTGTCGATGATCGCGCGCAACCGCGCGGCGGCTTCGCTGATGGCCATGTCCAGGCTGCAACGCGCCGGCTGCTGGCTGCGCTGGTCGCGCACGAAGGCGTGGGTCATGCGCCCGGCCTGTAGCGGCACATGGGCGCTCAGGCCCTTGGTGCACAGGCGACCGAAGTTGCTCGGGTGCTGCTTGTCGCCACTGACCTTGACCACCTTGGCATCGCTCACGTGCATGACGATGCCGCAGCCGACCCCGCAATACGGGCAAACACTGCGCACTTGGCTGTCGCTCATCGGCAATCTCCTGCTGACGAAACGACAAAGGCGCCGGCTGCCCGGCCTGCAAGCGGCAAGCGGGGCAACACGGCGCCTTCGTCGTGATGAAAGGGACCATCGGCGTTGATGGTCGCGATGGCAACCAGGCAGCAAATCCCGGGCCATGTCATCGCGGGTCAAGCCCGCTCACAGGTTCGATGGTTAGCTTGGCAAAGGCATGCACCAATACGGGGAACCACGCACCAACGGATGGCGCGTGCATACGGGCGGATATATGATTCGCGTACGTTTCATATATGCGAGTAACTACACCATGGGTATCGTCAAGATCTGCGACGACCTCCACGAAGACCTGCGCGTGGCCAGCGCCGCGCTGTCGCGTTCGATCAACGCCCAGGCCGAGCACTGGATCCGCCTCGGCATGCTGGCCGAACTGCACCCGCAAGCCACCTATCAGGAACTGCTGCGCCAGTTGCTGCGCCAGGAGCAGGCCAACCTCAAGGCGCTTCTGCAATGAGCAAGGTCATCCTCAAGGACGCCGCCGAGCTCGAGCTGATGCGCCGCGCAGGCCAACTGCTGGCCCGGGTGTTTGCCGACCTCGACGGTTTCATCCGCCCCGGAGTGACCACCATGCAGATCAACGACCGCGCCGAGGCCTTCATCGTCGAAACCCTCAAGGCCCGACCGGCGAGCAAGGGCCAGTACGGTTTCCCCTATTCACTGAACACCTCGGTGGACCATGTGGTCTGCCATGGCATGCCCAAGGCCGACGAGGTGTTGAAGGAAGGCTCGATCGTCAATGTCGATATCACCCTGGAGCAGGGCGGCTACATTGCCGACTCGTCGAAGATGTACGGCATCGGTCAGATCGGCGACCAGGCCCGGCGCCTGGTCGATACCACCTATGCCGCATTATGGAAGGGCATCGAGCAGGTGCGCCCCGGCGCGACGCTCGGTGATATCGGTCATGCCATCCAGGTCCACGCCGAGGCCGCTGGCTACAGCGTGGTGCGCGAATACTGCGGGCATGGCATCGGCAGGCAGATGCACGAGGCACCGGAGGTGCTGCACTACGGCCAGCGCGGCATGGGCATGAAGCTGCAACCGGGGATGGTGTTCACCATCGAGCCGATGATCAACCAGGGTGGGCGTGGGACCCGTGGTCTGCGCGATGGCTGGACGGTGATCACTCGCGATCACACGCTGTCGGCGCAATGGGAGCACACGGTGGCCGTGACCGAGAGCGGATTCGAGGTGCTGACCTTGCGTGAGGAAGAGCGGCAGGCTGCAAAGGGTTCCTAAGCACGGATGCCTGGGTCATGGTGCAGCCCGTCATCGGAACTTGGCGCTCAGGCTCGCCTCCCATCTTCATGGTCTAGTCTGAAACTACCGGTACCGGCCCACGCTCGACTACAACCGCCGGCCCGGAAACCATTGGAGTCCCTGGGAGGTGCCCCATGAGCCTGCTGCTCGAGCCATACACCCTGCGTCAGCTGACCCTGCCCAACCGCATCGCCGTTTCCCCCATGTGCCAGTACTCCGCCGTCGACGGCCTGGCCAACGACTGGCACCTGGTCCACCTGGGCAGCCGCGCGGTGGGTGGCGCGGGTCTTGTGATCAGCGAGGCCGTCGCGGTCACCGCCGATGGGCGCATCACTGCCGAGGACCTCGGCTTGTGGACTGACGACCAGATCAAGCCCTTGCAACGCATCACCCGTTTCATCACCGCCCAGGGCGCCGTGCCCGGTATCCAGCTGGCCCATGCCGGGCGCAAGGCCAGCACCCACAGGCCGTGGCTCGGAAAGCAAGGCAGCGTCAAGATCGAGGAGGGCGGCTGGCAGCCGGTCGGGCCGTCGAAGATCGCCTTCGATCCGCAGCACACCGCACCACGTGAATTGACCAAGGACGAGATCCAGGACGTGGTCGCCGCGTTCGTCGCCGCGACCGAGCGGGCATTGCAGGCTGGCTTCAAGGTGGTCGAGATCCACGCCGCCCACGGTTACCTGCTGCACCAGTTCCTTTCGCCGTTGAGCAACCAGCGCCGCGATGAATACGGCAGCTGCTTCGAAAACCGCATTCGCCTGACCCTGCAGGTTGCCGAGGCGGTACGCAAGGCCTGGCCGCAGGAACTACCGCTGTTCGTGCGGGTGTCGGCCACCGATTGGGTCGAGGATGGCTGGAACCCGGACGAGACCGTCGAGCTGGCCCGTCGCCTGCGCGCCCTGGGCGTCGACCTGATTGATGTGTCGTCAGGCGGGACCTCGGTCAATGCCGAGATCCCCACCGGCCCCGGCTACCAGACCCGCTTTGCCGAACGGGTACGCAAGGAGTCGGAAATCGCCACCGGCACCGTCGGCATGATCACCGAACCGGCCCAGGCCGAGCATATCCTGCGCACCGGCCAGGCCGATGTGATCTTCCTCGCCCGCGAGCTGCTGCGCGACCCCTATTGGCCGTTGCATGCCGACGACGACCTGGGCGGCAACAAGGCGACCTGGCCAGCGCAGTATCAGCGGGCCACCAGCCGGGCCAACCCCATCCACGAGTCGGACCTGCGCGACTGATTCAGCGACAGGCCGCCTGGCTGAGAATGTCGCTGACCCACTGGTTGATGCTCTTCTGCGCCAGCTCGGCCTCGGCCGCCACGCTGGCGTGGAGGGTGGGCTCCAGGCGCAGGCTGAGTGTTCCGGAGTAGGTCTTCTGCGGTTCGCGGCCCAGGCGCTTGCAAGTTTCGAGGTAGTCATCGACGGCTTCCTCGAAAGCGATTGGTTGAACAAACAAACCAAGCTGGGCAACATCCGGATGCAAATGCGTTAAGCGTGGCTTCAGCTTGCCGGCCTACTCTGCAGTCCTACCTACTTTGGATGCTTGCGAGGTCTGCCAGATGAACACCCGTGGTCTGCTCGATCAGCTATTGAAAACCGGTCAATCCATGCTGCAGAACCAACAGGGCAAGGGCACCCGTCACAAGGGCTCCGGGAGCCTTGGCAGCCTGTTGTCCGGTGCCGGCGGCGGCGCATTGGCGGCTGGAGCGATGGGCCTGCTGCTGGGGAACAAGAAGGCGCGCAAGTACGGCGGCAAGGCACTCGCCTACGGCGGGCTGGCCGCACTTGGCGTGCTGGCCTACAAGGCCTATGGCAACTGGCAGGCGCGCCAGGGCGCGGGCAATCACGAGCCGCAAACCCTCGACCGTCTGCCGCCGGCCCAGGCCGAGCAGCATAGCCAAGCCGTGCTTCGGGCACTGGTGGCAGCGGCCAAGTCCGATGGCCATATCGATGAACGAGAGCGGGCATTGATCGAAGGCGAGTTCACCCGCCTGGACAGCGACCGTGAGTTGCAGCACTGGCTGCATGCCGAACTGAACAAGCCGCTGGACCCGGCCGAGGTGGCCCGCGCCGCGCAGACGCCGGAGATGGCCGCCGAAATGTTCCTGGCCAGTGTGATGATGGTCGATCAGGAGAACTTCATGGAGCGTGCCTATCTCGATGAACTGGCCCGCCAGCTGCGCCTCGACCCGAACCTGCGCCAGGAACTGGAGAATCAGGTCAGGCTTGCCGCAGGTCAGTGAACCGGCATTTGGCCGCCTGAACGGGCACGGACGCCTGAATACCGCTGCATTCAGCCGCAATTGAACGGGAAGCCTGGGCTATACTTCGGCGATTTTTCCCGCTCGTATCGAATTCCTGAGGGCTGAATGTGAAGAACTGGACCTTGCGCCAACGGATCCTGGCAAGTTTCGCCGTGATCATCGCCATCATGCTGCTGATGATTGTGGCCGCCTACTCGCGGCTGGTGGCGATCGAGTCCAGCGAGGAAGCCGTGGGGTCCGACAGCATCCCCGGCGTCTACTACAGCTCGATGATCCGCAGTGCGTGGGTCGACAGCTACGTCACCAGCCAGCAGTTGGTGGGGCTGTCGAACCACCGCGAGATCACCTCGGCCGACCTGGAGCTGTTCAAGGGCTTCAACGATCGCCTCAAGAAACACATGGCCAGCTACCAGGCGACCATCCGCGACGCCGCCGACCAGGCGGCGTTCGACGACTTCACCCGTCTGGAGGAGGAGTACGTCAAGCTCGTCGACCAGGTCCTGGAGACCTACCGCCAGAAGAACTACCCCGAAGCCCAGCGCTTGATCATGGATGTGCTTACGCCGGCCTGGAAAGAAGGGCGCCAGCACCTGAACGAAGTGATCGAGCGCAACCGCGAGTCCGCCGACAAGGCCACCAACGACATCGTCAGTGCGGTGAACACCGCCAAAGGCAGCATGGTCGTCTCGCTGCTGCTGGCCATTATCGCCGCCGGTGTTTGCGGACTGCTGCTCATGCGCCAGATCACCGCACCCATGCAACGCATCGTCCACGCTCTGGACGGTCTGCGCTCGGGTGATCTGAGCATGCGCCTGAACCTGGACCGCAAGGATGAGTTCGGCGCGATCGAGGGTGGTTTCAACGAGATGGCCGAGTCCCTGGCCAACCTGGTGGCCCAGGCCCAGCGCTCGTCGGTGCAAGTGACCACCTCAGTCACCGAGATCGCGGCCACCTCCAAGCAGCAACAGGCCACCGCCACCGAAACTGCCGCCACCACCACCGAGATCGGCGCCACGTCGCGGGAAATCGCCGCCACCTCGCGGGACCTGGTGCGTACCATGACCGAAGTCACCAGCGCCGCCGACCAGGCCTCGAGCCTTGCCGGCTCCGGCCAGCAGGGCCTGGCGCGCATGGAAGAAACCATGCACCAGGTGATGGGCGCCGCCGACCTGGTCAATGCCAAGCTGGCGATCCTCAACGAAAAGGCCAGCAACATCACCCAGATGGTGGTGACCATCGTCAAGGTCGCCGACCAGACCAACCTGCTGTCGCTCAACGCCGCCATCGAGGCCGAGAAGGCCGGCGAATACGGTCGTGGCTTCGCCGTGGTCGCCACCGAGGTGCGGCGCCTGGCCGACCAGACCGCCGTGGCCACCTACGACATCGAGCAGATGGTGCGCGAGATCCAGTCGGCGGTGTCGGCCGGGGTGATGGGCATGGACAAGTTCTCCGAGGAAGTGCGCCGCGGCATGTTCGAGGTGCAGCAGGTCGGCGAGCAACTGAGCCAGATCATTCACCAGGTGCAGGCGTTGGCGCCGCGGGTACTGATGGTCAACGAGGGCATGCAGGCCCAGGCCACCGGCGCCGAGCAGATCAACCAGGCGTTGGCCCAGCTAAGCGATGCCAGCACCCAGACCGTCGAGTCGCTGCGCCAGGCCAGTTTCGCCATCGACGAACTGAGCCAGGTGGCCGCCGGGCTGCGCGGTGGTGTGTCGCGGTTCAAAGTCTGACGACGATGAACGACATGTCCCCCCGCGAGGCGCGCGCCAGCACTGAAAAGGGCGTGCTGTACCTGCAGTTTCGCATCGCCGACCAGCGTTTCGCCCTGGACGTGCGCGAGGTGATCGAGGTCCTGCCGCAACGTGCGCTCAAGCCCATTGCCCAGGCTCCGGTCTGGGTGGCTGGCGTGCTCGCCCATCGCGGTGTGCTGGTGCCGGTGATCGACCTGTCGGCGCTCAGTTTCGGTTCCCCTGCCCAGTCGCGCAGCAGCACACGCCTGGTGCTGGTGCATTACCGCGCCGATCCACAGCGTCCGCAGTTGCAGCTGGGGCTGATCCTGGAGCAGGCCACCGACACCCTGCGCTGCGCGCCTGACGACTTCCAACCCTACGGGCTGGACAATGCCGAGGCGCGTTACCTCGGGCCTGTGCGCCAGGACGCCCGGGGTTTGTTGCAACGCATCGAGGTGGATGACCTGTTGTCGGATGCGGTGCGCGAGTTGCTCTATCCGCTGGAGCCAGGGCAGGTGCAGGCATGACTGAGCAGCGTTTCTTTCGTTTCCTGCAGGAGCGTATCGGCCTGGACGTCGAGTCGGTCGGCGCGGCGATGGTTGAGCGTGCCTTGCGCCAACGCTGCACCCTCGTGCAGGCGCAGAACCTGGACGACTACTGGGTGCGCCTGTTGCAGTCGACCGATGAACAGCAAGCCCTGATCGAGGCGGTCATCGTTCCGGAAACCTGGTTCTTCCGCTATCCCGAATCCTTCACCGCGCTGGCGGGCCTGGCCCACAAACGCGTAGCGGAGCTGGCCGGTGCCCGGCCGCTGCGGATCCTCAGCCTGCCTTGCTCCACCGGCGAGGAGCCGTACTCGATCGCCATGGCGTTGCTCGACGGCGGGCTGAGCCCTGGGGTATTTCGAATAGACGGCCTCGACATCAGCCCCAGTTCGGTGGCCAAGGGCGAGCTAGGGGTCTATGGCCGCAACTCGTTCCGCGGCAGCGAGCTGGCCTTTCGCGAGCGGCATTTCACCGCCGTCGGCGAGGCCCATCGCCTGGATGAGCGGGTGCGCCAGCAGGTCAGCCTGCAGGTGGGCAACGTGCTCGATCCGGCGCTGCGGGCGCGCCAAGGTCTCTATGATTTCGTGTTCTGCCGAAACCTGTTGATCTATTTCGATGTGCCGACCCAGCAGCGAGTGTTCGAGGTGCTCAAGCACATGACCCATGTCCAGGGCGTGCTGTTCATCGGGCCGGCCGAGGGCAGCCTGCTGGCGCGCCTGGGCATGCGGCCGTTGGGGATCGCCCAGTCGTTCGCCTACGTGCGTCAGGATGAAGCGCCGCCGGTCCCCATCGCCAAGCCGGCGTCCCGCCCCACAGTCGCGCCATCCGTGCCACCGCGTATCTTGACGCTGCCGCCGCGGGTTGGCAGACCGAACGCCGCGCCAGTCGCCAAGGTGATGCCAGCCGAAGGTGAGGCGCAACTGCTGGCCAGCATCGCCCAGCATGCCAATGCCGGCGACAGCGCCCAGGCCAGGGAAGGCTGCGAGCGCTATCTACGCAAGTTTGCGCCCAAGGCACAGGTCTACTACTGGCTGGGGTTGCTCAGCGATACCGAGGGCGATGCCGCGCAGGCCATTACCCATTACCGCAAGGCCCTCTACCTCGAGCCGCAGCACCCGGAGGCGCTGATGCACCTGGCCATGCTGCTGGCCGCGCAGGGCGACGAGGCGGGCGCGCGACGCCTGCAGGAGCGTGCCGCTCGGGCAGGCAGGGAGTCTGAACGATGAGCGGCGAATACCCTATGCAACTGATCGCCCACGATGACGAGCAGATCGATGACTGCTGGAATCGTATCGGGGTGCATGGCGACAAGCAGTGCCCCTTGCTGCCACGGCATGTGCACTGCCGCAATTGTGAGGTCTATGCCGAGGCGGCAATGCGCCTGCTCGACCGTTATGCGCTGATTCAGGATGAACCGCTCGAGGCGCCGCTCGTGCAGGAAGAAGCGGTCGGCCGCTCGATGCTGCTGTTCCGCCTGGGCGAGGAATGGTTGGCCCTGGCTACCGCCTGCCTGGCCGAGATCTCCCCGTTGCAGCCGGTGCACTCATTGCCTCACCAGCGTTCGCGGGTGCTGCAGGGAGTCGCCAATGTGCGCGGGTCGCTGGTGCCTTGCCTGTCGCTGGCCGACCTGCTGGGCGTATCGGTCGAGGCGGGCGGCGAGCGCGGTGGGCGGAGCATGCCGCGCATGCTGATCCTGGCGGCCGAAGGCGGGCCGGTGGTGGTACCGGTGGACGAGATAGACGGTATCCATCGCCTTGACCCGGCGACCCTGGACAACGGCCGCGATGCGGCGCACTTCACTGCGGCGGTGCTGCAGTGGCGTGGGCGCAGCGTGCGCGTGCTGGATGAACAACACCTGATGTCAGCCGTGAAGCGGAGCCTGTCATGACCCCGGAGCAAATGCGCGATGCGTCGCTGCTCGAGCTGTTCAGCCTGGAGGCCGAGGCCCAGACCCAGGTGCTCAGTGCGGGCTTGATGGCGCTGGAGCGCAACCCTGCGCAACCCGATCAGCTCGAGGCCTGCATGCGTGCGGCGCACTCGCTCAAGGGCGCGGCGCGGATCGTCGGCATCGACGCCGGGGTCAGTGTCGCCCATGTCATGGAAGATTGCCTGGTAGCAGCCCAGGAAGGCCGCCTGCTGCTGCGCCCCGAGCATATCGACGCACTGTTGCAGGGCACCGATCTGCTGATGCGCATCGCCACGCCGGGCGATCAGGACAGCGAAGCCGCCGTGGCGGTGTTTCTGGCGCAGATGGCGTCCTTGCTCGACCCCTCGGCGCCGTTGCTGGCCAACGCACAGCCGAGTGCACCGAGCCTGCCGCCTGTCGTCCAGCCCGCACTGCCGGAGCCCGAGCCCCTGCCGCCACCTGAGCCCGATGTCGAAGCGGAACCGATGCCTGCCCGCAAGGCTGGAAAACGCGGTGGCGAGGGCGGCGAGCGGGTGTTGCGGGTCACCGCCGACCGACTGAACAGCCTGCTGGACCTGTCGAGCAAGTCGCTGGTCGAGACCCAGCGCCTGAAACCCTACCTGGCCACTCTGCAGCGCCTGAAACGCATGCATGGCCAGGGCATGCGGGGGCTCGACGGGCTGAAGGCCCAGCTGGAGGAGAGCGGGCAGGGGCCAGAAGTGCTCGAAGCCCTGGCCCAGACCCAGCAGTTGCTGGCCGAAACCCAGCAAATCCTGTTGCAACAGGCGGCTGACCTGGACGAATTCGGCTGGCAGGCCAGCCAGCGCGCGCAGTTGCTCTACGACACGGCTTTGGCCTGTCGCATGCGTCCGTTCGCCGATGTGCTGACCGGGCAGAGCCGGATGGTCCGCGACCTTGGACGTTCGCTGGACAAGCCCGTGCGCCTGCTGGTCGAGGGCGAGAAGACCCAGGTCGATCGCGATGTGCTGGAAAAACTCGAGGCTCCGCTGACGCACCTGCTGCGCAATGCGGTCGATCATGGTATCGAGCTGCCCGAGCAGCGCCTGCTGGCCGGCAAGCCGAGCGAGGGCACGGTACGCCTGCGCGCCTCGCACCAGGCCGGGTTGCTGATCCTCGAACTGTCCGATGATGGTGCCGGTATCGATCTGCAGCGCCTGCGCCGCAGTATCGTCGAGCGAGCCCTGTCGCCGGCCGAGACCGTGGCGCAGATGAGCGAGGCCGAGCTGCTGACGTTCCTGTTCCTGCCGGGCTTCAGCCTGCGCGACACGGTCACCGAGGTGTCCGGGCGCGGTGTCGGGCTGGACGCAGTGCAGCACATGGTCCGCGAACTGCGCGGGTCCATCGAGTTGACCCAGGTGGCGGGGCAGGGCTGCTGCTTCCACCTGGAAGTGCCGTTGACCCTGTCGGTGGTGCGCAGCCTGGTGGTCGAGGTGGGCGGCGAGGCTTATGCCTTCCCCCTGGCGCATATCGAGCGCACCGTCGAAGTGCCGGCCGAGGCCATCGTGCAGATCGAAGGTCGTCAGCACTTCTGGCACGAAGGCCGGCATATCGGCCTGGTGGCCGCCAGCCAGTTGCTCAACCGGCCGGCGGCGCAGGGCGACGAGCAGAGCCTGCGGGTGGTGGTGATCCGCGAGCGCGAACAGCTCTATGGGGTGGCGGTCGAGCGCCTGATCGGCGAACGGGTGTTGGTAGTGATGCCGCTGGACCCGCGCCTGGGCAAGGTCCAGGACATTTCCGCGGGCGCCTTGCTCGATGATGGCTCGGTGGTGCTGATCGTCGATGTCGAGGACCTGTTGCGCTCGGTGGACAAGTTGCTCAGCACCGGCCGCCTGGAGCGTATCGAACGGGGCGGGCGGGGCGGCAAGGGTGTGGCGCGCAAGCGCATCCTGGTGGTCGACGACTCGCTCACCGTGCGCGAGCTGCAGCGCAAGCTGCTGGGCAACCGCGGCTATGACGTGGCAGTGGCCGTCGATGGCATGGACGGCTGGAACGCACTGCGCAGCGATGATTTTGACCTGCTGATCACCGACATCGACATGCCGCGCATGGATGGCATCGAGCTGGTCACTCTGGTAAGGCGCGACAGTCGCCTGCAATCGCTGCCGGTGATGGTGGTTTCCTACAAGGACCGCGAAGAAGACCGGCGTCGTGGACTGGATGCCGGCGCCGACTATTATTTGGCCAAGGCCAGCTTCCATGACGATGCGTTGCTGGAGGCGGTCGTGGAGCTGATCGGAGGTGCCCAGGGATGAGAATCGCCATCGTCAACGACATGCCCATGGCCGTGGAGGCCCTGCGCCGTGCGTTGGCCTTCGAACCCGCGCACCAGGTGATCTGGGTGGCGGGCAATGGCGCCGAGGCGGTGCGCCTGTGCGCCGAGCAGACCCCGGACCTGATCCTCATGGACCTGATCATGCCGGTGATGGATGGTGTCGAGGCCACCCGGCGGATCATGGCGCAGACGCCGTGCGCCATCGTCATCGTCACCGTGGACCGCAAGCAGAACGTGCATCGGGTGTTCGAGGCCATGGGCCATGGCGCTCTGGATGTGGTCGATACCCCGGCGCTGGGCGCGGGTGACGCCCGGGAAGCGGCCGCGCCGCTGTTACGCAAGATCCTGAATATTGGCTGGCTGATCGGCCAGCAGCGTCCCAGTGCCGCTCGTACGGTGGCCGCGCCGCTACGCGAGACCTCGCAGCGCCGTGCCTTGGTGGCCATCGGTTCGTCGGCCGGAGGGCCGGCGGCGTTGGAAGTGCTGCTCAAGGGCCTGCCGCGCAGTTTTCCGGCGGCCATCGTGCTGGTCCAGCATGTGGATCAGGTGTTCGCCGCCGGCATGGCCGAATGGCTCAGCACCGCGTCGGGTCTGCCGGTGCGCCTGGCCCGCGAGGGTGAGCCTCCGCAGCCGGGGCAGGTGCTGCTGGCCGGCACCAACCACCATATCCGCCTGCTGAGGAATGGCGAGCTGGCCTACACTGCCGAGCCTGTCAACGAAATCTACCGGCCCTCGATCGACGTGTTCTTCGAGAGCGTGGCGCGCTACTGGTCAGGCGACGCGGTGGGCGTGCTGCTTACCGGCATGGGGCGCGACGGTGCCCAGGGCCTGAAGCTGATGCGCCAGCAGGGCTTCCTGACCATCGCCCAGGACCAGCAAAGCTGCGCGGTGTACGGCATGCCCAAGGCCGCCGCGGCGATCGACGCGGCGGTGGAAATCCGCCCGCTGGAGCGAATTGCCGGGCGACTGGTGGAAATCTTTTCGAAATGAAGATATGTATTGAGGCGCGCCGCGTGGCCGGCGGTCAACGGGTGACTACGGATGAATGATCTACCGATCGAAGGTTTCACGACCATCAACGAAAGCGCGGCGATGGTCCTGCTGGTCGATGATCAGGCGATGATCGGCGAAGCGGTGCGCCGTGGTCTGGCCCATGAAGAGAACATTGACTTCCATTTCTGCGCCGACCCGCACCAGGCGGTGGCCCAGGCCATGCGCATCAAGCCCACGGTAATTCTCCAGGACCTGATCATGCCGGGCCTCGATGGCCTGACCCTGGTGCGCGAGTACCGCAACAACCCGGCCACCCAGGATATCCCGATCATCGTCCTGTCGACCAAGGAGGACCCGCTGGTCAAGAGCGCGGCCTTTGCTGCCGGGGCCAACGACTACCTGGTAAAGCTACCGGACACCATCGAGCTGGTGGCGCGTATCCGCTATCACTCGCGCTCGTACCTCACGCTGTTGCAGCGCGACGAGGCCTATCGCGCACTGCGGGTGAGCCAGCAGCAGTTGCTCGATACCAACCTGATGTTGCAGCGGTTGATGAACTCGGACGGTCTCACCGGGCTGTCCAACCGTCGTCATTTCGACGAGTACCTGGAATTGGAGTGGCGTCGGGCTATCCGTGAACAGCAGCAGTTGTCGCTGCTGATGGTCGACGTAGACTACTTCAAGGCGTTCAACGACAGCTTCGGTCACCTGGCCGGTGACGAGGCCCTGCGTCAGGTGGCCGAGGCCATTCGCGGCTGCTGCTCGCGGCCGACCGACCTGCCGGCGCGTTATGGCGGCGAGGAGTTCGCCCTGGTGCTGCCTAACACCTCCCCTGGTGGTGCGCGGCTGGTGGCGGAGAAGCTGCGCCAGACCATCATGGGCCTGAAGATCGCCCACACCGTGCCTGAGGCGGCCTCCCTGCTGACCGTGAGTATCGGTCTGGCGACCTTGACGCCGAGTGTCGGCAGTCATTGCCGTCAGCTGATCTCGGCGGCGGACAAGGGGCTGTACCTGGCCAAGAACAGCGGACGCAACCAGGTTGGCATTGCATGATCCGGTCTCCATCGGCTCGTTCCCTCCGCGCAAGAGCCGTCAATGCTGGCCATAGGCTGCAACTGCGACCATGAACAACCTTTCACCCAGGAACTTCCTGCGCGCAACCCGCTCTTATGCCGGTAGCCATTGGTCGCGGCCGCCTGCTAAGCTCGCGGCTTTACCCTGATTGCCCTCATGGCGCATGAACAAGGAAATTACATGAAACAGCATCGTTTGGCGGCCGCGGTTGCCCTGGTAGGCCTGGTCCTCGCGGGCTGCGACGCCCAGACCAGCAGCGTCGAGCTGAAGACTCCGGCACAGAAGGCCTCCTACGGTATCGGCCTGAACATGGGCAAGAGCCTGGCCCAGGAAGGCATGGACGACCTGGACTCGAAAGCCGTCGCCCAGGGCATCGAGGACGCGGTAGGCAAGAAAGAGCAGCGCATCAAGGACGAAGAGCTGGTCGAAGCCTTCACCGCCTTGCAGAAGCGCGCCGAAGAACGCCTGGCCAAGGCTAGCGAGGAAGCTGCCGCCGCCGGCAAGAAATTCCTCGAGGAAAACGGCAAGAAGCCTGGCGTGATCACCACCGCTTCGGGCCTGCAGTATGAAGTGGTCAAGAAGGCCGACGGCCCGCAACCCAAACCGACCGACGTGGTCACCGTCCACTACGAAGGCAAGCTGACCGACGGCAAGGTCTTCGACAGCTCCGTCGAGCGCGGCAGCCCGATCGACCTGCCGGTCAGCGGCGTGATCCCGGGCTGGGTCGAAGGTCTGCAACTGATGCACGTCGGCGAGAAGTACAAGCTGTACATCCCGGCCGAGCTGGCCTATGGCGCCCAGAGCCCGAGCCCGCTGATCCCGGCCAACTCGGTCCTGGTCTTCGACCTGGAACTGATTGCCATCAAGGATCCGGCCAAGGCCGACCAGGCACCGGCCAAGTAATACCCGGCCCGTTGCAAGAAGACGCCCCGTTTCGACGGGGCGTCGTCGTTTTCAGTCCGGCTTGACGCGAACCGTCGGCGTCATTCACTGTCGCAAGCAGTACCCACGCAGGCACGGAGGCCGGTGTCGCAAAACGTTTGCGCGATTGAAACGGTTGTGTAAAAAACGCCCGATTCGTACCAGGCCCTTGCCCGGCGGGCACCACGCGGCGCCAATGTCGCCCTGTTCACAAGGTTATCCACAATAAATGTGGATAACCCCTGGTCCTCTGGAGGTCCCATGAGCGCACCCTGGAATTTCGCCCGCTTCCTGCCCCTGGCCGAGCGCCTGCTCAGCCGCGGGCGGCTGCCGGCCCTGTTGTTCGCGGTGGCCCGCAAGGGGCCGAAGCTGGGCCAGTTGCGCGAGGATCTGCGCCTGATGCAGGCGCTGTGCCTGGCCTGGTGGCGTGGCGAGTACCGCGCCGTCAGCCCCAAGGCACTGGTGACCATCGTGGCCGGACTGCTGTACTTCGTAAGCCCCTTGGACGCCATTCCCGACTGGCTGCTGGGCGTCGGCCTGCTCGACGACATCGCCGTGCTGGGCTGGGTGCTCAAGACCGTCGCCGATGAGCTGGGTCGCTTCAAGGCCTGGCGCGACGCCCAGGCGCCGGAACGGCTGCGGGTGGTCGAGCGCCTTCCGGACACCCCGGAGGCGCTGCGTCTCGAGCGGCCCGGTAGCTGATTCGCACAGACCCCCGAGCTTGGTAATATAATTGGCATAAGGGTTATGCCTACGGATTACATGCCGTAATCCAACGTCAAGGGGGTTGTATGGGTATTCAGGTCATCAGCCGGGACGGTCAGCCCGAGTACGCAGTGGTTCCCTGGGAGCAATATCAGAAGTTGCTGGCGGCCGCAGGCCAGGCGCCGGCCGCGGCTCCCGACTCAGCCAGTTACAACGAGAGCACTCAACCAAGCGCCAGCTTGTCCTCCTTGGACCAGCTGGCGTCCTTGCGTCAGGCCAAGGGCCTGGCGCCGGAGCAACTGGCACGCAGCGTCGGCATCAGCCCGGCCTACCTGGCGATGATCGAGTCCGGGGAGCGCCGCCCGGACGCTGCGATCCTGCGCAGCCTGGCCTGGCACCTTGGCGTGGCCGGCTGGAGCGAGCCGTCATGAGCCAGGTCAGGATCAGCCGTCAGCAATGGCAGAGCCTGCTGACCGAGCTCGACCTGGCCCGCCGTCAACGCCACCTGCTCACGTACCGTGCGCTGCTTGAGCGCCTGCAATTGCCCAGTCCGGCGATGCAGACCCTGACCGCGGCGCTTGAATACCTGGCGGCGCTTGACGCCCGCGCCGAGCAGCCACTGCGCAGTTCGCTGGTGATCAGCCAGGGGGCCAGCCGCCTGCCGCGCACCGGCTTCTTCGAGTGCGTCGAGCGCCTGGGACGGTTTTCCGGACCGGTGGATGGCATGGAGGCGGCGTCCTGGCATGCCTCTGAAGTGGTGCGGGTGTTCGAGTATCGCTATCCGGAAGAGGCCTGAAATCGTGGCTGTAGGCTTGGTTGTGGAAGCGGATTTGCCGGCGAAAGGACCGCACAGCGGTCCCCAGGTTTAACTCAGCACGGTTGTATCGATCAGGCTCAGCCCTGA
Organism: Pseudomonas sp. P65(2024); assembly: GCF_057480955.1. NCBI lineage: Bacteria > Pseudomonadati > Pseudomonadota > Gammaproteobacteria > Pseudomonadales > Pseudomonadaceae > Pseudomonas > Pseudomonas sp. P65(2024). The sequence goes on from NZ_JBLIYX010000008.1 coordinate 136,668, forward strand.
GCCACCGTCATCCTTGGCTTGACGCTTGGCCTGGGAGGCAAGCTCGGCCAATTGACCGGCATCCAGCCCGTCGCTGCTGCCGGGCTCCAGCCAGACCACGCCGATTGACAGCGACAGCAAGGCGAAGGTCTCCCGCTGCCCTTGGCGGTTATGAGCGATGAAGCAACCTGCCTCAAGGTGATCGCTGCGGTAGAAGCGTCGGCATTGCCGGCCAAAGGTCTCCAGCAGCAATTGCAGACGTTCGCGCCAGTCCGCCGAGCCCAGCACCAGCATGAAGTCGTCGCCGCCGATATGGCCGACGAAATCCCGGCTCGGGTCGACGCAGTCGTTCAGGCACTGGGCCAGGCACAACAGCACTTCATCGCCACGGGCATAGCCATAGATATCGTTGAAAGGCTTGAAGCTGTCGATGTCCACGTAGCACACGGCGGCCTCGCGTCGCTGCAGCAACAGGCGCGCCAGGCACTGCTGGATCGGCACGTTGCCCGGTAGCAACGTGAGCGGATTGGCGTGCCTTGCCTGCTGGATCTTCTGCTCGGTGATCAGCTTGAGCACGTCGATCACCCGACCAAGCCCCAGGTAACGCCCATTCTGGGTAATGATGAAGTCTTCCTCGATACGCTGGCGCGCACGGCTGGTAAGCAGGCGGCTTACCTGCTGCAGCGACTGGCCGCGCTCGACGGCGAGAAAGTCTTGGCTCATCAGTCGGCTGATCGGCTTGCGCGCGAACAGGTCGGTGCCGAAGGGTTGGAGCAGGGCATCGGCAAGCGAGTGGCGATGGACGATGCCGCAAGGGCTGCCTTGCTCGTCCAGCACGGCGAGGGAGTTGAGGTTGGCCTGACGGCGGAAGGCGTCTAGTACCTGTTGCGTGGCAGTATCGAGGGTGACCGAAGGCTGCTGGAGAAGCAGGGCGCTGAGGTCGCGGCTGTCCTCGCCCAGCGCTACAACCGAGTCTGGCGCCGGGGGTGGCAAGCCTAGGTAGTCTGCCACTGGAAACTCCTGGGGGCGGCCAAGCAGGTAGCCCTGGACCAGGAACACCCCCATCTCGCCCAGCACTGTCAGTTCCTCGGCCAGTTCGATGCCCTCGGCGATCACCTGAGCGCGGGAGGCCCGGGCGATCTGCAGGATAGAGCCGACGAACTCGCGCTTGAGCGGGTCCTGGTGGATGCCATCGATGAAATGACGGTCGATCTTCACATAGTCCGGGCGCAGCTCCGACCACAGGCGCAGGCTCGAGTAACCGGCGCCCAGATCGTCCAGGGCAATGGAGAAACCCATGTCGCGGTAGTGGTGCAGGGCGTTGTACAGCAGCTGGAAATCTTCGGTAGGCGTCTGCTCGGTCAGCTCGATGACTACCCGGCTCGGCGCCAGGCCGACCTGTTCGAGCATTTTCAGGGTGCGCCCGGACGGGTAGTCGGGCTCGACCAGGGATTCGGGGGAGACGTTGAGGAACAACTGGCCCGGCAGGTTCAGCTCGCTGAAACGGCGGCAGGCGGTTTCACTGCACAGCACCTCCAGTTCGGCGAGGCGACCGGCCTGGCGGGCGATGGCGAAGAGGTTCAGCGGCGAGTGCAGCGGGCTGTTGGACGGGCCGCGGCTCAGGGCCTCATAGCCGAGGATGCGCCTTTCAGACAGGCAGACGATGGGTTGGAACAGACAGTGGATACTGCGTTGAGCCAGGATGGCGCTCAAGGCGCTGAGCTGTTCGGTGACGGTCATGGACTGCTTCCTGAAGTGAAAAAGGCCGGACGCTTGCACGTCCGGCCCTTCCATTTCACGACAGTCCAATGACTGTTTGATGACAGGTCACATTATTTCGCCATCACTTCAGTGCTTGGCCACCGACGTGCTGAGGCTCAGGTAGTCGAGCAGGATACGACCGGTCTCGGACAGGTAGGCATCGTCCTCGGGCTTGGTGTCGTCCGGCTCGGCGGGCAGGGCGTCCTCGTCTTCCTTCTTCAACTCCTTCAGCGGTTCTTCGCCCTTGGCTTTGCGGCGGATGTTCTCCAGCGTCAGCTGCTTGGACTCGATCTCGTCGTGGCGGGCGCGACGCTGCTGCTCGTTGAGGCTGACGGTCTTCTCGTTCATCAGCTTCTGGGTCAGCGCCAGGCGGTCGCGGATGTAGACGAACTCGGCATCCTTGTCGCTGCGCGCGTCATGCTGCGCCTTGAGCTGGGCCAGGAACGGCTTGAACGGATCGGAGGCCGGCTTGACCACCGGGCGGATGGTGTCCCACGGCATGGCCTCGGGGAGCGCGCTTTCGCCGATTTCCTTGGTGTCGATGATCGACGGATAGGCGATGTCCGGCAGTACGCCCTGGTGCTGGGTGCTCTGCCCGGAAACCCGGTAGAACTTGGCCAGGGTCAGCTTGAGCTCGCCGTGGTTGAGCGGCTGGATGGTTTGCACGGTGCCCTTGCCGAAGGTCTGGCCGCCAATGATCAGCGCGCGGTGGTAGTCCTGCATGGCACCGGCAAAGATTTCCGACGCCGAGGCCGACAGGCGGTTGACCAGCAGCGCCAGCGGGCCTTTGTAGAAGGCGCCCGGATTCTCGTCCTCGAGCACGTCGACACGGCCGTCGGCGTTGCGCACCAGCACGGTCGGGCCTTTCTCGATGAACAGGCTGGTCAGCTCGGTGGCTTCCTGCAGCGAGCCGCCACCGTTGTTGCGCAGGTCGATGACCACGCCGTCGACCTTTTCCTTCTGCAGCTCGGTGAGCAGCTTCTTCACGTCGCGGGTTGTGCTCTTGTAGTCCGGATCGCCAGCGCGATAGGCCTTGAAGTCCAGGTAGAAGGCCGGGATCTCGATGATCCCCAGCTTGTAGTCACGCCCGTCCTGCTTGAGCTTGAGCACCGACTTTTTCGCCGCCTGCTCTTCGAGCTTGACCGCTTCGCGGGTGATCGAGACGATCTTGCTGGTCTGATCGTTCGGCGCGTTGCTGGCCGGAATGACCTCCAGGCGTACCACCGAGCCTTTCGGGCCGCGGATCAGCTTGACCACTTCATCCAGGCGCCAGCCGACCACGTCGACCATCTCCTTGTTGCCCTGGGCCACGCCGACGATCTTGTCGGCCGGGGCGACCTGCTTGGTCTTGGCGGCAGGGCCTGCCGGCACCAGGCGCACGATCTTGACTTGGTCGTTGTCGCTCTGCAGCACCGCGCCGATGCCTTCGAGCGACAGGCTCATGTTGATGTCGAAGTTTTCGGCGTTGTCCGGCGACAGGTAGTTGGTGTGTGGGTCGTAGGACTGGGCGAAGGTATTGATGTAAGCCTGGAAGATGTCTTCCGCGCGAGTCTGGTCCAGGCGCGCCAACTGGTTCTTGTAGCGCTTGATCAGGGTTTCCTGAACCTGTTTGAGCTCCTTGCCGGAGATCTTCTGGCGCAGCACCTCGTCTTTCACGCGCTTGCGCCACAGCTCGTCGAGCTCGGCCTGGTTCTTCATCCACGGCGCGTCCTTGCGGTCGACCAGCAGGTCTTCCTTGACGCTGAAGTCGATCTTGTCGACGCCTTTGTTCAACTCGCCCAAGGCATAGTCCAGACGCTGCTTCACGCGGTCCAGGTAGCGCTTGTAGATAGTGAAGCCAGGTTCGAGGTTGCCGCTCTTGAGGAAGTCGTCGAACTGGGTCTTCCATTTGTCGAATTCGGCGATGTCGGCTGCGGTGAAGTAGCTGCGCGACGGGTCGAGCAGCTTGATGTAGCTGTCGTAGATGATGACCGAACGGGCGTCGTCCAGCGGTGGCTTGCTGTAGTGGTGGCGCTTGAGCAGCTCGACGATGTTGAGACTGGCCACGACCTCGTCGCGGTCCGGCTGCAGGCTGTCCCACTTGTTGGCGGCGGCCGCATTGCCACCGAGCGTGAGGCTGCCCAGGCCGATCATGAGGGCGAGGGCGGTGCTGGGGAGGAAATGCTTCATGCTGATTCGACGTGGAGGCAATTGATCACGCATAGTAGGCCGTCTTTTCCGTTCGCCGGTTCCATCGGAGCCGGACGCATACTGCAAAAAGCCTGGGACTTGGCGTTCCCAGGCTCGGTCATATGATTCAACTATGGAGGCACTGTGAAGGCATTGCAAGGCGTTGACGGACATGTGGCGTGGGTTGAGGCCGAGCGCCCGGCCTGTGATGCCGGGCAGGTGCGTATTCGCGTAGCCGCCGCCGGGTTGAACCGCGCCGACCTGCTGCAGCGGGCCGGGCTGTACCCGCCGCCGCCCGAGGCCAGCCCTTATATGGGCCTGGAATGCTCAGGGATCGTCGAGCAGGTCGGGGCCGGCGCCGACTGGCGCGTGGGCGACCGGGTATGCGCGTTGCTGGCCGGTGGCGGCATGGCCGAGGAAGTCGTGGTCGACGCCCGGCACGTGCTGCCGGTGCCCGAAGGCCTGAGCCTGCACGAGGCGGCGGCTGTGCCCGAGGTGTACGCCACGGCTTGGCTGAACATCTTCCAGCTGGGTGCATTGAAAGCCGGTGAGAAAGTGCTGGTGCATGCCGGTGCCAGTGGCGTGGGTTCTGCAGCCATCCAGCTGTGCAAGGCGTTCGGCAACCCGGTGTGGGTCAGTGTCGGGTCGCCGCAGCGCCTGGCCTATTGTCAGTCCCTCGGCGCCGTGGGCGGCGTGGTACGCAATGGCAATCTCGATGATCTGGAACAGCTCGGGCCGTTCGATGTGATCCTCGACCCGGTGGGCGCCAGCTATGGCCCGCTCAACCTCAAGCTGCTGGCGCGTGACGGGCGCTGGGTGATCATCGGCCTGATGGGCGGGCGCAAGGTCGAGCTGGACCTGGCGCTGGTGCTGGGCAAGCGCCTGGAAATCACCGGTTCGACCTTGCGCAATCGCGATGACGCGTTCAAGGCGCAGTTGTTACAGGAGCTGCGTCAGCACGTGTGGCCGCTTTTCGCCGAGGGACGCCTGTCGCCACAGTTGGTCGACACCTACCCGGTAGCCTTCGCCGAGGCGGCTTATGCGGAGCTGGCGAGCAACCAGGTATCCGGCAAGCTGGTGCTGGTGATCGACCCGACGCTCGTGTGATCTGGCGCATGCCCCTGTAGGAGCGCGCAGACTGCAACCTCACTCGTGGTTCTGCGGCACCAGAATGGTGTCCCGGGCTTCGGGCAGCATCCCCGGATAGTCCAGGGTGTAGTGCAGGCCTCGGCTTTCCTTGCGTTGCATGGCCGAGCGGATCATCAGCTCGGCCACCTGCGCCAGGTTGCGCAGCTCGATCAGGTCGCGGCTGACCTTGTAGTTGCTGTAGAACTCGTCGATCTCGTCCAGCAGCATGCGCACCCGGTGTTCGGCGCGCTGAAGGCGCTTGCTGGTGCGCACGATGCCGACATAGTCCCACATGAACCGCCGCAGCTCGTCCCAGTTGTGCGCGATGATCACGTCCTCGTCCGAGTCGGTCACTTGGCTTGCGTCCCAGCAAGGCAGGGCGCGGGGCATGGCGACCTGGTCCAGGCGCGCCTCGATGTCGGCGGCGGCGGCGCGACCGTAGACAAAGCATTCGAGCAGCGAGTTGCTGGCCATGCGGTTGGCGCCGTGCAGGCCGGTGAAGCTGGTCTCGCCGATGGCATACAGGCCGGGCACGTCGGTGTGACCGTGCTCGTCGATCATTACCCCACCGCAGGTGTAGTGGGCTGCGGGCACCACCGGAATCGGCTGGCGGGTGATGTCGATGCCGAAGGTCAGGCAGCGCTCGTACACTGTCGGGAAGTGGCTGGTGATGAAGTCGGCCGGCTTGTGGCTGATGTCGAGGTAGACACAGTCCACCCCGAGGCGCTTCATCTCGTGGTCGATGGCGCGGGCGACGATGTCCCGTGGCGCCAGCTCTTCGCGTGGATCGAAGCGCGGCATGAAGCGCTCGCCATTGGGCAGGCGCAGCAGGGCACCCTCGCCGCGCAGTGCCTCGGTGATCAGGAAACTCTTGGCCTGCGGATGGTACAGGCAGGTCGGGTGGAACTGGTTGAACTCAAGGTTTGCCACCCGGCATCCGGCGCGCCAGGCCATGGCGATGCCGTCGCCGCAGGCGCCGTCTGGGTTGCTGGTATACAGGTAGACCTTGGCCGCGCCGCCGGTGGCCAGCACGGTGAAGCGCGCGCCGAAGGTGTCCACCTCCCCGGAGTTGCGATTAAGCACGTAGGCGCCTAGGCAGCGGTCGCCGTCCAGGCCCAGGCGGCGCTCGGTGATCAGGTCGACGGCCACGCGCTGTTCGAGCAGTTCGATGTTCGCGCGTTGCCTGGCCTGTTCCAGCAGGGTGGTAAAGATCGCCGCGCCCGTGGCGTCGGCGGCATGGATGATGCGCCGGTGGCTGTGACCGCCCTCACGGGTCAGGTGGAACTCGAAGCCGCCGTCGTCGACGCTGTAGTGCTCGTCGCGGGTGAATGGCACGCCTTGTTCGATCAGCCACTGGATGGCCTCGCGGCTGTGCTCGACGGTGAAGCGCACGGCATCTTCGTGGCACAGCCCGCCACCGGCGTTAAGGGTGTCCTCGACATGGGACTGTACGGTGTCGGTATCGTCAAGCACCGCGGCAACGCCGCCCTGGGCCCAGAAGGTCGAGCCGTTGGCCAGGTCGCCCTTGCTCAGTACGGCGATGCGCAGGTGGCGGGGAAGGTTCAGTGCCAGGCTGAGACCGGCGGCACCGCTGCCGATCACCAAGACATCATGTTGGAATTGTTGGCTCATGTCGGGACACTAGTAATCTTTGGAGGGGGCACGGCACAATAGTCGAGCGCAGATGGCACTGTGAAACTATCGTGAAACCTGGCCGGGATGCCTTTATAGCAGCCCCGGGCGCCTGATTTCCAATGGTGCATACGGGTGGCTGGCGATCTTTATGGGAACTTTCCGATACCCCTGGAAATCCTATAAAGGCTGCCCGTACGCCACAGATTGCCGCGGCGACGCAAGGCGGCAGCTCTATCTTGGGCTGACACCTGCGTAACGAAACCAGAATATCGACGCAGCCGGCCGTGACCGCGCTGCGTCTTTCGTGCGAGCCGACCAAGGGCCGCAGGAAACTTGCTTGGAGGGGAGAACTTTTGCGCAAAGCCCGAGTCTATGGTTGCAAGCCTGAACGATGGCTGATGCAGCGCTCCTTCGAGATCACTGAGGAGTGTTCATGCTAACCCAGGAAGAGGATCAGCAGCTTGTAGAGCGCGTGCAGCGTGGCGACAGGCGAGCTTTCGATCTGTTGGTGCTGAAGTATCAGCACAAGATTCTCGGGTTGATCGTGCGTTTCGTACACGACACCCATGAGGCGCAGGACGTGGCGCAGGAAGCCTTCATCAAGGCATACCGTGCGCTTGGGAATTTTCGCGGTGACAGTGCGTTCTATACGTGGCTTTACCGCATCGCCATCAACACGGCGAAGAACTACCTGGTGTCCCGCGGAAGGCGGCCACCAGACAGTGATGTGAGCTCCGAGGATGCGGAGTTCTATGACGGCGATCATGGTCTCAAGGATCTCGAGTCCCCAGAGCGCTCGTTGTTGCGGGATGAAATCGAAGGCACCGTCCATCGAACCATCCAGCAACTGCCGGAAGATTTGCGTACGGCGCTGACCCTGCGTGAGTTCGATGGATTGAGTTACGAGGACATTGCCAGCGTCATGCAATGTCCAGTGGGTACCGTGCGCTCTCGAATCTTCCGCGCTCGGGAGGCCATAGACAAAGCCCTGCAACCCTTGTTGCAGGAAACCTGAGACAGCGGCGACAGCCAAGAGAGGAACCGCCATGAGTCGTGAAGCTTTGCAGGAATCGCTGTCCGCGGTGATGGATAACGAAGCGGACGAACTGGAACTGCGTCGCGTGCTGAATGCCGTCGACGATGCCGAAACCCGTGCTACCTGGTCGCGTTACCAGATTGCTCGCGCAGCCATGCACAAAGAGCTGCTGCTGCCCAAGTTGGACATCGCCTCGGCGGTTTCCGCAGCGCTGGCCGATGAGGCCGTGCCGGCCAAGGTCAAGCAGGGCCCTTGGCGCAGCCTCGGTCGCCTGGCCGTGGCCGCATCGGTGACCGTTGCCGTGCTGGCCGGTGTGCGCTTCTACAACCAGGACGAGATCAGCGGTGCCGAACTGGCCGCCCAGCAGCCTGCCCAGCAGGGGCTGAGCATGCCGCAGGCGCAAGGTCCGGCCGTTTTGGCAGGCTATAGTGAAAGCAACGAGCAACCGACCGGGCCAATGGCCAACGGTGTGCTGCAGAACCAGGCCGGCTGGGATCAACGCTTGCCGGGCTACCTGCGCCAGCACGCCCAGGAGTCCGCGCTGAAGGGCAACGAGACCGCGCTGCCTTACGCCCGCGCTGCCAGCCTGGAAAACCGCTAAGTTAAGGAGGATCATGCGCGCGCTACCTCTCCTGTCGCTGCTGCTTGGCAGCAGCCTGACGGTGCAGGCCCTGGCCGCCAACTCCTCGCCCGAGGCGAGCGAGTGGTTGAACAAGCTGGCACGGGCCGAGCAGCAGCAGAGTTACCAGGGATCCTTCGTCTACGAACGCAACGGCAGCTTCTCATCCCATGACATCTGGCATCGCGTCCAGGACGGCAAGGTCAGCGAGCGGCTGTTGCAACTCGATGGCTCGGCCCAGGAAATCGTGCGGGTCGACGGCAAGGTGCAATGCGTCAGTGGCAACCTTGCCAGTAGCGTGGGCACACCACCGGACAGCGCCCTGCGGGTGCTCGACCCCCTGAAGCTGATGAGCTGGTACGACCTGAGCGTGTCAGGCAAGTCACGCGTCGCCGGGCGCGATGCGGTGATTGTCGCGCTCACACCGCGTGACCAGCATCGTTATGCTTTCGAATTGCATCTGGACCGCCGCACCGGCCTGCCCCTGCGCTCGTTGATGCTCAACGACAAGGGCCAGTTGCTCGAGCGCTTCCAGATGACCCGCCTTGACACTGATGCTGCGCCAACCGACGCCGAACTGGCCGCCAGCGCCAGTTGCAAGCCAGTTGAGCGCACGCAGTCCGGCACCGCCGAAACCGTCGTCGGGTGGCGTTCGGACTGGCTGCCGCCAGGGTTCGAGCTGGTCAACAGCTCGGTCCGCCGCGATTCGGAGCGCAAGAATACAGTCAGCAGTCTCATGTATGACGATGGCCTGGCCCGTTTTTCGGTGTTCCTCGAGCCGATCGGCAACGAGGCTGGTGTCGATACCCGTGCCCAGCTCGGTCCCACCGTCGCGGTGTCGCGGCGCCTTACAACGCCCAAGGGCAAGGTGATGGTCACTGTGGTCGGCGAGATCCCGCTGGGTACCGCCGAGCGTGTCGCCCTGTCGATGCGGGCCCAGGATGCCCAGGCGCGCCAATGACGGCGCGCCCTCTGACAGTTCTTGTTACACAGAGCTGACATGAAATTAAGGCATTGTCATTTGCAATCCTGCCGCAAATTTTCTATAGGTCAGGCTTCTCGGAGTCTGGCCTTTCCTGCGTCTGCGGGAACCTTACTGCTAACTACGCTCGTTGTGACGGGAGCCGTATGTCAATACCACGCTTGAAAACCTACCTATCGATGTTCGCCGCCGTGCTCATGCTTGGCCAGGTGCTCAGCGCCCAGGCCGAAGAGTCCCTGCCGGACTTCACCACCTTGGTCGAGCAGGCCTCGCCGGCGGTGGTCAACATCAGCACCAAGCAGAAACTGCCGGACCGTCGCGTCGCCGCCGGGCAGATGCCGGACCTCGAAGGCCTGCCGCCGATGTTCCGCGAGTTCTTCGAGCGCAACATGCCGCAGCAGCCGCGTTCGCCTCGTGGCGATCGCCAGCGCGAGGCGCAGTCGCTGGGTTCGGGCTTCATCATCTCCAGTGACGGTTATGTGCTGACCAACAATCATGTGGTCGCAGACGCTGACGAGATCATCGTCCGCCTGTCCGACCGCAGTGAATTGCAGGCTAAGCTGGTGGGCACCGACCCACGTACTGACGTGGCCCTGCTCAAGGTCGAGGGCAAGAACCTGCCGACCGTCAAGCTGGGTGACTCGGAGAAACTCAAGGTCGGTGAGTGGGTGCTGGCCATCGGCTCGCCGTTCGGCTTCGACCATTCGGTGACCAAAGGGATCGTCAGCGCCAAGGGCCGTACGCTGCCCAACGACACCTATGTGCCGTTCATCCAGACCGACGTGGCGATCAACCCGGGTAACTCTGGTGGTCCGCTGTTCAACATGAAGGGCGAGGTGGTGGGTATCAACTCGCAGATCTTCACCCGTTCCGGTGGCTTCATGGGCCTGTCGTTCGCCATCCCGATCGACGTCGCCATCGATGTGTCGAACCAGTTGAAAAAAGACGGCAAGGTCAGCCGTGGCTGGCTGGGCGTGGTGATCCAGGAGGTCAACAAGGACCTCGCTGAATCCTTCGGCCTGGACAAGCCGGCCGGCGCCCTGGTCGCCCAGGTCCTGGAAAACGGCCCGGCAGCCAAGGGCGGCCTGCAGGTGGGCGACGTGATCCTGAGCATGAACGGCCAGCCGATCGTCATGTCCGCCGACCTGCCGCACCTGGTCGGCAGCCTCAAGGACGGCGAGAAGGCCAAGCTGGAGATCATCCGCAATGGCAAGCGCCAGAACCTGGACGTCACCATTGGCGCATTGCCCGAGGATGACGCCGACATCGGCCTGGGCGCGGGTGCCGATGGCAGCGCAGAGCGCAGCAGCAACCGCCTGGGTGTGTCCGTGTCCGACCTGACCGCCGAGCAGAAGAAGTCGCTGGAGCTCAAGGGCGGCGTGGTCATCAAGGAAGTCCAGGATGGTCCGGCGGCCATGATCGGCCTGCGTCCGGGCGATGTCATCAGCCACCTGAACAACCAGGCCATCGCCTCGGCCAAGCAGTTCACCGAGATCGCCAAGGAACTGCCGAAGAACCGTTCGGTGTCCATGCGCGTGCTGCGACAGGGGCGTGCCAGCTTCATCACCTTCAAACTGGCTGAATAAGCGGGTGGTGCGGTAGGTAAAGGGCAGCTTCGGCTGCCCTTTTTCATGAGCAGCAGGCTTGATGGTCCTGCGTGGGAGCGGGCTTGCCCCGCGATGAGGCTCGATCAGGCAACATTTTCAGCTGATCGGACGCCATCGCGGGGCAAGCCCGCTCCCACGCTAAACCGATAGGCAGGTGACAAGGGTTCTCCCATATCCCTCCGGCTTGAGGTACAATTCCCGGCTATTTTTCGGCGGGCGTCCGGCTCGCAGCCTTTTCGAGTGTTGACCCGTGAGTGATTTGAGTCATATCCGCAATTTCTCCATCATCGCCCACATCGACCATGGCAAGTCGACGCTGGCCGACCGTTTCATCCAGATGTGCGGTGGCCTGTCGGCGCGCGAAATGGAAGCCCAGGTCCTGGACTCCATGGACCTCGAGCGCGAGCGCGGGATCACCATCAAGGCCCACAGCGTCACGCTCAACTACAAGGCGCAGGACGGCAAGGTCTACCAGCTGAACTTCATCGACACCCCCGGCCACGTCGACTTCACCTATGAAGTCTCGCGCTCGCTGGCCGCCTGCGAGGGTGCGCTGCTGGTGGTGGACGCCGGTCAAGGCGTCGAGGCCCAATCGGTGGCCAACTGCTATACCGCCATCGAGCAGGGCCTGGAGGTGATGCCGGTCCTGAACAAGATGGACCTTCCCCAGGCCGATCCGGACCGCGTCAAGGACGAGATCGAGAAGATCATCGGTATCGACGCCACCGACGCCGTGGCCTGCAGCGCCAAGAGCGGCATGGGCGTCGACGAGGTGCTCGAGCGCCTCGTGCAGACCATCCCCGCGCCGGAAGGCGATATCGACGCGCCGTTGCAGGCGCTGATCATCGACTCCTGGTTCGACAACTACCTGGGCGTGGTCTCGTTGGTGCGCGTGCGCCACGGCCGCGTCAAGAAGGGCGACAAGATCCTGGTCAAGTCCACCGGCAAGGTGCACCTGGTCGACAGCGTCGGCGTGTTCACGCCCAAGCACACCCAGACCGCTGATCTGAAAGCCGGTGAAGTGGGCTTCATCATCGCCAGTATCAAGGACATTCATGGCGCCCCGGTGGGTGACACCCTGACCCTGTCCAACACCCCTGAAGTCGAAGTGCTGCCAGGCTTCAAGAAGATTCAGCCGCAGGTCTACGCTGGCCTGTTCCCGGTCAGTTCCGACGACTTCGAGGACTTCCGCGACGCCCTGCAGAAGCTGACCTTGAACGATTCGTCGCTGCAGTACATGCCGGAAAGCTCCGACGCCCTGGGCTTCGGCTTCCGTTGCGGCTTCCTCGGCATGCTGCACATGGAGATCATCCAGGAGCGCCTGGAGCGCGAGTACGACCTGGACCTGATCACCACGGCGCCCAGCGTGATCTACGAGCTCGAACTCAAGACCGGCGAAACCATCACTGTCGACAACCCGTCGAAGCTGCCGGACGTCTCGGCGGTCAACGACTTCCGTGAGCCGATCGTCACCGCGACCATCCTGGTGCCGCAGGAGCACCTGGGCAACGTCATCACCTTGTGTATCGAGAAGCGTGGCGTGCAGCGCGACATGCAGTTCCTCGGCAGCCAGGTCCAGGTGCGCTACGACCTGCCGATGAACGAAGTGGTGCTGGACTTCTTCGACCGCCTGAAGTCGACCAGCCGCGGCTATGCGTCGCTGGACTACCATTTCGACCGCTACCAGTCGGCCAACCTGGTCAAGCTGGACGTACTGATCAACGGCGACAAGGTCGATGCCCTGGCCCTGATCGTGCACCGCGACAACGCCGCCTACAAAGGCCGCGCGTTGACCGAAAAGATGAAGGAACTGATCCCTCGGCAGATGTTCGATGTGGCGATCCAGGCAGCTATCGGCGGCCAGATCATCGCGCGGACAACCGTCAAGGCGCTCAGAAAGAACGTACTGGCCAAGTGCTACGGTGGCGATGTCAGCCGTAAGAAGAAGCTGCTGGAGAAGCAGAAGGCCGGTAAGAAACGCATGAAGCAGGTGGGTAACGTGGAGATTCCACAGGAAGCCTTCCTTGCCGTGCTCAGGTTGGATAGCTAGGTCCTATGTCGCTAAATTTCCCGCTGTTGCTCGTCATCGCCGTCGCCGTCTGCGGTCTGTTGGGTCTGATCGACCTGCTGTTCCTGGCCCCGCGCCGGCGGGCGGCGATCGCCAACTACCAGGGCAGCGTCAGCCAGCCCGAAATGGCCGTGGTCGAACGCCTGAACAAGGAGCCCTTGCTCGTCGAATACGGCAAGTCGTTCTTCCCGGTGCTGTTCATCGTGCTGGTGCTGCGTTCGTTCCTGGTCGAGCCGTTCCAGATCCCGTCGGGGTCGATGAAGCCGACGCTGGAAGTGGGCGACTTCATCCTGGTGAACAAGTTCTCCTACGGTATTCGGCTGCCAGTGATCGACAAGAAGGTCATCGAGGTGGGCGATCCGCAACGCGGGGATGTGATGGTGTTCCGCTACCCGAGCGACCCCAATGTCAACTACATCAAGCGTGTGGTCGGCCTGCCGGGTGACGTGGTGCGCTACACCAGCGACAAGCGACTGTTCGTCAACGGCCAGTCGATCGCCGAGCAACTGGTCGGCAGCGAGCCGGGCACCCTGGGCAGCGCCGAGCTGTACAAGGAGAAGCTCGGTGAAGCCGAGCACCTGATCCGCAAGGAAATGACCCGCTACCGCATGCCGCCGGACCAGCAATGGACCGTGCCGGCCGGTCATTACTTCATGATGGGCGACAACCGCGACAACTCCAACGACAGCCGCTTCTGGGATGATCCGAACATTCCCAAGGAGCTGCACGGCATGGTTCCGGACCACAATATCGTCGGCAAGGCGTTCGCGGTCTGGATGAGCTGGCCCGAGCCAAAGCTCAGCCACTTCCCGAATCTGTCGCGGGTCGGGCTGATCCATTGAGTAACGACGGCGCTGTCCACGGACAGCGCCGATTGCATTTCTGACATAGGCTGTGTTCTCAAGGAGCGAGAGCTTTCGTCGGTTCCGGCGACAGACCGCAGTCAAACCGTCTTTCAGGATGTTGATTTGAACAACGCGTTGAACATTGCACGGGTGGCCCCATGAGCGCTTCCCTGGCCCGCCTGGAGCGCAAGCTCGGCTACACCTTCAAGAACCAGGACCAGATGCTGCTGGCCCTGACCCATCGCAGCTACGCCGGGCGCAATAACGAGCGCCTGGAGTTCCTTGGCGATGCCATCCTCAACTTCGTGGTCGGCGAGGCGCTGTTCGAGCGCTTCCCGCAGGCCCGTGAAGGCCAGTTGTCGCGCCTGCGCGCACGCCTGGTCAAGGGCGAGACCCTGGCGCGGCTGGCCCGCGGCTTCGACCTGGGCGAGTACCTGCGCCTGGGCTCGGGTGAGCTGAAAAGCGGAGGTTTCCGTCGCGAGTCAATTCTTGCCGACGCCCTCGAGGCCCTGATCGGGGCGATCTACCAGGACGCCGACATGCAGACCGCCCGCGAGCGGATCCTCGCCTGGCTGACCGACGAGTTCGATGGGCTGACCCTGGTCGACACCAACAAGGACCCCAAGACCCGCCTGCAGGAGTTCCTGCAGTCGCGTGCCTGCGAGTTGCCACGTTACGAAGTGGTGGATATCCAGGGCGAACCGCACTGCCGGACCTTCTTCGTCGAATGCGAAGTGGTCCTGCTGAACAAGAAAAGCCGTGGCCAGGGCGTGAGCCGGCGTATCGCCGAGCAGGTCGCCGCCGCCGCCGCATTGATCGCCCTGGGCGTGGAGAATGGCAATGACTGAGAATACTTCGACCCGCTGCGGCTATGTCGCCATCGTCGGTCGCCCCAACGTGGGCAAGTCCACGCTGCTCAACCACATCCTCGGCCAGAAGCTGGCGATCACCTCGCGCAAGCCGCAGACCACCCGCCACAACATGCTCGGCATCAAGACCGAGGGTGACGTGCAGGCGATCTACGTCGACACCCCCGGCATGCACAAGGCCAACGACAAGGCGCTGAACCGCTACATGAACCGCAACGCCTCGGCGGCCCTCAAGGATGTCGACGTGGTGATCTTCGTGGTCGACCGTACCAAGTGGACCGACGAGGACCAACTTGTGCTGGAGAGGGTGCAGTACGTGACCGGCCCGTTGATCATCGCGGTCAACAAGACCGACCGCATGGAAGAGAAGGCCGAGCTGATCCCGCATCTGCAATGGCTGCAGGAACAACTGCCGAACGCCGAAGTGATGCCGATTTCCGCGCAGCAAGGGCACAACCTCGAAGCGCTGGAAGCCCAGATCGCCAAGCACCTGCCGGAAAACGAGCACTTCTTCCCGGAAGACCAGATCACTGACCGCAGCAGCCGCTTCCTCGCCGCCGAACTGGTGCGCGAGAAGATCATGCGCCAGCTCGGTGCGGAGCTGCCGTACCAGATCACCGTGGAAATCGAGGAGTTCAAGCAGCAGGGCCACGTGCTGCACATCCATGCGCTGATCCTGGTCGAGCGTGACGGGCAGAAGAAGATCATCATTGGCGACAAGGGCGAGCGTATCAAACGCATCGGGTCCGAGGCGCGCAAGGACATGGAAGTGCTGTTCGA
This sequence comes from Pseudomonas sp. P65(2024), assembly GCF_057480955.1. Taxonomy (NCBI): domain Bacteria; kingdom Pseudomonadati; phylum Pseudomonadota; class Gammaproteobacteria; order Pseudomonadales; family Pseudomonadaceae; genus Pseudomonas; species Pseudomonas sp. P65(2024). The sequence continues at coordinate 152,146 of NZ_JBLIYX010000008.1, forward strand.
CTCCAAGGTCATGCTCAACCTGTGGGTGAAGGTCAAGGGTGGCTGGTCCGACGACGAGCGCGCCTTGCGTTCTCTGGGTTACGGCGACCTGTAAGCCCCAATCCCTGCTTTTGCTCCTGTGGGAGCGGGCTTGCCCCGCGAAGGCGATCGCGGGGCAAGCCCGCTCCCACAGGCATTTCTGGCATCGAGAGATCCGAATGGACCAACCCACCCCCCAACCCGCCTACGTGCTGCACAGCCGCGCCTACAAGGAAACCAGCGCGCTGGTGGACTTCCTCACCCCCCTGGGGCGGGTGCGGGCGGTGCTGCGCCGGGCGCGGGGCAAGGGTGGCAGCCTGGTGCGGCCGTTCGTGCCGCTGGAAGTCGAACTGCGCGGGCGCGGCGAACTGAAGAACGTCGGTCGCATGGACAGCATTGGCATCGCAGCCTGGCTGCACGGCGATGCGCTGTTCAGCGGGCTCTACCTCAACGAGCTGTTGATGCGCCTGCTGCCCGCCGAGGCGCCGCATCCGGCGTTGTTCGAGCACTACACCCTGACCTTGCAGGCCCTGGCCGCCGGGCGGCCGCTGGAGCCGTTGCTGCGCTCCTTCGAATGGCGCCTGCTGGACGAGCTGGGCTATGCCTTCGCCCTGGATCATGACGTCAACGACACTGCCGTCGTCGCCGAAGGGCTCTATCGCCTGCAGGTTGACGCCGGCCTGGAGCGCGTCGAGCTGTTCCAGCCCGGGCTGTTCAAGGGCAGCGAACTGCTGGCCCTGGCCCAGGCCGACTGGGAAGCGCCTGGTGCGTTGCTCGCCGCCAAGCGCCTGATGCGCCAGGCCCTGGCGGTTCACCTGGGGCCCAAGCCGCTGGTCAGCCGGGAACTGTTTCGCAAGCGCTGAGCACGACGTATGCTGTGGGGCTCAATCTTCAGGAGAGCCCTTTCGTGACTCACAGCAACCGCATGCTTCTCGGCGTCAACATCGACCACGTGGCGACCCTGCGCCAGGCCCGGGGCACCCGCTATCCGGACCCGGTCAAGGCCGCCCTGGACGCCGAGGAAGCGGGTGCCGATGGCATCACCGTGCACCTGCGCGAAGACCGCCGGCATATTCAGGAGCGCGATGTGCTGCTGCTCAAGGACGTGCTGCAGACCCGCATGAACTTCGAGATGGGCGTCACCGAGGAGATGATGGCCTTCGCCGAGAAGATCCGCCCGGCGCATATCTGCCTGGTGCCGGAAACCCGCCAGGAGCTGACCACCGAAGGCGGCCTCGATGTGGCCGGCCAGGAGGCGCGGATCAAGGCGGCGGTCGAGCGTCTGTCGCGCACCGGCGCCGAAGTGTCGCTGTTCATCGATGCCGACGAGCGGCAGATCGAAGCTTCGCGCCGGGTCGGTGCGCCGGCTATCGAGCTGCACACCGGCCGCTATGCCGATGCCGAGACGCCGACCGAGGTCGCCGAGGAGCTCAAGCGCATCGTCGATGGCGTGGCGTTTGGTGTTGGCCAGGGCCTGATCGTCAATGCCGGTCATGGCCTGCACTACCACAACGTCGAGGCGGTGGCGGCAATCAAGGGCATCAACGAGCTGAACATCGGCCATGCGCTGGTGGCCCATGCACTGTTTGTCGGCTTCAAGGCGGCGGTGGCGGAGATGAAGGCGCTGATCGTCGCCGCTTCGCGCTGATTCAGCCCCTGGGGCTGCAAGGCAGCCCCAGCGTCATTCGGCTTTGAAGAGGAGGGTAAAGCGAGTTGGCCCTTCGACCTGGCTGCTCACCTCGACCCGTCCCCCATGCAGCTGCATGATCGACTTGACGATCGCCAGCCCCAACCCCGTCCCGCCTTCCAATCGTGAACGCCCGGCCCCGGCCCTGTAGAACCGTTCGAACAGGTGCGGCAAGTATGCCTCGCCAATCCCGGGCCCGCGATTTTCCACCCACACGCCGATCTGGTCGCCGATTCGCTCGATGCCCACGGCCACTGGCTGGCCTTCAGGGCCATGGCGAATCGCATTGCTGAGCAGGTTCGACAGCGCCCGCTGGAACATCAGCTTGTCCGCCATCGCGGTACCCCAGCCTTGCAGGTGCAGGGATATACCCCTGAGCTCGGCGCTGAAGGCGAACAGCTCGCTCACCCGCGCCACTTCGTCCGCCAGCGCCACGGGAACCAGGGCCACCTGGGTCTGCGGCTGGCTGACCTGGGCCAGGAACAGCATGTCGTTGATGATGCGGTTGAGCCGAGTCAGCTCCTCGACGCTGTCTTCCAGCGCCTCGCGGTACTTGTCGCCATCACGCTCGCGGGCCAGGGTCACCTGGGCCTTGCCCATCAAGTTGCCGATGGGCGTGCGCAGTTCGTGGGCCAGGTCGTCGGAGAACTGCGACAGCTGACGCACGCCCTGGTCGAGCCGGTCGAGCATCACGTTGATGGCGCGGGCCAGGTCGGCCAGTTCGACGGGCAGGCCCTCGTCCGGCAGGCGATGCTCCAGGTCCTGGGCCGAGACTTGCCCGGCGATCCGGCGAAAGTGCCGCAGCGGGCGCAGGCCTCGCTGCACCAGCTTCCACGCGGCGATGCCGATCAGCACCAGCAGCAGCGGCAGGGCCAGCAGGGTGGAGTGCAGGTAGGCCTGCAACAGGCTGTTGTCGTCGCTGCGGTTGAGCGACATCAGCACCTTGACCGGGGTGTCGTCGCGCAGGCGCATCAGGCGGCTGGCAGTGAGGATCTGGTTGCCATCGTCGTCGCGCCAGGTGTGGAAGGTCAGCCGGTTGTCGGCCTCCAGGTCCAGCAGGTGCTGCGACTGCAGCGCCGGCCCCAGGCTGAGCAGGGCCGGGTGGCGGCCGTTGATGGCCATCACGCTGAGGCTGAGGTTGTCATGGCCCATGACCAGGTCGAGCAGCGGGTGGGCGCGGGCGCCAAGGTCATCGCTGCGCAGATCGACGCGCAGGTTGTGCTCGACTTGCAGCATCTTGCGCGCCAGGTCCTTGCGCGCCCGGCTGTCCAGCTCGTGGTCGAGGGCGAACACCGCCAGGCACGCCAGCAGCAAGACCAGTGCCGCGCCGAGCAGGGTGACGGTCAGGCCCAGGCGCAGCGACAGGCTCGGGCGGCGCTTCACGCCCGGGCCTCGAGCACGTAGCCGACGCCGCGCAGGGTGTGGATCAGCTTGTCCTCGAACGGGTCGTCGATCTTCGCTCGCAAGCGGCGGATCGAGACCTCAACCACGTTGGTGTCGCAGTCGAAGTTCATGTCCCACACCAGCGAGATGATCTGTGTGCGTGACAGCACTTCGCCGCTCTGGCGCATCAGCAGGTGCAGCAGGGCGAACTCCTTGGCGGTCAGGTCGATGCGCTGGCCGCCGCGCCAGGCGCGGTGGCGGCCGGGGTCGAGTTCGAGGTCGGCGACCTTCAGCGTGCTCGGCTGCAGGTGCTGGTCGTTGCGCCGCAGCAGGCTGCGGATGCGCGCCAGCAGTTCGGGAAACTCGAAGGGCTTGAGCAGGTAGTCGTCGGCGCCCAGGTCCAGCCCCTTGACCCGGTCGGCCAGGCGGCCATGGGCGGTGAGCATCATGATCCGCGTCGAAGACTCGGCGCGCAGGCGCTGCAGCACGCCCCAGCCGTCGAGCCCGGGCAGGTTGACGTCGAGGATCACCAGGTCGTACGCCTGCTGGCGGGCCAGGTGCAGGCCGTCGGTGCCGGTATGGGCGCAGTCGACCACGTAGCCGTTCTCGCGCAGGCCCTGTTGCAGGTAGTCGGCGGTGCGGGGTTCGTCCTCGATGATCAGTAGGCGCATGGTCGGGCTCTGTGTGGAAAGGGGGCGATTCTCGACCCTGTAGTGACATCAGGGTCAAGCGGCGAGGATGTTACTGGATGCGAATAGGCAAGCGGCGGGAATAACGGATTTGTAATGCGCGGGTCATGTGCCTGACAGGGTGATCCTGTGGGAGCGGGCTTGTCCCGCGATACGGCTCTCTTGCAAGACTGTAATGTCCGCCTCACCTTGGTGTTAGCTCCCGCTTGCGATGATGGCCCTGTCGAAACGGTTATCACGAGGCAAGCACGATGAACCTGACCAAGTACCTGCTGCTGGCGATTCTCGCCCTGGGCAGCACCAGCGCTTTCGCCGAGGGAGGCGCGGAGCGTTCGAAGCAATTCTGGCAAGCGTTCCACGACGACCAGGCGCGCCTGTACGGGGACAAGCAGCAGGCGCTGGCTGAGCGCGAGCGCAAGGCCGAGGAAAAGGCCCGGGAACTGGCCAAGGACTGAGTACCACACACTTGCGCCGCGACAGCTCCTCGGCGCAGGTGAACCTGGGCGCCCGAACGGGCGCCCTTTTTTTTATTTGCGTGCCAGCAGCGTGGCGCGGCGCGGGGCTGGCAGGCCTTCGATGGTCTTGTCGTGGTCGTTCGGGTCGAGGAAGTCGCCCAGCGACTGGTAGCGCATCCACTCGGTGCTGCGCTGCTCCTCGACGCTGGTGACGCTGACATCGACGCAGCGCACATCGCTGAAGCCGGCGCGGCGCAACCAGCGCTCCAGGGCCGGCACCGACGGCAGGAACCAGACGTTGCGCATCTGCGCGTAGCGATCCTCGGGTACCAGCACCTGGTTTTCGTCACCCTCGATCACCAGGGTTTCCAGCACCAGTTCGCCGCCCTTGACCAGACAGTCCTTGAGCGCCAGCAGGTGCTCGATGGGCGAGCGGCGGTGATAGAACACGCCCATGGAAAATACGGTATCAAAGCCTTCGAGGTTGGCCGGCAGCTCCTCGAGGGCGAACGGCAGGTGCCAGGCCGGCAGTTCAGGCAGGTACTGCTGCACGGCCTGGAACTGGCAGAAGAACAGCCAGTTGGGGTCCACGCCGATGACCATGTCGGCGCCGGCGCCGAGCATGCGCCACTGGTAGTAGCCGTTGCCGCAGCCTACATCGAGCACGCGCTTGCCCTTGAGGTCCAGGTGTGGGCCGACCCGTGACCATTTCCAGTCAGAGCGCCACTCGGTGTCGACATGCACGCCAAACAGGTCGAACGGGCCCTTGCGCCAGGGCGACAGGCCCATCAGTGCCTGCCGCATCTGCGCCCGGGTGGCGTCGTCGCAGGCGCAGTCCAGACGCAGGCCGTCGACCAGGTCGATTTCGCTGGGGGTCAGCCGCGGCAGTGCCTCGAGGGCGCCGCGCCAGCGGTCGAGGTCGCCGTGGCCCTTTTCCAGCTTGGCTTCGAGTTGCGCCTGCAGGCCCTGGGACCAGGTGGCAAGGGGCGTGCCCGCCAGGCGGCGGACGAGGGGGGACAGATCGATCATGGCAGGGCTATCAGCGAGGCGAAGTTGAGGCATTGGAACCAGGGCACGACCTTGGAGAAGCCGGCGGCGCGCAGGCGCTGCTCATGGGTTTCCAGGGTGTCGGGCTTCATCACGTTCTCGATGGCGCTGCGTTTCTGGGCGATTTCCAGTTCGCTGTAGCCATTGGCACGTTTGAAGTCCAGGTGCAGTTCGTTGAGCAGGTCCTGCTCCTGCGCGTCGGTGAAGCGCAGTTTTTCCGAGAGAATCAGCGCACCGCCCGGCAACAGGGCCTGATGGATGCGGCTGAGCAGCTCCAGGCGTTGCTCTGGGGCGACGAACTGCAGGGTGAAGTTCATCGCCACCACCGAGGCCGGTTCGAAGGGCAGGGTGAGGATGTCCGCCTCCAGCACCTGTACCGGCAGCAGCTCCTGGAACATCGAGTCCTGGGCGGTGAGGTACTGGCGGCAGCGCTCGACCATGGCCGCGGAGTTGTCCACCGCGATGACCCGGCAGCCGTCCGTGCGCACATGGCGGCGCAGCGCCTGGGTCACCGCGCCCAGCGAGGCGCCGAGGTCGTACAGCACGGAGTTCGGCTGGGCGAAGCGCGCGGCCAGCACGCCGAGGTTCTCGACGATGGTCGGGTAACCGGGCACCGAGCGCTTGATCATGTCCGGGAACACCTGCACCACGTCTTCGTTGAAGACGAAGTCGGGCACCTGCTCCAGGGGCTGGGCGAAAAGGCGGTCGGGTTGTTTGCTCACGGGCGGGTCCAGGCGGCTGGCAATCTACAGGGGCGGCATTCTAGCCAAACCACGGCAAGCTTGCATGACTCGCTGACCGGCGCCGTGCGCTCACTTCACCCGGATGGCGCAATCGAAGGTCTGCACCGGTCGCACTTCAGGGGCCCAGGGCTGCTGGTAGACCAGGATCAGGTGGCCTTCGCCGGCGGCCTTGGCCTGGAAGCGCCAGGTGGAAAGCCCGCCGCTGCCGACGATGCCGGCTTGTTCCGGGGAGCTGTATACCTCGGGACCGAGGCTGCGCAGGATCTCCGAAGCCGGGTTCTGCAGCAGCCAGCGGTAGCCGGTGGTGGGGTTGCTGGGCAGGGTGAGGGTCATGGTCTGGCCGACGACCAGGCGCTTGGGGCACTCGCTTTCTCCGTCCAGTTCGACGGTGCGTTGCGGTTGCTGGGCGCAGGCGGTGAGCAGGGCCAGGGCGGCGGGAACAAGCAGGCGAGGGAGAGACATGTTGGCTCCTGAAGCTGGAATGGCCTGAGGATAACCGAAGCTGTCGCAGTTTTGTGGGGTGGTGGGGGGGCCATCGCGGGGCCAGCCAGCTCCCACAGCGTATGCGTGGGAGCTGGCTGGCCCCGCGAAGACGGGCTGTCAGAACAACACTTTCGCCACGTCGGTAAAGCGCTTGGCGAAGTGCACGCTCAACCCTTCCTTCAGGTAGTCAGGCAGCTCTTCGAAATCGCCACGATTGGCCTCCGGTAGGATCAGTTCGAAGATTTTCTGCCGTCGCGCGGCGATCACTTTCTCGCGCACCCCGCCGATCGGCAGCACCTGGCCGGTCAGGGTCAGCTCGCCGGTCATGGCCACGCCTTTCTTCGGCGCCTGGTCGCGGGCCAGCGAGAGCAAGGCACTGGCCATGGTCACGCCGGCGCTGGGGCCATCCTTGGGCGTGGCGCCCTCGGGCACGTGCAAGTGGATGAACGCCTCGTTGAAGTAGCCGGGCGTGCCACCGAACTGCTTGAGGTTCGAGCTGATGTAGCTGTAGGCGATCTCTGCCGATTCCTTCATCACGTCACCCAGCTGCCCGGTGAGCTTGAGGCCGCGGTTGAGGCTGTGGATATGCGTGGCCTCGATCGGCAGGGTGGCACCGCCCATGCTGGTCCAGGCGAGACCTGTGATCACGCCCTTGCCGGCCAGTACCTGCTCGCTGCGAAACACCGGCATGCCCAGGGCGGGCTCGAGGTCCTTGGCGGCGATCTTGAGTTTGGCCTGCGGATCTTCCAGCAGCTTGACCACCGACTTGCGCACCAGCTTGCCCAGCTGTTTCTCCAACTGACGCACACCGGCTTCGCGGGCATAGCCCTCGATCACCGCACGCAGGGCGGCGTCGTTGATGCTCAGGCTGGTCTTGGCCACGCCGGCCTTGTCCAGCTGCTTGGGCCACAGGTGGCGCTTGGCAATGGCCAGCTTTTCCTCGGTGATGTAGCCGGACAGGCGGATCACTTCCATACGGTCGAGCAACGGGCCGGGGATCGAGTCGAGGGTGTTGGCGGTGCAGACGAACAGCACCTTGGACAGGTCCAGGCGCAGATCGAGGTAATGGTCGAGGAAGTCGACGTTCTGTTCCGGGTCGAGGGTTTCCAGCAGCGCCGAGGCCGGGTCGCCCTGGTAGCTCTGGCCCATCTTGTCGATCTCGTCGAGCATGATCACCGGGTTCATCACCTCGACTTCCTTCAGCGCCTGCACCAGCTTGCCTGGCTGGGCGCCGATGTAGGTGCGGCGGTGGCCCTTGATCTCGGCCTCGTCGCGCATGCCGCCGACACTGAAGCGGTAGAACGGTCGGCCCAGGGACTCGGCGATGGACTTGCCGATGCTGGTCTTGCCGACGCCCGGCGGACCCACCAGCAGCACGATGGAGCCGCTTATCTCACCTTTCCAGGCGCCCACGGCGAGGAACTCGAGGATGCGCTCCTTGATGTCGTCCAGGCCCGCGTGGTGGCGGTCGAGGACCTTGCGCGCGTGCTTGAGGTCGAGCTTGTCCTTGCCGTACACGCCCCAGGGCAGAGCCGTGGCCCATTCCAGGTAGTTGCGGGTGACGGCGTACTCCGGCGAGCCGGTCTCGAGGATGGCTAGCTTGCCCATCTCCTCGTCGATGCGCTTTTTCGCCTGGTCAGGCAGGGTCTTGCCCTCCAGGCGCTGCTGGAACTGCTCCAGGTCGGCGCTGCGGTCGTCCTTGGTCAGGCCCAGCTCCTGCTGGATGACCTTGAGCTGCTCCTTGAGGAAGAACTCGCGCTGGTGCTCGCCGATCTGCCGGTTCACCTCGGCGGAGATCTCGTTCTGCAGCCGGGCCACCTCGACTTCCTTGCGCAGCATCGGCAGGACCTTTTCCATGCGTTTGAGCATGGGTACGCAGTCGAGCACTTCCTGCAGCTGGTTGCCGGTGGCCGAGGTGAGGGCGGCGGCGAAGTCGGTGAGTGGCGAGGGGTCATTGGGGCTGAAGCGGTTGAGGTAGTTCTTCAGCTCTTCGCTGTACAGCGGGTTGAGTGGCAGCAGTTCCTTGATCGCGTTGATCAGGGCCATGCCGTAGGCCTTCACTTCGTCGGTGGGCTCCGCCGGCTGGCGTGGGTAGTCGACCTCCACCAGGTAGGGTGGGCGGTGGTGCTTGAGCCAGGTGCGGATACGCACGCGGGTCAGGCCCTGGGCGACGAACTGCAGCTTGCCGCCTTCGCGGCTGGCGTGGTGGACCTTCACCAGGGTGCCGTACTCGGGCAGGGCCTTGGTGTCGAAGTGGCGGTGGTCTTCCGGCGGGGTGTCCATGAAGAACAGCGCCAGGGCGTGGTGCGGGGTCTTGGCGACCAGGTCGAGGGTTTCGGCCCAGGGTTCTTCGTTGACGATCACCGGCAGCACTTGCGCGGGGAAGAATGGGCGGTTGTGGATCGGGATCACATAGACCTTGTCCGGCAGCTGCTGGCCGGGCAGGGCGAGGTGGTGGCCGGGGGCGGCCTGGGGATCGAGGTGTTCGACTTCGCTGTGTTCGTCGGGATGTTCTGGGAAATCCTGCTGGTCGCTCATGGGGCACCTGCGTGAATGGCTATGGTGCTTAGATGGGGCGGTGGTGGGCAGGTTTCAATGGTAGACGAAGGGGGGGAGAACCGCGGGGGGAACAATAGCGGGTAAGCCCGCTCCCTGGTTGGGAGCGGGCCTGCCCTGCGACAGGCGTGACGCTTACTCAGCCAATTTGTAAGCGATGATGTAGTCGCCCATTTTAGTGCCCAGCGAGCCATGGCCGCCCGCGGTGACCAGCACGTACTGCTTGCCGTCCTTGCCGGTGTAGCTCATCGGCGTGGCCTGGCCGCCGGCCGGCAGACGAGCCTTCCACAACTCCTGGCCGTTCTTCACGTCGTAGGCGCGCAGGTACTGGTCCAGGGTACCGCTGAGGAAGCCCACGCCGCCGGCGGTGACGATCGAGCCACCCATGCTTGGCACGCCCACCGGCATGCCGATCGGCACCGGGGTGCTGTCGCGGGTGGTGCCGTTCTTGTGCTTCCACACCACCTTGTTGGTGAACAGGTCGATGGCCGCCACATAGCCCCAGGCCGGTGCCTGGCACGGGATGCCCAGCGGCGACATGAACGGGTGCATGGTCACCGCGTACGGCGCGCCGGCGTTCGGCTGCACGCCGCTGGTCTCGCTTTCGCGTTTGCTGCCTTCTGCTACCTGCTCGCGCGGGATCATTTTCGACACGAAGGCCATGTAGTTCGGCGAGGTGAAGAGGATCTGGCGCACCGGATCGACCGACACGCTGCCCCAGTTGAACACGCCGACGTTGCCTGGGTAGACCAGGCTGCCCTGCTCGGAAGGCGGCGTGTACTGGCCTTCGTAACGCAGGCTGCGGAACTGGATGCGGCAGAGCATCTGGTCGAACGGCGTGGCGCCCCACATGGCCTGTTCGGTCAGATCGGGGCCGAGCAGGTTGAGGTCGGAGCGGGCCTGGGTCGGCGCGGTGTGGTCGCCTTTCACGGCGCCCTGCGGTACCGGGATCTCGCGGATCGGCACGATCGGCGTGCCGTCGCGGCGGTCGAGCACGTACAGGCTGCCTTGCTTGGTCGGCACGATGACCGCCGGCTTGACGCCGTCGTCGGTCTTCAGGTGAACCAGGGTCGGCTGGCTGCCGACGTCCATGTCCCACAGGTCGTGGTGGGTGAACTGGTAGTTCCAGCGCGCCTTGCCGGTGGCCAGGTCCAGGGCGACGATGCCGGCGCTGTACTTCTCGGCACCCGGAGTGCGGTCGGCACCCCACTGGTCGGGGGTCTGGTTGCCCAGCGGCAGGTAGATCATGCCCAGGTCTTCGTCGACGCTGGCGATCGACCACATGTTGGCCGAGTTGCGGCTGTACATTTTCCCGTCGGCCAGGGGCTTGGTGTCGTCCGGGTTGTTGCTGTCCCAGTTCCACACCAGGTGGCCGTCGTGCACGTCGTAGGCGCGGATTACGCCGGACGGCTCGTTGGTCGATTCGTTGTCGGTGACATGGCCACCGATGATCACCAGGCTGCGGGTGATCGCCGCGGGCGAGGTGGAGTAGTAGCCACCGGCGGTGAACGGGCCGATGCCGCGGGTCAGGTCGATCACGCCCTGGTTGGCGAAGCCTTCGCAAACCTTGCCGGTGTCGGCGTTGATGGCGATCAGGCGGGCGTCGGCGGTGGGCAGGTACAGGCGGCGCGGGCATGCCTGGGCCACGGCCTGGCCGGCGTCAGTAATCTTCGGCGCGGGGCTGCCGTCACGGCTGACGTAGTTGTTCTCGTCATAGTACGAGACGCCGCGGCAGGTCATGTGGGCGAAGCCCTTGAAGGTGCCGGTAGGGCTCTTGACCTGGGGGTCGTAGCGCCAGATTTCGGCGCCGGTATCCGGGTCCAGGGCCAGCAGGCGGCTGTGGGCGGTGCAGGCATAGAGCATGCCGTTGACCTTCAGCGGGGTGTTCTGGTTGGTCAGCTCCACCGGGTCGTTTTCGCTTGGCAGATCGCCGGTGCGGATGCGCCAGGCCTCTTCCAGGCGGTAGGCGTTCTGCGGGGTGATCTGGCGCAGCGGCGAGTAGCGGTCGCCGTGTTCGGTGCGGCCGTAGGCCTGCCATTCACCCTCCGGCATGGCCGGAGCGGCGCTGCCCATCTCGCTGTTGTCGCGGGTGAACTCGCCACGGATCTCGCCCGGGTGGGTGAACTGGCTGGCCACGGCGGTGGCGCCGGAGGCGACCACGGCGACGCTGAGCAGGGCGGTGTTGACTTTCGACGCGGGGCCGACCAGCGGGCGGCGTGCCCACGGCAGCAGCAGGACCACGCCGATGGCGAACCAGATGGCCAGGCGCGGCACCAGCTGCCACCAGTCCAGGCCGACTTCCAGCAGCGCCCAGGCGGTGCTGCCCAGCAGCATCAGGCCATACAGGCCCAGGGCGATGCGACGCTTGGCCAGCAGCAGGATGCCGGACAAGGCGAAGCCGATACCGGCAATCAGGTAGTAAAGCGAGCCACCCAGCTGGCTCAGCTTGATGCCGCCGGCCAGCAGGGCCAGCCCCATCAGCAGCAGCAATACGCCCATCAGGCGCGGTAGCCAGCGGGTTCCATTCTTGGCACCGTCAGTGCTCATCGTCTGTTCTCCGTAGTGTGAAAGGGTCGGGTTAGAAACTGCTCTGGATCTTCAGGCCGCCGATCAGGGCGTCGTCGACCCGCGACACCCCGCCCGGATGGCGGATGTACTGCAGGTTCGGGCGCACGGTGAGCCAGTCGGCCAGGTGGATGCCGTAATAGAGTTCGGCGCTGTATTCGGTGTCCTGCACGGGCAGGAAACCGGGGTTGTCGTAGTCGTCCAGGCCGTTGGCCTGGTTGATGAGGCGGGCGTTCTTGCGGTAGCCGGGATTGACGTGCACGCGGGCCAGGGCGAAACCGATGTCGTCCTTGGCGCGGGCATCGAAGGGCCCTTTGTAAACCACACCTGCCTGCACATAGTTGTCGATGGCATTGGTCTTCTTGTCGTGCACCGTGGCATTGGCGAACAGGCTCAGGCCGCGCGACTGGTCGGAGGCCAGCGCGGTTACCTGCTGCTGGGCGCCGAGCCACAGGCCATGCTTGCTCGAGCTGCTGCGGTAGGCGGCGCCGCTGATGGCGGCAGGCGCGCCGGTGCTGTCCTTGAGTACATCCTGTGCCTTGGCATTACTGTAGTAGTAGCCGGCGCGATATTCCCCTTTCAGGCCATTGACCCGCGGGCTCCAGACCAGTTCGATCGGCATCACCGCGCCCTGGGTGCCGCTGCCGCTGAGCTTGAAGCCGTTGCCGCTCTCGAGGTTGGAGGGGTTCTGCTCGAAAACGCCGACCTGGGCGTAGAGTGCGTCGTTCAGGTTGTAGCGCACGCGCAGGGCCCACTGGCTGACCGGCCAGTTGTACCAGATGCCGCCGACCCAGTTGCCCACCTGCGAGCCGCAGAACGCCAGGTTCTGGAAGTCGCAGGGGAAGCTGTTGAAGTCCTCGCCTTCGCCAAAGCGGCCGAATTTCACGTCCAGCGTGCCATCGAAGTATTTCTGCTTGATCCACATCTGCGTCAGCCGCCAGGTCTCGCCACGGCCCCAGACTTCCTGGGCCGAGGTGAAACCGCCGACGCGCGGGTCGTTGATGCGGTCGTTGCTGATGTTGTCGCCATGGCGTTCGGTGACGGTCAGCTGGAACTCGGTGTCTTGCCAGCCGAGGATCTTTTGCAGGTCCATGTTCACGCCGAAGGTGAACTGGTCGCTGTAGCGCGCCGCGCGGTCATGGCTGTAGCCGCCGTGCAGGTTGCTGCCCATCTCGCCGGTGTAGCCGAGGGTGAAGTCATAGCCTTCCTCCAGCAGCTCGCTGCGGGTTCCGCCCCAGTCTCCGAGCATCCACGGCGAGTCCTTGGCGAACATTTCGCTGGCGCTGGTGGTGGGGGACAGGGCGCCGAGCAGGGTGGCGAGGGCGAGGCCGGAGTAGCGGGTATTGGGCAGCTGGAGCATGAGATAGCGCTATCTTTTGATTGTTGAAGAAACGGCAAGCGCAACGAAGTGCGAGATCTTCGAAGGGAAATGACTGCGTTGGGTATCGAATGAAGCGATTCAGCTTGCGGCGGGGAGGATATAGGGGAAGTTGTAAGAAAAAAAGACAAAATGTCGCAGGGGATTGTTGCTGACGGGGTAACAGTAAGTGCGCAGGAGGCTGCTTCGTAGCCTATTCGCCGGCAAGTCGGCTCCCACCGGTACAGCGCAGTCCTGTGGGAGCCGGCTTGCCGGCGAAAGGGGCGCATAGCGCCCCTGGCAATCAGAAGCTGGTACGCAGCCCCACTTGCACACTACGCCCCGGCGCCGGCGCGATATCACGCAGGATCGAGCTGGCATAGCGCACGGTCTGGTCGGTGAGGTTCTCGCCGCGCATGAAGGCCAGCCATTCACTCTGGCCGATGTCGAAGCGATACCCCAGGCTGGCGCCGAGGGTGGTGTAGCCATCGGTGCTGGTCTCGTTGGCCGGTTTGCGATGCTGTGACGCCGCGTGCTGCACATCGACACGCGCCTGCCAGCGGTCCAGCTCCCAGACCAGGCCGCTGTTCAGGCGCAGCGGGGCGATGCGCGGCAGCGGCTCGCCGCTGTCGAGGTTCTTGGCCCGGGTGTAGTCGCCGGACAGTTCCAGGGCGAAGCTGCCGTAGCGGTTTTTCAGCAGTTGCCAGCGGTCTTGGGCCTCGATGCCGTAGAAACGTGCCCGCACGCCCTGATAGGCATACTCGGGGATATCGCCGTGGTCATGATCATGGTCGTGATCGTGGTCATGATCGTCGTGGTCGTGATGATGGCCTTCACGCAGGTTGCCGGTGCCAATCAGGCCGATGTAGTTGCGAAAATGGCTGTAGAACACGCCGACGCTGCCCTTGTGGGTGCCGTTGTCGAAGCGCAGGGCCAGGTCGGTGGAGATGGCCTTCTCCTTGTTCAGGTTCGGATCGCCGATCTCGTAGGCGCCGGTGGCCACGTGGGCACCGTTGGCGTACAGCTCGTAGAAAGTCGGCGCGCGCTCGGTGTAGCCAAGGTTGGCGGCCAGCGACCAGATCGGGTCGAGCTGGTACACCGCGCCCGAGGACAGGCTCAAGGCGTTGAAGCTGCTGGCGCTGTCGGCCCCGGCGAAGTTCTCGTTGCCCTTGGCATCCGGATCGACCCGGGTGTGTTCCAGGCGCGCGCCCAGGCTCAGGTTCAGGCGTTCGCTGGCCTGCCATTGCTCAAGCAGGAACAGCGCCAGGCTGTCGGTATCGGTGTGCGGGACAAAGGCTTCCTCGCCCAGCGCGGAGAATTCGTTGCGGCTGACCTGGGCGCCGACCACGCCCTCGACCGGGCCCAGCGGCTGGTGACGGGCCTCGATGCGCGCTTCGTAGCCTTTGTTCTTGAAGGTGGTGTGCACCTCGCCGCTTTCGATTTCGCGGTGCTGGTAGTCGGTGTAGCCGGCATCGACCTTGACCGAGCTGAACGGCCCGTCGAGGTCGCGCAGTTCCGAGGCGAAGCCGTAGTGGTCCTGCTGCATGTCCAGGCGCACGCCGGGCTCGGCCACCGAGCCGTAGTTGCTGTCGTAGCGGCTGTAGGACAGGCCGGTGTAGCCGTGATCCCAATGGTACGAACCGCCGATCGCACCGCCGTCCTGGCGACCGTCGCTGTTCTCCAGGCGGTGCTTGCCGCCGGGCTCGTCGGCATCGCGGACCTTCGAACTGCGGGCGTAGCCGGGGATGCGCAGGTCGTTGAACTGGCGGCTGTTGGCGTCCAGGTGCAGGGCGAAGGCGCCGTTGCCGGCCTCCAGCTTGCCAGCGCTGCTGCGGGTGGTGTCGGCGCCGCCGTAGCGCAGCTCGCCCGCGCCATGGATGCCGTCGATGGGCGAGTCGGGGATGCGGTTGTCGAAGGTGTTGACCACGCCGCCGATGGCGTTGCCGCCATATAGCAGGGCGGCCGGGCCGCGGACGATCTCGACCCGCTCGACGGTGACCGGGTCCAGTGGCACGGCGTGGTCGTAGGACAGCGACGAGGCGTCCAAGGCGCCGACGCCGTTGCGCAGGATACGAATACGGTCGCCGTCCAGGCCGCGGATTACCGGGCGGCTGGCACCGGGGCCGAACCAGGTGGAGGCGACGCCGGGCTGTTTGTTGAGGGTTTCACCGAGGCTGGCGTGTTGCTGTTGCAGCAGGTCGTCGCCTTCGAGGACGGTGCTGGGCGCGGCCAGTTGGGCGTTGCCCAGCGGGTTGGCAGTGATCACCTGGGGTTGCAGTTCCAAGGCCTGGCTGGAGGTGGAGGCCAGCCAGAGCGCGACGGCAAGGGGAGAGAGGTGCAGCGGCATGTGACGCATGGGGATGTGGCGTTCCTTGGCAGAATTGTTAATAGTTACTTTATAACATTTCATCACAAGCTGTTTGCCACGGGCCAGTACTTTGTGAAGTAACGTGTTTACCCTGTAGGCGATCGTCCAGCCCTGTGGGAGCGGCCTTGCGTCGCGAAAGGGCTGCGCAGCAGCCCCGGCAATTTTTGATGGTGGTTCAGAACCTGGGGCCGCTGCGCGCCCCTTTCGCGACGCAAGGCCGCTCCCACAGAGGACAGTTTCCAGCGCGACAGCGTGGCCCGAAGGGCTGGGCAGTCTCCTACAGGGCTCAGCGGTAGAGGCTGTAGATGCCACTACACTCGTGTAAGGTGCGCACCTTCCCGAACCTGGAGCACTGGCATGAGCACGGCCAATCACAACGCGCTGCACGGCAAGACCCTCGAGCAGATCCTTACCGAACTGGTGGCGCACTACCAATGGCAGGGCCTGGCCGAGCGCGTCGACATCCGCTGCTTCAAAAGCGACCCGAGCATCAAGTCGAGCCTGACCTTCCTGCGCAAGACCCCGTGGGCACGGGAAAAGGTCGAGCAGCTGTACGTGAAGCTGCAGCGCAAAGGCTGATGCCGCCCCGCCCCTGGCTGACCCTGGCGGCCGTCCTCGGCTGGACGGGTCTGGCGATCCAGTTGTACCTGGTGCTGCTGGCGCGCTGGCAGGAGCAGGCCAGCCTGATCGGCGGGCTGGTCAACCTATTCTGTTTTTTCACGGTGTTGAGCAATACGCTGGTGGCCACCGTGCTCAGCCAGGCCGCGTTCGGCCGCGAGTCGGCGGCCAGGCGCTGGTTCTTGTCACCCGCTGTGAGCTCATGCATCGCCGCGAGCATTCTGCTTGTGGCACTGGCCTACAGCCTGTTGCTGCGCCACCTTTGGCAGCCCCAGGGCTGGCAGTGGCTGGCGGACGAACTGCTGCACGATGTGATGCCGCTGGTGTTCGTCCTGTACTGGTGGCTGGAGGTGCCCAAGGGGCAATTGCGGCTCTGGCACCTGGCGGCCTGGGCGCTGTACCCGGTGTTGTATTTTGCCTTCGTGCTGCTACGCGGGCATGAGATTGGGGTCTATCCCTATCCGTTCATCGACGTGGCACGGTTGGGATATGGGCAGGTGCTGGGCAATGCCCTGATGGTGCTGGCGGGATTCTGGGGGATCGGGTTGGTATTGCTGGGGTTGGATCGCTGGCGCAGGCATTCATGAGATTGGCCATATGCAATCCCTGTAGTAGCGGCCTTGTGTCGCGAACGGGCCGCACAGCGGCCTCGGCAATTTCTGCCTTGGCGCTGAGATCCCGGGGCTGCTTTGCAGCCCTTTCCGACCGGGCCGACACCTCGGCAAGGCCGCTCCTACACGGGGTGTGCAGATTCTGATCATTCGTCGTCGGCAGTGCCGTCAGCTCGCCAGTAAGCCGCAGCCTTGAGGGCATCCTCGGGAACGCCTTTCTCCAGCAGCAGCGCCTTGGCCTGGCGGGTCAGAGCCTTCTCCAGCGCCACCCAGCCATACAACCGGCCCTGGGGCAACGCCAGGTGCTTCACCCGCTCCAGCACATCCTCCTGGTGCCGGCGCACCCAGATCACCTCGACCTGGGCCTTGCTCGTCAGCACCTGGCGCTCCTGCTCGTCCTCGATCTGGATCACCGCCAGTACCTGGCGGCCCGCCGGCAGTTCTTCCAGGCGACGGGCAATGGCCGGGATCGCCGTCTCGTCGCCGATCAGCAAGTAGCTGTCGAAGATATCCGGCACCACCATCGAGGCCCGCGGGCCGGCGATGTCCAGGGTCTGGCCGGGCGCGGCCTGGGCCGCCCAGGTGGAGGCGGGGCCATCGCCATGCAGGACGAAATCGATATCCAGCTGGTTGTTCACCAGGTCGATGCGCCGTGGCGTGTACTCGCGCATGGTCGGCCGGGCGCCGCCATCACGGCCCAGGTTGCGCGCGTCGATGGCCTGCTGCTCTTCGGGCGTGCAGGCGAACAGCAGCTTGATGTGGTCGTCCGTGCCGACACTGGTGAAACCGGTTAGCTCCGCGCCACCGAGGGTAATGCGGCGCATGCGCGGGGTGAGGTCGGTGACCCGCAGCACTTCGAGGCGGCGCTGGCGAATCTCATGGTTGACGCGATGAATGGTGTCGCTCATGGGGTGTTCTCCGTAACAAGGTTGGCCGGCCCGGAGGCGATGGCCTTGGCGGTGTCGTTGAGCAGGTTGCGCACCCGCTCGATCTCTTCGCTGGTCCAGCGGCCGCTGTGCATGTGCAGGGCGTGGCGCAGGTTGCCGACCGCTTCATGGATTTCCGGCGGCCGGTCGTGGCCGCGCAGGGCGCGCTTGCTAACCTCGATGCGCATGCGCACGCCGTCGAGGGCGACGGCCTGTTCCTGCAAGGCACTGCGGCCGGCATCGGTGATGGCGTAGAGGCGCTTGCTGCCCTGGATGGCGCCGGTGACCAGCTCGGCTTCCTCGAGATAGCTAAGTGTGGGGTAGATCACCCCGGGGCTGGGGCTGTAGCTGCCGTCGAAGAGGGTCTCGATCTGGCGGATCAGGTCGTAGCCATGGCCGGGTTGCTCGGCCAGCATCGAAAGCATCAGCAACTTCAGGTCGCCCGGGGCGAATACCCGCGGGCCACGTTCGCCGCGGCCGGGACGGCGTTCGAAGGGGTCGTGGTCGCGCATAGGGAAGGGCTCCGTCTGTTTAGATATATCGCAAGATATTACTCAAGATATATCTAAAGACAAGCCCTCAAATGCAGATGATTATCATCTGTTTTTTTGATGGTTCAGGACTGGCCTGCCACTTGTGGTGCCTTGCAGGCGGTGGGATTGCCCGGCTCCAGATACGGCATGAGAATCGGTGCCATGCCCTTGAGCACCTGCACCGGCAACGCCGAGGTGAACGTGAACGCTTCTGCCGAGCGCCCCGGGACGAACGCGGTAAGGGTGCCGAAGTGGTTGTCGCCGAGGAAGAACACGAAGGTCGCGGTGCGGTTCAGCGAACGCGAGCCGATCAACCGGCCGCCGGCGCCGAAGCTTTCGATGCGGTTGTCGCCGGTGCCGGTCTTGCCGCCCATCACCAGCGGGGTGCCGTCGTGCAGCTTGAAGCTGCCGGAGATGCGCCGCGCGGTGCCGGCGTCGACCACCTGCGACATGGCGCCCTTGAGCGCCCGGGCGACTTCCACCGGGAGAATCCGCTGGCCACGGTCCGGGTCGCTGATCAGCTGCGTTTCGTAGGGGGTGTTCTGGGCGAAGTGCAGGGTGTCGATGCGCAGCGTGGGCAGGCGCACGCCGTCGTTCTGGATGATCCCGACCAGTTCGGAGAGCGCGGCCGGACGGTCGCCGGAGCTGCCGATGGCGGTGGCCAGCGACGGTACCAGGTGGTCGAACGGGTAGCCGACGCGCTTCCAGCGCTGGTGGATATCGGTGAACGCCTCGATCTCGACCATGGTGCGGATGCGGCTGTCGCGGGCGCCCTGGTGGCGGCTCTTGAACAGCCAGCTGTAGACCTCCTGGCGCTCGAAGCGGCTAGCGTTGAGGGCGTCCTTGAGCGAGGCGCCGGGGTTCTTCAGCAGGTAGCCGAGCAGCCACAGGTCCAGCGGGTGGACTTTGGCGATGTAGCCCTGGTCAGGCAAGTCGTACTTGCCCGGGCCGTAGGCTTCGTACATCTCCACCAGGCGGCCGTCGGTGAGCTTGGCCATGGCCTTCTTGTCTTCCTTGCTGTGGGCGCGAACGAAGGCGTTGAAGGTTTCCTGGCCGGCCTCGGGGAACAGGTAGCGGTGCACCGCGGCCAAGCGCTGCGGGGTTACCCGCATGCTGTCGAGGAAGGTGTCCAGGCGCTGCTGCGAGGTCTTGCGCTGGTACTTCTTCCAGAAACGCATGGTGTAGTTGGAGCCTTCGCGGTCGGCGAAGCGCGCCAGGTATTCCTGGCGGCGCGGATCGCTGTCGTCCCTGAGCAGTGGTTCGCGGTTGAACGGCTGCTGATAGGTGACGTAGCGCACGATGTCGCGCATCAGGCGGATGAACGGCAGGTTGATCGACTCGCGCAGGGCATCCTTGAGCGTGGGGTTGCGATTGTTGTCTTCCTTGCGGAAGTTGTTGAACACATGCATGCCGCCACCGGTAAAGAAGGCCTCGCCGGTGTTGGCCGAGTACTTGCGCTCGAGCGCCGCGTCGAGCATGGCATCCAGGCCTTGGTTCTTGCTGTTCTGCATCAGCCATTCCAGCGACCACTGGGTGATGCGGTCGAGCTCGGCCACCGGGACCTTCTTCAGCTCGGCCGCCGGCTTGCCGGCATACTTGTCGTGCAGCTCGGCGATGATTTCCAGGTAGGTGGTCAGCACCCGCAGCTTGGCGGTGGAGCCCAGTTCGAGCTTGCTGCCTTCATTGATGTCGAAGGGCTGGTTGGTGCTGTCGGTCTGCACCCGTACCCGCGAACCGTCGGCGGTACGTTCGAACAGGGTAAAGCTGTAGCTCACCTGGTCGGTGGTCTTGGCCGTGAGCAGGCGTTCGCCGATCAGGCCCATCTGCGCGGCGAATACCGGGTCGGCGAGGTTTTTCAGGTACTGGCTGACCTGCACCTGCAGGTCGGCCTGCAGGGTGCTGGTGGCCGACAGATCGAGGCGGTCGAGGTCGTAAAGCGGCCGGTTGAGCATGGCTGCCAGGCGGTTGCGGGCCAGGCTGATGCCTTTGTTGGTGATAATCGGCACGATGGTCGGCTGGGCCACCCAGTCGCGGTACACCGCCTTGCTGGCCAGGGCGGCGTCGGCCAGGGCACGCTCGATGATGCCGTTGGCGGCGAGTACACGGATGTGCGAATCGGTGAGCTCGGCCAGTTCGATGCGACCCTTGGACAGGTAATGCGAAGGGCGGCGCTGGGCGATCATCAGCGACAGCACCTGGCGCAGGGCCAAGCCGCGTTCGGCCATGCTTTTTTCGTCGCTGGCGGTGGAGGTGAGGGCCTGGTTGACCTGGTCGAAGTCGGCGCCGTACCACACCCGCAGGCCTTCGGCCATGCCGTGCACCTCGCCGTGGCCGGGTACCGCCGACAGCGGCACGCTGTTGAGGTAGTCGCGCACGATGCGCTCGCGAGCCTCGGTGGTGTCGGGGCCGCCCTGGTAGGCACGCACGCTGGCGGAAATCATCTGGCGGATCTTCTCGGCGCCTGAGACGGTCAGCCCGTCCGGCGAGTGGCGGTATTTCTCCAATTGGGTGGCCAGGGTGCTGCCGCCGGCTGACTGCCCGGGCAGGGCCAGGTACTTGGCCACCTGGCTATAGGCGGCCTTGGCGAAGCGTGGCCAGTCCACCGCTGGGTTGTTCTGCGGGTCTTTCGGGTCGAGCAGGTCGCGGTTCTCGATGAACAGCAGGCTGTTGACCATCACCGGCGGGATCGCCGCAAAGTTCGGGTACAGGTGCTGCGGGTAGTTGTATTGATAGAGCATGTCGCCGCGGCAGTCGGTGATCGACAGGCCAGCCTGGATCTTCTCCACATAGGGGACGAACAGGCCGTGATCGACGTAGTTCATCAGCGCCGGGGAGAAACGCACCTGCTGGTTGATCAGGTAGTCGCGCTTGAGCAGTCGCGGCAGGAATTCGCCCAGGGCGCTGTAGCCCAGGCGCCTGTCGAACGGACCCTCGCCCGGGTAGACGATGGCATCGCTCGGGCCGGGCTCAAGGGCGTAGGTGAGGGTACCGGCCAGGCGGCTGAACTCACGCGATTGCAGGCGCGAGGTCTGGAATTCGTCATAGGCGGCAAGGCCCACCGCGACCAGGCCGATCAACAGGATGAGCAGGATCAGGCGCCACCACAGGCGGCGCTGACGTGGGGTCTTGGGCAAGGGGGCTTCAGCCTGAGGTGCTTTGGGTGCTTCCGTTCTGGTTGGTTCCGATTGCCACAGTGCGCCCATAGTCTTGAGTCCGGCCAGGTGTTTTCGCGTTGCTTGTCTGAAGCTTAGACGCTGGCCAAGTTTGGTGAAAAATTTGTAAGAAGCTTCGAGCGATAGCGTATGAACATGCGCCTTTGGTGCGACTTCCATTCTTCGGCAATGTTGTTAATGTAGCTGCCCAATTCCTGTGCATGGGTGGAGCGAGGCCAGAATGCCCCTCCGGTTAAGGGCTTTTTGCCGAGAATTCTCGCCAAATATCCCGTTTTATATAGTGAAAAGCCCTGCAATTGGCTTCCTATACTGCTCGCCCCCTTCGACCCGCCGGCGCCCCGCGTCCGGTGGACAGGCCGCCCACAACGCGGCCTGGCGAGACGACGCCCCGCCTATCGGCGTGGTCGGTGCTGCACGAAGGTCAAATCCAATAACAAAATGAGGTTGTATTGCTATGCCAGTCGGCAACCATCCTGCCCACGACGCGTCCGTCCAGGGCGGCCCGCTCAAGCGCGAGCTGGGCGAACGGCACATCCGTCTGATGGCCCTTGGCGCCTGTATCGGCGTCGGCCTGTTCCTGGGATCGGCCAAGGCCATCGAAATGGCCGGCCCCGCCATCATGCTCTCCTACATCATTGGTGGCCTGGCCATCCTGGTGATCATGCGCGCCCTCGGCGAGATGGCCGTGCACAACCCGGTGGCAGGCTCCTTCAGCCGCTACGCGCAAGACTACCTCGGCCCCCTGGCGGGCTTCCTCACCGGCTGGAACTATTGGTTCCTGTGGCTGGTGACCTGCGTCGCCGAGATCACCGCGGTGGCCATCTACATGGGCATCTGGTTCCCCGATGTGCCGCGCTGGATCTGGGCGCTGATGGCCCTGGGCAGCATGGGCGCGATCAACCTGATTGCGGTCAAGGCGTTCGGCGAGTTCGAGTTCTGGTTTGCCCTGATCAAGATCGTCACCATCATCGCCATGGTGCTCGGCGGTATTGGCATCATCGCCTTCGGTTTCGGTAACGACGGCGTGGCCATGGGTATCTCCAACCTGTGGCGCAACGGCGGCTTCATGCCCAATGGCGTAACCGGCGTGCTGATGTCGCTGCAGATGGTGATGTTCGCCTACCTGGGCGTGGAAATGATCGGCCTGACCGCCGGCGAAGCGCGCAACCCGCAGAAGACCATCCCCCAGGCCATTGGCTCGGTGTTCTGGCGCATCCTGCTGTTCTATGTGGGCGCGCTGTTCGTGATCCTGTCGATCTATCCGTGGAACGAGATCGGCAGCCAGGGCAGCCCGTTCGTGATGACCTTCGAGCGCCTCGGCATCAAGACCGCCGCCGGCATCATCAACTTCGTGGTGATCACCGCCGCGCTGTCGTCGTGCAACGGCGGTATCTTCAGCACCGGGCGCATGCTCTACAGCCTGGCGCAGAACGGCCAGGCCCCGTCCACTTTCGCCCGTACCTCGAAGAGCGGCGTGCCGCGCAACGCGCTGCTGCTGTCGATCGCCGCGCTGCTGCTGGGCGTGCTGGCCAACTACCTGGTGCCGGAGAAGGTGTTTGTCTGGGTGACCTCGATCGCCACTTTCGGCGCGATCTGGACCTGGGTGATGATCCTGCTGGCGCAACTGAAGTTCCGCGCCGGGCTGAGTACCGCCGAGCGCAACGCGCTGAAATACCGCATGTGGCTGTGGCCGTTGAGTTCGTACCTGGCGCTGGCGTTCCTGGTACTGGTGGTGGGGCTGATGGCGTACTTCCCGGATACCCGCGTGGCCTTGTACATCGGTCCGGCATTCCTGGTGCTGCTGACGGCGCTGTACTACACCTTCCGTCTGGCGCCGAAAGAGGCCCAAGGCGTGGCGAGTACCGCCTCCTGATGAACAAAGCCCCGGCCAGTGCCGGGGCTTTGTTTTTGTATGGCCCTCATCGCGTGGCCGATCAGGCCGCCACCTCGCTATGCGGCTCGAAACTGTCGGCCCGGGCCAACTGCCACATCCGCGAATAAAACTGCCCATTGACCTCGCCGGTGAGCAGTTCGCCCGGCTTGAGGAACACGTGCATCTGCGAGAACAGCTTGATCTCGGTGGCCGAGATGCGCCGCACCAGGTGCTTGGCCTCCAATTGCGCCGGATGTTCCAGGCCCGCCGCGGCGAGCATCTCGGCCAGGGCGCGCAGGGTGTTGTGGTGGAAGTTCAGCACCCGCTGGGCCTTGTCCGGCACCACCAGCGCACGCTGGCGCAGGGCGTCCTGGGTGGCCACGCCGGTCGGGCACTTGTTGGTGTGGCAGCTCTGCGACTGGATGCAGCCGATGGCGAACATGAAACCGCGCGCCGAGTTGGCCCAGTCGGCGCCGATGGCCAGCACGCTGGCGATGTCGAAGGCGCTGACGATCTTGCCGCTGGCGCCGAGCTTGATCTTGTCGCGCAGGTTCAGGCCGACCAGGGTGTTGTGCACGAACAGCAGGCCCTCGCGCAGCGGCACGCCGATATGGTCGGTGAACTCCACCGGGGCGGCGCCGGTGCCGCCTTCCTTGCCGTCGACGACGATGAAGTCGGGCAGGATGCCGGTCTCCAGCATGGCCTTGGCGATGCCCATGAATTCCCATGGATGGCCCAGGCAGAACTTGAAGCCCACCGGCTTGCCGCCGGACAGCTCACGCAGCTGGGCGATGAACTGCATCATCTCGATCGGGGTCGAGAAGGCGCTGTGGCGTGATGGCGAGATGCAGTCCTCGCCCATCATGACGCCACGGGTCTCGGCGATTTCCCGGGTCACCTTGTGCTTGGGCAGGATGCCGCCATGGCCGGGCTTGGCGCCCTGGCTCATCTTGATTTCGATCATCCGCACCTGCGGGTTCTGCGCCTGGACGGCGAAGCGCTCGGGGTCGAAGCGGCCGTCCGCGGTGCGGCAGCCGAAGTAGCCGCTGCCCAGTTCCCAGACCAGGTCGCCGCCATGTTCGCGGTGGTAGGGGCTGATGCTGCCTTCGCCGGTGTCGTGGTGGAAATTGCCCAGCTTGGCGCCCTGGTTGAGGGCCCGGATGGCGTTGGCGCTGAGCGAGCCGAAGCTCATGGCCGAGATGTTGAAGATCGACGCCGAGTACGGCTGGGTGCACTGCGGGCCGCCGACGCTGACGCGAAAGCTCGCCGGGTCGGCCAACGGCGCGGGGCGCATGGAGTGGCCGATGAACTCGAAGCCCGACTCGTAGACGTCGATCAAGGTACCGAAGGGTTTGTCCGAGGCTTCGTTCTTGGCCCGGGCGTAGACCAGTGAGCGCTGGGCGCGGGAGAAGGGCAGCGCGTCGCTGTCGGATTCCAGCAGGTACTGGCGGATCTCCGGGCGGATGCCCTCGACCAGGTAGCGGATGTTGCCCAGGATCGGGTAGTTGCGACGGACCGCGTGGCGTTGCTGGAGCAGGTCGAACACGCCAATCAGGCTGAGTACCCCGGTGGTCAGGGTGAACGGCCACAACCAGTCGTGGGCGAGGAACGGCAGGCTGGCGAGGGTGAACAGCACGCAGGCGGCGAAGAAGGCGTAACGGCTGAGGAGTGACAGGCTCATACGGTGTCCTTGCGAATGGCTCGGTCAGGCTCAGGGGCCTGGGGCAAACCCCGACCATAGCCCGTTTGGGCGCTGGGGGAAAAATGAAAATTGGAGTATCGAAAATCATTCGCGATGAGATATGTTATAAAGTAACCATGACTTACAGGAGATTGCCCCCATGAAAGCTGGTATCCACCCTGCCTATCGCCCCGTGCTGTTCCACGACACTGCCGCCGATGTGTTCTTCCTGATCGGCTCGACCGTCGAGACCGACCGCACCCAGGTGCACAGCGATGGGCAGACCTATCCGTACGTGGCGCTGGATGTCTCCAGTGCCTCGCATCCGGTGTACACCGGGCAGCAGCGCAAGACCACGGTCGAAGGGCGGGTGGCCGGGTTCAACAAGCGCTTCGCCGGTTTCCAGGCCAAGCGTTGATCGCGTAGTCAAACAGACGGTGCGTCGCGCAACAGATACTGGCGCCATTGTGCCTGTTCGGTGGCTGGCGCATCGACAAGAAACTGGTACTTGCCCGCCACCCGGGTGGCCGCCGCGACACCCTCCCGGTACAGGACGCGGTTGCCCGCCACCGCCGGTACCTTGGCCCCAGGCAACAAGGTACCCACCAGGTTCAACGGATCGCAGCCGCTGACCACCACCAGCTCGCCTTGCGGTGAGCGCCTGCGTACCTGGCGCAATAGCCCCACCGCTTCGGGCAAGGCGAACTGCTCCCCCGCCAGCCCGGCGATAAAGCGCCCGCCACGGATCTCGCCGCGGGCCTCGAGGCGGTGGTAGCAGCGCAACAGGTCGCGCCACGGCGGCAGCACATCGCTCTCGCGCTCCAGCAGGCGCCAGCAGACGACGCCATAGCGGCGCAGCAGGCTGCGGGCGACATGCTCCAGGCGCTTGCCTGCATCCACCGCAACGCTCGAACGGCGCAGCAGCGCCCAGCGTCCGGCGTGGACCATGCTGCTCGACAGCGCCGGATGGCCGCGGCGGCTGTTACGCGAAGCGCGCTTGGCCGCCGGAGTGATCAGGCTGCGCAGGCCGCTGAAAGCATCGGCGCTGGCCAAGCCCGATCCGACCAGCTCCTGCAGGGCCGACTCCAGCTCGCTGGGTAGCAGATGAGCTTCGTGGGCCAGCTCATCGAAGAACAAGGCGCCTTGTTCCTGCAGCGTCTGCAACACCCGCCGTGCGCGTGCACCCAGTTGTTCGAGGTCCGGAGTGGGCGCCAGGCTGCGCCACAGTCCCAGGTGCTCGCGGGGCAGCAGCACCAGCGGCGTGCTGGCCAGGGTGCTGGCTGACAGCGTGGACGCCAGCCGGCTCCAGGCCCACTGGCCACTGCGACAGGCGTCGTCCAGCCAGTGCGGGCTGTAGCCCTTGATCCGTGCCGGCAACAGGTCGCTTTCCCAGGCCCCGGCGGCGGCTGGGAAACCTTGCAGTTGGGCGAGCACTTCGCCCAGCGCCTGCGGCCCGCGCAGGCGTGTTTCGCCGCCCAGGTGCTGCCAGTCGAACAAAAACCTCATGAAGTCCTGCAGGCTGACCGGCTCGATTTCCTGGCGCAGGCGCTTGACCGTGTAGCGGTGGATGCGTGCCAGTAGATGCCGCTCGCACCACTGCGGGCCGGTCTGGCCTGGGCTGAAGTGGCCACGCATCACATAGCCTTCGCCTTCCAGGCGGGCCAGGGCCTGTTCGGCATTACCCGCTGCCTGTGCAAGCGGATCGATGAGCTCGGGCAAGGTTAGCGGCCCGAAGCCACTGAGTCGGGCGCGCAGCAACTCGACCAGGGCCGTGTCGAGGTCCCATACATCGGCGAAACCCGGCAGCACCGCAACGTCCGGGGCCGGGCGTGCCTCGGGATACAGGATCCGCATCGCTTGCAGGCGCTCGCGGGCGAACCACAGGCGTCGCTCCCCAACATCCAGATGACAGGCACGCCCTGCCTTGGCCAGCTGCAACAGCAGCTGCGACCAACCGTGATTGACCTCGACTTCAGGTTGGGCAATGGCACCCAGGCTCATCAGCGCCTCATGCATTTCGTCAGCGTTGCTTGCCTGTGGCCAGGCCTCGGCCTGTACCGCGGCGATGGCATCGCCGTCCAGCGCACCCAGGTCGTCGGCGCTGTGCACCTCGTTCCAGCGTCGGTTGAGCACGGCCTGGGTACGCCGTTCCTCCAAGGGCGCGTCATCGAGGAAGGTATAGGGCCGAGCGTTGAGGATGGCGGATGCCAGCGGCGACGGGGCCGACAGGTCGCGACTGAGCAGGCGCACCTCGTCGTTTTCCATGCGCCGCAACAACGCCAGCCAGCCCTCGCTGTCCATGGCCTCGTGCAGGCAGTCGTCGAGGGTCTGTTGCACCAGCGGGTGATCGGGGATCTGGCGTTCGCCGACAATGTTCTCCAGGCAGGCGATCTGGTCGGGGAACACTGCGGCAACCAAGTCCTCGCCCTTCATTCGCTGGATCTGCGGCGCCACCTTGCGTCCGCCCACATAGCGCGGCAACGCCAGG
This sequence comes from Pseudomonas sp. P65(2024), assembly GCF_057480955.1. Classification (NCBI taxonomy): domain Bacteria; kingdom Pseudomonadati; phylum Pseudomonadota; class Gammaproteobacteria; order Pseudomonadales; family Pseudomonadaceae; genus Pseudomonas; species Pseudomonas sp. P65(2024). The sequence goes on from NZ_JBLIYX010000008.1 coordinate 179,400, forward strand.
GCCACCGCCGCATTCCTGCGCCAGCGCACGCCGAACAGCGGCGCATCGAGCAGGGCCTGGACCAGGATCGACTCCGCGGTGCGGCTGTGCAGGTAGCGCCACACTTCGTCCAGCGCGAAGCTGTGGCTAGTGGACAGCGACAGCACGATGGCGTCCTCGCTGGCCGCCGCCTGCAGCTCGAAATTGAACGTACGGCAGAAGCGCTTGCGCAGGGCCAGGCCCCAGGCCCGGTTGACCCGGCTGCCGAAGGGCGAGTGGATGATCAGCTGGGTACCGCCGGACTCGTCGAAGAAGCGCTCCATGACCAGTGTCTGCTGCGAAGGCAGGGCGCCCAGCACCTGCCAGGTGCGGCCCAGGTAGTCGAGCAGTTGCGCGGCGCAGGCTTCATCCAGGGCATAGGTCGCTTGCAGCCAGGCGCGCATCTGCGGACCATCGCTGGTCTGCAATTGCTGGTCGATCCGCTGCTGCAGGCGGGCCACCGCGGCGGACAGCTCGTCACTGCGCCCCGGCGCCTCCCCCAGCCAGAACGGGATGGTCGGCGGCAGGCCGTGGGCGTCTTCGACCCGCACTCGGCCAGGTTCGACCCGCAGGATGCGATAGGAGGCGTTGCCCAGCTGGAAGATATCGCCGGCGATGCTCTCCACCGCGAAGTCTTCGTTGACGCTGCCGATGTTCAGCGCCTGGGGTTCGAGCAGCACGGCATAGTCGGCGGTTTCGGGGATGGTGCCGCCGCTGGTCAGGGCGGTCAGCTGGCTGCCGCGCCGCCCACGCAGGGTGTGGTTCAGCGCATCACGGTGCAGGTAGGCGCTGCGGATGCCCTGGCGACCGTTGAAGCCCTCGGCAAGCATGCGCAGCAGGGCCTGGTAGTGGCCTTCGTCGAGCAGGGCGTAGGGACTGGCTCGGCGCAGCAGGTCGAACAGCGCCCGTTCTTCCCACGGTTGGTTGCCGACCTCGGCGATGATCTGCTGGGCCAGTACATCCAGTGGCGCCGCCGGGATGTGCAGTTCGTCCAGCTCGCCCTGGCGCACGCAGTCGAGCAGGGCGACACACTCGATCAAATCGTCCCGTGAGGTGGGAAACAGGCGCCCCTTGGGCACGCCGTCGACCTGGTGGCCGGAACGTCCGACTCGCTGCAGGAAGGCGGCGATCGAACCCGGCGAGGCAATCTGGCAGACCAGGTCGACCTCACCGATATCGATTCCCAGCTCCAGCGAGGCGGTGGCCACCAGCACCTGCAGTTCGCCGCCCTTGAGGCGCTGCTCGGCGGCCAGGCGATGCTCCTTGGCCAGGCTGCCGTGGTGCGCTGCCACCGCGTGGTTGCCCAGGCGCTCGCCAAGGTGCCGGGTCAGGCGCTCGGCCAGGCGCCGGGTGTTGACGAACACCAGGGTGGTGCGGTGCTCGCGGGCGAGGGTGGCGAGGCGGTCGTAGACCAGGTCCCAGACATCCGTGGCCATCACCGCGCCCAGCGGCACGGGTGGCACTTCCAGGGCCAGGTCACGATGGCGGGCATGGCCGATATCGACGATGGCGCAGGGACGTTCCTGCCCGACCAGGAAACGCGCCACGCGCTCCACTGGGCGCTGCGTGGCGGACAGGCCGATGCGCCGCAGCGGCCGGCCAGTCAGGGCCTGCAGACGCTCAAGGGTCAGCGCCAGGTGGCAACCGCGCTTGTTGCCGGCCAGCGCGTGGATCTCGTCGACGATCACCGTGTGCACGTTGGCCAGCCCCTCGCGGCCCGAGGCCGAGCCCATCAGCACATAGAGTGATTCCGGCGTGGTCACCAGGATATGCGGCGCCAGCTTGCGCATGGCCGCGCGCTCCTTCTGCGGGGTATCGCCGGTGCGTACGGCGGTGGTGATGCGCGGGGCTTTGAGACCAGACTGTTCGAGTTGCCCGCCGATGCCTGCGAGCGGCGCGTCGAGGTTCAAGCGGATGTCATTGGACAGCGCCTTGAGCGGTGAGACGTAGACGACCAGGGTCTGCGCCGGCAGTTCGCCGCCTTGCGCCAGGCCCTGGCGAAACAGCTCGTCGAGCACGGCGAGGAAGGCGCTGAGGGTCTTGCCCGAGCCGGTCGGGGCGGCCAGCAGCATCGACTGGCCACCGTGGATCAACGGCCAGGCGCCGGCCTGGGCCTCGGTGACCGTGGCGAATCGCTGGTGGAACCAGGTGGCGACGGCGGGGAGGAACAGGCCGAGCACCGGGTGTTGCGGGGCAGGGAGGTTCATGGGTTGGTTATGGCGGGTTGCCGGCGACTTGGCAAGGGGCCGTTCGTCCGCCTGTTCCGGAGTTGCCGATTACGCGTGGGCTTGCCCCGCGATAGGGCCTGGTCAGGTATTCTGCGGCCCTTCATCTGCTCGTGAGTCCAGTATGTCCAACACCATCCGTATCGCCGCCGCTCTGCTCATCGACCTGCAAGGCCGCACCCTGCTGGTCCGCAAACGCGGCACCCAGGCGTTCATGCAGCCCGGCGGCAAGATCGATGCGGGCGAGTCGCCGGCCCAGGCGCTGGTGCGCGAGCTGCACGAGGAGCTGGGCTTGTGCGTCGATCCGGCCCAGGCCTTTCACTTGGGCCGTTTCAGTGCCCCGGCCGCCAACGAACCGGGCTTCGAAGTGCAGGCCGAGTTGTTTCGCGTCCAATGCGTCGAGACGGTAAGCCCGGCGGCGGAAATCGAAGAGGTGACCTGGCTGTCCGCCGACCAGGCCACGGACCTGGATCTGGCCCCTCTGACTCGCGACCTGATCCTGCCGCTGTGGCGCGAAGGCCTCAACGTACCGCGCTGACCCCGTCCAGGGTGGCGAACGAGGTGTCCTTGGCGGTCAGCAGGAAGTCGCGCATGTATGGCGCATCGAGCATGTCGGTGCGCACTGCGGCGTAGAGCGTGGCGAACAACCCTTTCTCGCCCAGGCGCTTGCCCTTCACGTAGCCCCGCGAGCTGTACTCGTGCAGCGCCCAGTGCGGCATGCCGCACACGCCGCGGCCGCTGGCCACCAGTTGCATCATCATCACCGTCAGCTCCGAGGTGCGCACCGCCGCCGGCTCGATGTCGGCCGGCTCCAGGAAACGGGTGAAGATGTCCAGGCGGTCGCGCTCCACTGGGTAGGTGATCAGGGTCTGATCGAGCAGGTCCTGGGGCACGATGAACGGCTTGCTGGCCAGCGCATGCTGGTTGGCCACGGCGAGCATGGCCTCATAGGTGAATAGCGGCACGTAGGTGATGCCGGCCAGGTCCACGGGGTCGGAGGTCACCACCAGGTCCAGGTCGCCACGGGCCAGGGCCGGCAGCGGGGCGAAGGCGAAGCCCGAGGCCAGGTCCAGTTCCACCTCCGGCCAGGCGTCGCGGAACTGGTCGATGGTCGGCATCAGCCATTGGAAGCAGCTGTGGCACTCGATGGCCATGTGCAGGCGTCCGGCGGTGCCGCCGGCCAGGCGGGCGATATCGCGTTCGGCGCCGCGCAGCAGCGGCAGGGTGGCGTCGGCCAGTTGCAGCAGGCGCAGGCCGGCGCTGGTGAAGCGGATGGGCTTGGTCTTGCGCACGAACAGCGGCAGGCCCAGGCGCTCTTCCAACTCCTTGAACTGGTGTGACAGCGCTGACTGGGTCAGGTGCAGGCGCTCGGCGGCCTCCACAAGGCTGTCGGCTTCGCGTAGGGCATGAAGGGTTTTCAGGTGGCGGATTTCCAGCACGACGGCTCCGTGAGCATTCTTTGAACTAAAACGAGTTGGCGTTGAGTTTCCCTCATGTTGCACTGTGCTGTCGACAACCGGATATACACGACCGCTCGGCCGGGTTCACGAAACTGTCACGGTTTTGTGGCAGCGCGCCCGAACGGATTTCATCAGACTCGCGCTCTACTGGGGATCTGCATTCTGGTGTTTCTTTCATGCGGGTTTTACTGCTTTTCTTCTTGCTGCTGGTCAGCGTGCCGGCGAGTTTCGCCGAGGGTCGCTGCGACGTCCATGTGCCGGTGCAACGGGCCGAAATGGGTGAACTGAGCCTGGTCTACCAGAGCGTCGGCGCGCCCCGTGACCCGGCGCTGTTGCTGGTCATGGGCCTGGGCGGGCAGTTGATCCACTGGCCGGACGATGTGGTCGAGGCCTTGTGTCGCCAGGGTTTCAGGGTGATCCGCTACGACAACCGCGATGTCGGCCTGTCGCGCTGGAACCAACTGCCTGCCTCGGCCAACCTGACCGTCGAACTGCTGCGCTACAAGCTGGGGCTGCCGGTGTCGGCGCCTTATACCCTCACCGACATGGCCGGTGACGGTTTGCGCCTGATGGATGCCCTGGGGATCCGTCAGTTTCATGTGCTGGGGGTGAGCATGGGCGGCATGATCGCGCAGCACCTGGCGGCGATGGCCCCGGAGCGGGTGAGCAGCCTGACCCTGGTGATGTCCAGTTCGGGCGCTGCCGGCCTGCCGGCGCCGGATCCGGCTTTGGTGCAGTTGCTGGCGCGGCGCAGTGCGCCGAGCCGCGAGGTGGCCATCGAGCAGCAGGCCGATCTGCTGGCGGCACTGGGCAGCCCCGAGGTGCGGGATGACCGTGCCGCGCTGCTGGAACAAGCTGCCGTGGCCTATGACCGGGCGTTCAATCCGGAAGGGGCCAAACGCCAGATCATGGCGATCCTTGCCGAACCCAGCCGGGTCGAACTGCTCAATCAATTGCGGGTGCCGACGCTGGTGGTGCACGGCACCGCCGATCCCTTGTTGCCAGTGATGCACGGGGTGCATCTGGCGGCGCATATCCAGGGTAGCCAGTTGCGGCTGATTCCTGGGCTGGCGCATCGCTTTCAGGAGCCGTTCAAGGCGCCGTTGTTGGGGGCGGTTCTACCCTACCTGCAGGCGCATCGACAGGATGTCACGCATATTGCCCGGCTTTAAAGGCTCTCGCGGCAGGCCCGCTTCCAGCATCGTTTCGCGATAGGTTCAATGCATCCTTACCCAAACGCTCACCAGCACCGTCGCCGCCATCAGCCAGGCCACAGTGGCCAGCACCAGCGAAGCTTCCAGGCGCAGGCGATCGACCAGCACGTAGAGCGTCGCCAGATAGACGAAGTAGGGAATGATCGACCACATGCCGAACAGGATGGTGGCCTTCAGGTCTTCCAGCGACCGCCCCTTGCCGACGATATAGTGGGCGATCAGGGCAAAGGTGGGAAACAGCGGCACCAAGCCGGCAATGTAATAGTTGCGGGTCTTCGACAGGATTGCCAGGAGCACCACCACCCCGGCGCCCAGGGCCGCTTTGAATACCAGGTCCACGTTTTCATTCCAGGATTGGGGTTGCCGATCAGCCGAGGCCGTACTTCTTCACTTTGTCGAACAGCGTGGTCTTGGCCATGCCCAGCTCCAAGCTGGCCTGGCTGAGGTTGCCGCCGGTGCGCTGCAGGGCGTCGCTGAGCAGGTTGCGTTCGAACGCTTCCACCGCCTCGGCAAAACCCAGGCCCTGGCTGGCGCCGCCGCTTGGGCCCTTCTTGAATGCGGGCAGCCCCAGGGCATGGCGCTCGGCGACGTTGCGCAGCTCGCGCACGTTGCCCGGCCAGTCGTGAGCCATCAGCCGCGACAGGGTCTGGCTGTCTAGCGCTGGCGCTTCGCGGTCGAAGCGCAGGGCAGATTGCTGCAGGAAGTGCTCGAACAGTTGCAGGATGTCTTCGCGACGCTCACGCAGTGGTGGCAGCTCCAGGGTAACGACGTTGAGCCGGTAGTACAGGTCGCTGCGGAACTGGCCGCTCTGGCCCAGGGTGGCGAGGTCGGACTTGGTAGCGGCGATCACCCGGCAGTCCACCGGGATGCTCTGGTTCGAGCCCAGGCGCTCCAGGGTGCGCTCCTGCAGCACGCGCAGCAGCTTGATCTGCAGGTTGATCGGCATGCTCTCCACCTCGTCGAGGAAAAGCGTGCCGCCATTGGCGTGCTCGATCTTGCCGATGCGACGCTTGCCGGCACCGGTGAAGGCGTTGGCCTCGTGGCCGAAGATCTCGCTTTCGAACAGGTTCTCCGGCAGGCCGCCGCAGTTCAGCGCCACGAACGGCTGGCCCTGGCGCCGGCTGAAGTCGTGCAGGCAGCGGGCGACCAGCTCCTTGCCGGTGCCGGTCTCGCCTTCGATCAGCACGTTGGCCGAGGTGTCGGCGACGTTGGCGATCAGTTCGCGCAGTTGCTCCATGGCCGGCGAGCGGCCGATGATACGCCCTTCCAGGCTGCTCTGTTCGGCCAGTTGGCGGCGCAGGGCGAATACCTCGCGAGACAGGCCGCGCTGTTCCAGTGCCCGGCGCACCACCTCGACCAGACGCTCCGGCGAGAAGGGTTTCTCCATGAAGTCGTAGGCGCCGTTGCGCATGGCGCCGACCGCCATGTCGATGTCGCCGTGGCCGGTGATCAGCACCACCGGCAGGCTGCGGTCGCGGGCCTTGAGGCGGTTGAGTAGCTCCAGGCCATCGATGCCCGGCAGGCGGATATCGCTGACGACGATGCCGGCAAAGTCGTCGCCGATGCGCTCCAGGGCCTGCTCGGCGCTGCCGACGCCTTCGCAGGCGATGTCTTCCAGGGCCAGCGCCTGCTGGCAGCCGAGCAGCACGTGCGGGTCGTCTTCGACGATCAGGACGGTGAGAGGTGCTTGTTTCATAGAGGCTCAGCCAATTCGCTAGGGGGCGTGACCAGAGGCAGGGCAAGCACGAACGCGGTGCCGCCACCGGCGGGATGTTCGACGCTCAGTGTACCCTTGGCGGCGGTGGCCAGGCTCGCCGACAGGGTCAGGCCCAGGCCCAGGCCATGCTCGCCCGGTTTGGTGGTGAAGAAAGGTTCGAACAGGTGCTTGCGCGCCTCGGCATCGATGCCGTGGCCGTTGTCGAGCACCCGCAGGCGATACTTGTCGCCCTGCGTCTCGCCTTCGAGCCACAGTTGCGGCAGGGGTTGGGTGGCCATGGCGTCGAGGGCGTTGCCGATCAGGTTGACCAGGATCTGTTCCAGCCGGGTCTGGTCGATGGCCAGCAGTTGATCGTCGAACTGTCGGTGCAGTTGCAGGTGGCAGGCGCTGATGCGGTTGGCCAGCACCTGCAAGGTAGCCTCCACCGCCTTTTCTAGCGAGGCCTGGCCGCTGTCGTCGCCACGTCGGGCGAACGAGCGCAGGCTGGCGGTGATGCGGCCCATGCGGTCGATCAGGTCGTTCATGGTGCGCAGGTTGGCGCTGGCGGTTTCCAGCGCGCCGCGTTCGAGGAAGCGCACGGTGTTGCCGGACAGGGTGCGCAAGGCCGCCAGCGGCTGGTTCAACTCATGGGCAATGCTGGTGGACATCTGCCCGATGGCCGCCAGCTTGCCGGCCTGAACCAGTTCGTCCTGGGCGTGGCGCAGGGTCTGCTCGGCGTGGCGGCGCTCGCGGATCTGGCCCTTGAGCCGTTCGTTGCTGGCGCGCAGGTCGGCGGTGCGCTCGGTGATCTTGCGTTCCAGCTGGCTGTTGGCCTCTTCCAGGGCCTCGCGGGCGGCCAGGCGGGTGGCGATCACCTTGCGCCGCTCGTTCCAGGCGATGGCCAGGATCGCCAGCAGGGCGAAGGCCACGCCCACCAGGATGCCCTGCATCATCGATTCGCGGCGCAGGTCCTGCAGCGGGGTGAGCAGGGTGAAATGCCAGGGGGTGTCGACCAGGCGGCGGGTCTGGGCCAGGTAGGACACTTCACGTTGCTTGCCCTGGTCGGTCTCGCTGTTGGCCGGGAAGGTGAGCTTTTCCACGCCGTCGGCCAGGGTTTCGCGGGCCAGCGGTTGCAGTTCGTTGAGCGGCCACCAGTAGTATTGCAGGCTGCGCGCGAGGCGCTCCTTGATCTGCGGGGTGAGCGGGCGTACTGATTTCAGGCGCCGGGCCGGGTCGCTGGAGAGAATGATGATGCCGTTCTCGTCGCTGACAAAGGCCTCCAGACGGGCACGCTGCCAGCGCTCCTCAAGGGTGTCCAGGCGAACTTTGATCACCGCCACGCCGATGATCTTGCCGTGTTCCTCCAACCCGTGTGCCAGGTAGTAGCCGGCCTCGCCGGTGGTGCTGCCGATGCCGTAGAAGCGCCCCGGCTCGCCGCGCACGGCGACCTGGAAGTAGGCGCGAAACGCCAGGTCCTCGCCGAGGAAGGAGTCGGCGTCGCGCCAGTTGCTGGTGGCCTGGACCCTGCCGTTGGTGTCGAGGACGAAGATCGCCCGGCTGCGGCTGCGCCGGTTCAGGCCCTCGAGGTATTCGTTGACGGCCTGACGGTCACCGGCCTCGGGGTCGGTGAGCAGGCGCGAGACGCTGTCTTCCAACTCCAGCAGGCTGGGCAGGTAGGTGTACTTGCTGATTTCGCTTTCGACGGTACGGGCGTGCAGCTCCAGCTGGCGCTCGCCGTTCTCGCTGAGGGTGCGGATGCCGTTGCTCTCGCTGATCAAGAAGCCAACGAAGCCCAGCCCAACCATCAGTAGAATGACCAGGGGCGGGAGGAGCAGTTGGCGGATCAGACGGGATTTCACGGCAGGCTGGGCAGGGCGAAGGAGCGAGGGGTCGCATTTCATCACAGTGGCCTTGTCACCACCAGCATCCGCTGCCCGGCAGCGCCGGGCAGCAGTGCCTGCTTAGTGTTGCAGGATCTTGCTGAGGAAGTGTTGAGTGCGTTCGTGGCGGCCTTCGGGGTTGCCGAAGAAGTCTTCCTTCTGGCAATCCTCGATGATGTGGCCCTTGTCCATGAAGATCACTCGGTTGGCGACCTTGCGCGCAAAGCCCATCTCATGGGTCACGCACATCATGGTCATGCCTTCGTGGGCCAGCTCGACCATCACGTCGAGCACTTCGTTGACCATCTCCGGGTCCAGCGCCGAGGTCGGTTCGTCGAACAGCATGACGATCGGGTCCATCGACAGGGCGCGAGCGATCGCCACGCGCTGCTGCTGGCCACCGGACAGCTGGCCGGGATGCTTCTTGGCGTGGGCGCCGAGGCCTACGCGGTCGAGCAGGGCCAGGCCTTTCTTGGTGGCTTCCGCCTCGCTGCGGCCGAGCACCTTGCGCTGGGCGATGGTCAGGTTCTCGGTGATCGACAGGTGAGGGAACAGCTCGAAGTGCTGGAACACCATGCCCACCCGCGAACGCAGCTTGGGCAGGTTGGTCTTCGGGTCGGCGATGGAGGTCCCGTCGACCACGATGTCGCCCTTCTGGAAGGGTTCCAGTGCGTTGACGCACTTGATCAGGGTCGACTTGCCCGAGCCGGACGGGCCGCACACGACCACCACTTCCCCCTTCTTGACCTCGGTGCTGCAGTCGGTCAGCACCTGGAAGTCCCCGTACCACTTGTTGACGTTCTTGATGGAAATCATACGGCGATCCTTTTTTGCAGGCGCTTGACCAACCAGGAAGCGGAGAAGCTGATGAGGAAGTAGACGACACCGGCGAAGATCAGGAACTCATGGGAGCGCCCGATGATGTCGCCGTTGGAGCGGGCCGAGTTGAGGAAATCGATCAGGCCGACGGTGTAGACCAGCGAGGTGTCCTGGAACAGGATGATGCTCTGTTGCAAAAGCAGCGGGGTCATCTTGCGAAACGCCTGGGGCAGGATGATCAGGCGCATGCACTGGCCGTAGCTCATGCCCAGCGCCTGCGCGGCGCCCATCTGGCCCTTGGAGATCGACTGCACGCCGGCGCGGACGATTTCGCAGAAGTAGGCCGCCTCGAACATCATGAAGGCCACGACGCAGGAGGTGAAGGCGCCCACCGGGGTGTCTTCGCCGGTGATCCAGCGCAGCACGAACGGCACCGCCAGGTAGAACCAGGTGATCACCAGCAGCAGCGGGATGGAGCGGAAGTAGTTGACGTAGGCGCCAGCGATATTAGCTAGCAGCTTGTTCGACGACAGGCGCATCAGGGCAAGGATGGTACCCAGGGCAATACCGCCGACCACGCCCATGACCATCAGTTGCAGGGTCAGGACCATGCCGTCCCAGAGGGCGGGCAGGGCCGGGATGATTTCACTGAAATCCATGTCCATTTACTTGCCTCCCACGGAAATCAGGCCCGGTACCGCGACTTTCTTCTCGACCATGCGCATGAGCAGCATCAGGCCCATGTTCAGGGTGAAGTAGATCAGGGTGGCCAGGGTGAATGCTTCGAACAGGTTCGCGGAGAACTCGGCAGTCTGCTTGGTCTGCGCCAGCAGTTCCATCAGGCCGATCAGCGAGGCCACCGAGGAGTTCTTGAACACGTTCAAAAATTCCGAGGTGAGCGGCGGAATAATGATCCGGTAGGCCTGGGGCAGCAGCACGTTCATGTAGATCTGCGGGAGGCTGAAGCCCATCGCGCGCCCGGCCGACTCCTGGCCGCGGGGCAGCGCCTGGATGCCGGTGCGCACCTGCTCGCAGACACGGGCGGCGGTGAACAGGCCGAGGCAGATGACCACGCTGATCAGTGCCGAGGTGGTCGGGTTGAGGTCCTGCTTGAACCATTCCTGCAGGCCTTCTGGCAGCAAGTCCGGCACCAGGAAGTACCAGATGAACAGTTGCACCAGCAGCGGCACGTTGCGGAACAGTTCGACGTAGGCGGTGGCGATCCCTGACACCAGACGGTTGGGTACGGTACGCATCACGCCGAGCAGCGAGCCCAGCAGCAAGGCGATGATCCAGGCGGAGATGGCGATGGCGATGGTCCAGCCCAGACCGCTGATGTACCAGTCCAGATAGGTTTCGCTGCCCACGCCAGTGGACTTGAAGAACACGCCCCAGTCCCAGTTGTAATTCATCGGGATTTCCCCTCAGACGGTTGTTTCACGGGCACCTCGATACATCCGGGGGCGTTCGACGCCCTCGGATGTAAAGGTTAGACACTAACTAAGTGGCCTGTTGGATGGATTCGCGCGGAGGCGCTTCAGGCCACTATTTGCCGGAGGTCAGGACTTCTTCTCGTCCGCCGCCTTGTCGGTCGGCTCGGCGATCAGCTTCTTCAGCTCGTCGCTCATCGGGAACTGCAGGTTCAGGCCCTTTGGCGGGATCGGCTGCTGGAACCACTTGTCGTAGCTCTTGTTGACTTCACCCGACTTGAAGTAGGCGACGATGGCCTCGTCGACCGCTTTCTTGAAGGCCGGGTCGTCCTTGCGCACCATGCAGCCGTAGATTTCGTACGACTGTGGCGTGCCGGTGATGACCCAGTCGGCAGGCTTCTTGGCCTTGGCCATTTCACCGGCCAGCAGGGCGTCGTCCATCATGAAGGCCACGGCGCGGCCGCTTTCGAGCATGTTGAAGGCTTCACCGTGGTCCTTGGCGGAGATCACGTTCATCTTCATCTGCTTGTCGGCGTTCATCGCCTTGAGGATGCGCTCGGAGGTGGTGCCGGCGGTGGTCACCACGTTCTTGCCGGCCAGGTCGGCAAAGTCTTTATAGGATGGCTGGCCATCCTTGACCTTGGTCAGCAGGCGGGTGCCGACTTCGAAGATGCCCACCGAGAAGCCGACCTGCTGCTGGCGCTCGACGTTGTTGGTGGTGGAACCGCACTCAAGGTCCACGGTGCCGTTCTGCACCAGCGGGATGCGGGTCTGCGAGGTGACCAGGTTGTACTTGATCTTGATGTCGGTGCCCAGTTGCTTCTTCAGGGCGTCGACGACGGCCAGCTGGATGTCGTGGGAGTAGCCTACCGGTGCGGTGCTGCCGGCCAGGTAGGAGAACGGGATGGAGGAGTCGCGATGGCCCAGGGTGATGGTGCCGGAGTCCTTGATCTTCTTCAGGGTGCCGGTCAGTTCTTCGGCCATGACCGGCGACGAAATGACTGCTGCCGCGATGGCGGCGCCCAGCAATTGACGAACGATGCGCATCAAATTTTCCTCGACGTGTTTGTTTTTTTTATGGAGCCGTTGGCGGACTCTTTCGTTCAACGAATACAGCATGAAGCGTGGTGCATTCGGCTTCCAAGTGTAGAGCATGAGTCGTGCCAAGCTCTGATGTCGATCATAACGCCGCGAAAATGCTGGGGATTAATGTTTTTTGATGCCTTTACGACAGTATGTGTCGTACGGATTTCCGAAAGGATGGGGCGTGGCGCATTCGGAAATCCGAACGAATGGCTGCGCGCAGATGCATCAGTCAGATGCATTGGGGCCGCAAAGCGGCCCCATGGATGATGATCGAACCCAAGCTTTAGCAGTTTGGCGTCAGGCAGCCTGCACGCGGTTGCCCTGGGTCTGCTGCAAGTAGTCAGCCAGTGCCTGTTGCTCGATCGCACTGGTGAACAGGCCCAGCTTGGTGCGGCGCCAGAGGATGTCGTCGGCGCTGCTGGCCCATTCTTCGGTGCACAGGTAGTCGACCTCGCGGGTGAACAGGCCACCGCCCATCGACTGGCCGAGGTCTTCGGGGCCGTTGACACCGTCGAGCAGACGCCACACACGGCTGCCATAGGTCGTGGCCCAACGCTTGGCAATATCCAGTGGCAGCCAGGCATGACGTGCCACCAGCGCATCGACCAGGGCTGGTGCGGTGGTCATGCTTTCACCGCCGGGGAGTGGTGCGCCTGCGGTCCAACTGCCGCGCATCTGGGTGAAGAATGGCTGCAGCTCGGCCATGGCTGATTCGGCCAGCTTGCGGTATGTGGTCAGCTTGCCGCCAAACACAGACAGCAACGGCGCCTCGCCCTGGGCGGCAGACAGCGCCAGGGTGTAGTCGCGGGTCACGGCCGAAGGGTTGTCCGATTCGTCGTTGCACAGCGGGCGCACGCCGGAATAGGTGTGCAGGATATCGGCGCGGCTGAGCTGGTGGTTGAAGTGCTCGTTGACCACCTTGAGCAGATAGTCGGTTTCCTGTTCGGTGATCGCCACCTTGGCCGGGTCACCGCTGTATTCGCGGTCTGTGGTGCCGATCAGGGTGAAGCGATCCAGGTAAGGAATGCAGAAGACGATGCGCTGGTCTTCGTTCTGCAGGATGTAGGCGTGTTCGCCCTCGTACAGGCGCGGCACGATCAGGTGGCTGCCTTGTATCAGGCGAATGCCGTACGGCGCATCGAGCTTGAGGTCGTCCTTGATGAAGCTGGCGACCCAAGGGCCGGCAGCGTTCACCAGTGCCCGGGCGCGGATGCTCTGCAGGCTGCCATCGGCATGCTGCAGTTCCACCTGCCACAGGCCGTCGACGCGTTCGGCGCGCAGGCAACGGGTGCGGGTATGGATGTGCGCGCCCTTCTCCCGGGCGGCCATGGCATTGAGCACCACCAGGCGAGCATCGTCCACCGCGCAGTCGGCGTATTCGAAGCCGCGGGTGATGACTGGCTTGAGCGGGTAGCCTGGGCCGAATCGCAGGCCGCGCGAGGCGCCCAGACGCTTGCGCTTGCCCAGGTGGTCATAGAGGAACAGGCCGGCACGGATCATCCAGGCCGGGCGCAGGTGCGGGCGATGGGGCAGCACGAAGCGCATGGGCTTGACGATGTGTGGCGCCTTGGCCAGCAGCACTTCGCGTTCGGCCAGTGCTTCGCGCACCAGGCGGAATTCGTAGTGCTCCAGGTAGCGCAGGCCGCCGTGGATCAGCTTGCTGCTGGCCGAGGAGGTGTGCTGTGCCAGGTCATCCTTTTCGCAAAGGAACACCTTCAGACCGCGCCCGGCGGCATCGGCAGCGATACCGACGCCATTGATGCCACCGCCGATCACGGCGAGGTCGTAGCAGTCCTGGAGTGGTGGCTGGGACGAAACGGGCTGGGACACGGGCAAGGCCTCCTGGGGCTGTTCACATCGAATATGAACATTAATGTTCGTTTTCGAAAATACTAGCGCAATGAACAGGCGGCTGCCAGTCAGTCTTTATAGAAAAAACTGATCGGATGACAGGGAAATGAACATTTGTGAAAAAGGTGGGGTGAACGGTTGAAGATTTTCAGGGGTATTGAGATCGAGCGCCGCCCGCGCGGCGCTTGATCTCACAGGCGATACAAGGGCTGAGGCCTGCGCCCTTCGCCCTCCCACGGCCTCTGCTTCAAACCACCTCGAGACGAATCTTGTACTGATTGAGCAACTGCGTCAGGGCAGAAGAAGGGGCCTGGTCGGTCACCAGGCAGTCGATCAGGCTGATCGAACCGAGGCGAACCATGGCATTGCGGCCGAACTTGCTCGAGTCCGCCGCCAGTAGCACCTGGCGGGCGTTGCTGATGATCGCCTGGGATACACGTACTTCCTGGTAGTCGAAGTCCAGCAGGCTGCCGTCTTCGTCGATACCGCTGATGCCGACCACGGCGAAATCGACCTTGAATTGGCTGATGAAGTCGACGCTTGCCTGGCCGACCACGCCGCCGTCGCGACGGACCGTGCCGCCGGCCACCAGTACCTCGAAGTCGTCCTTGGCCGCCAGGATCGCCGCTACGTGCAGGTTGTTGGTGATGACCTTCAGGTGGTTGTGGTTGAGCAGGGCGCGGGCGATGGATTCGGTGGTGGTGCCGATGTTGATGAACAGTGAGGCATGGTCGGGAATCTGCCGTGCCACGGCTTCGGCGATGCGTTGCTTCTCGTCGCGCATCTGGTCGGCGCGCATGGCGTAGGCGGTGTTCTCAATGCTCGAGTCGTAGGCCGCGCCACCGTGATAACGGCGCAGCAGGTTGCCCTCGGCAAGCTGGTTGATATCGCGGCGGATGGTCTGCGGGGTGACGACGAACAGCTGCGCCATCTCTTCGATGCTGACATAGCCGCGTTCGCGGACGAGCTCGAGGATTTGTTGTTGGCGTGGGGGCAGATTCATGGGCGGTCCTTTGGGGCTGCCGGACAAATTCTGCAATGATGCCGTAGGACGGAGATGACGACCAGTAGGCCGTTGGTCAACTGGGGCTGCACGGCAGCCCCTGCATTACTAGATCAGGCGTCGTGATCTTCCCAGTCGCGGGTACGGTCAACAGCCTTGCGCCAGCCCTTGTACAGCTTCTCTTTCGCCACTTCATCCAGTTGCGGGCTGAACTCGCGTTCAATGATCGCCTTGTCGCGCAACTCGTCCAGGCCGCTCCAGAAACCGCAGGCAAGGCCCGCCAGGTAGGCCGCGCCCAGCGCCGTGGTCTCGCGCATTTTCGGGCGCTCCACGCAGGTGCCGAGAATGTCGGCCTGGAACTGCATGAGGAAGTTGTTGGCCACTGCGCCACCGTCCACGCGCAGTTCGGAGAGGCGCTGGCCGCAGTCCTGCTGCATGGCGTCGAGCACATCGCGGGTCTGGTAGGCGATCGACTCCAGGGCGGCGCGAATGATGTGATCGACCTTGACGCCACGGGTCAGGCCGAACAATGCGCCACGAGCGTACGGATCCCAGTACGGCGCGCCCAGGCCGGTGAAGGCCGGTACCAGGTAGACGCCATTGCTGTCCTTGACCTTGCTGGCGAAGTACTCGGTGTCGTAGGCGTCGTTGACGATCTTCAGCTCGTCGCGCAGCCACTGCACGGTCGAGCCGCCATTGAACACCGCGCCCTCGAGGGCGTAGGCCACCTCGCCGCGTGGGCCGCAAGCGATGGTGGTGAGCAGGCCGTGAGACGACTGGACCGCCTTGGCGCCGGTGTTCATCAGCAGGAAGCAGCCGGTGCCGTAGGTGTTCTTGGCCTGGCCCGGTTCGACGCACATCTGGCCGAACAGCGCCGATTGCTGGTCGCCGGCGATACCGGCGATGTCGATGCCGCTCTTGGTCTTGCCATAGACCTCGGACGATGGGCGCACTTCAGGCAGCATCTGGCGCGGAATGCCGAGGATATCGAGCAGCTTCTCGTCCCACTGCAGCGAATGGATGTTGAACATCAGCGTACGCGAGGCGTTGGTGTAGTCGGTGACATGCACCTTGCCGCCGGAGAATTTCCAGATCAGCCAGGTATCGATGGTGCCGAACAGCAGCTCGCCACGTTCGGCGCGTTCGCGGGCGCCTTCGACATTGTCGAGTATCCACTTGAGCTTGGTGCCGGAGAAGTACGGGTCGGTGACCAGGCCGGTGGCTTCGCGGATGTACTGCTCGTGGCCGTCGCGCTTTAGCTGGGCGCAGATGTCGGTGCTGCGGCGGCATTGCCAGACGATGGCGTTGTACACCGGGCGGCCGGTTTCCTTGTCCCAGACGACGGTGGTCTCACGCTGGTTGGTGATGCCGATGGCGGCGACCTGGGCGTGGCTGATGCCGGCCTGGGCCAGGGCCTCGACCATGGTCGCGCTCTGGGTAGCGAAGATTTCCATCGGGTCGTGTTCGACCCAGCCCGCCTGCGGGTAATGCTGGGCGAATTCACGCTGCGAGGTGCCCACCACGTTGGCGTCGCGATCGAAGATGATGGCGCGCGAACTGGTGGTGCCCTGGTCCAGGGCGATGATGTAGTTCTTGTCCAGGGTATCGGTCATGTCGGTGGCCTTGCACGAATAAGGGAGTAGGTCAGGGCGTGGCGGGCGCCGGCCTTGCGGTCCGGGCCCGGCGCTGGCATCAGGAAACCTGGGTATCACCCTGAGGATTATCGTCTGTCTGTTGGGCCGCAGCCTGGGTTGTCGGCAAGTTGCGGGCGATCACCCCACGGTACAGGGCCGCGCCCAGGCTGGCACCGAGGATTGGCGCGAACACCGGCACCAGGAAATACGGAATATCGCGCCCGCCGGTGAAGGCGACTTCGCCCCAGCCGGCCAGGAAGGTCATCAGTTTAGGCCCGAAATCTCGCGCCGGGTTCATTGCGAAGCCGGTCAGCGGTCCCATGGCGCTGCCGATCACGGCGATCAGCAGGCCGATCAGCAGCGGGGCGGTGGCGCCGCGTGGCAGACCGTTGTTGTCGTCGGTCAGGGCCATGATCACGGCCATCAGGATCGCGGTGATGATCACTTCGACCAGGAAGGCCTGGCCGGTGGACAGCGCCGGGTGCGGGTAGGTGGAGAACACCGAGGCCAGCTCCAGGCTGGCCTGGCTGCCGCGTACCATGGCGTGGCTTTGTTCGAAATCGAAGAATAGGTTGCTGTACAGGAAGTACACCAGGGCCGCGCCGCAGAATGCGCCGCACACCTGGGCCAGCATGTAGAACGGCAACTTGCGCTTGTCGAAACCAGCGAATACGGCCAGGGCGATGCTGACCGCCGGGTTCAGGTGCGCGCCGGAGACACCGGCGGTCAGGTAGATCGCCATGCTCACGCCGACCCCCCAGATGATGCTGATCTCCCACAGGCCGAAGCTGGCGCCGGCGACCTTGAGCGCGGCGACACAACCGGTGCCGAAGAAGATGAGCAGGGCGGTGCCGAGAAACTCGGCCAGGCATTGGGCGGATAACGTGGGTTCGCGTAGAGCAGTTGTCATGTGTGACCTCGGTTCTTGTTGTTGTGAGGCGCTGGGCGCTCGACAGCAAAAAAGCCCGGAGTCGATCCCCATTGACGCCGGGCAGGTACAGGTAGTGCACCTTATAGGTGCACCATTTATTCATAAACGAAAAAATATAGACAAGAAACGCTGATGTCAAAGGTCGAAAATGAACGCTTGGCCACAATCTGACTGACGCACCGGGTCGTGAATCCATGGCCGCTGCTCTAGCCTGGGACCTGCGCTGGCTGCACCGGTGGAATTGCCCTAAAGTACCGGGCGACTTGTGATCGACTGGAGCCGTTGATGACCCCCGCCCTGGACCTTTTGAAGAAGGCGCGCGCCGAGCACCGCGTGCACAGTTACGAACATGATCCGAAAACCGCCTCGTATGGCCTGGAGGCGGCGGAAAAGCTCGGCCTTGACCCGTTGCGGGTATTCAAAACCCTGCTCGCCAGCAGTGAAAAGGGCGAACTGCTGGTGGCCGTGGTGCCGGTGGTCGGGACCCTCGACCTGAAGGCCCTGGCCCACGCGGCGGGAGTGAAAAAGTGCGAAATGGCCGACCCGCAGGCTGCCCAGCGCGCCACGGGCTATCTGGTTGGGGGGATCAGTCCGCTGGGGCAGAAGAAGCGCCTGCGCACCTTTATCGATCAGTCCGCGCAACAACATGAAACGATTCATGTGAGCGCTGGGCGTCGTGGTCTTGAAGTGGAGCTGGCCGCCGCGGTGCTGGCCACCTATACCCAGGCACAGTTCGCCGAGATCGGTCGCGGCTGATCATCTGTACTGATAGAAATTCTACGACTCTGTCACTGTCGGGCCCTGGCGGCATGCCGCATGCTCGGGACCTTTCCCGCCAGATACAGGAGTCGTGGCATGCAGTTGCATTTTCATCAGGTGGACGCCTTCAGTGACCGCCCCTTCGCTGGCAACCCGGCCATGGTCTACCGCCTGGACCAGTGGCTCGAAGATGGCCTGATGCAACAGGTGGCCGCCGAGCACAACCTTGCCGAAACCGCGTTCGTGGTGGCCGAGGATGATGGCTATCGGATCCGCTGGTTCACCCCGAGCACCGAAGTCCCCCTGTGTGGTCACGCCACCCTGGCCAGCGCTCATGTCCTGTTCGACGTCTATGGTGAGCAGGCGCCGCGCCTGGACTTCAAGAGCCGTTCGGGCCTGCTGAGCGTCAGCCGTGAGAATGGCCGCCTGTGGTTGGACTTCCCGCGTCTCGAGCCGCAGCCGTTGGCCGGGCCCGTGGCGGTTGCCGAAGCGCTGGGCTGCGAGGTGCGCGAGGTCTACCAGACCCGCGAGCTGTTCGTGGTGCTCGACTCGGAGCAAGCGGTACGCGATTGCGCGCCGGACATGGCAGCGCTGGCTCGCCTGCCGGGCTTGGGAGTGATCGTGACGGCTCCAGGCGAGCGGCATGATTTCGTATCGCGCTATTTCGCTCCGGGCATTGGCATCCCGGAAGACCCGGTCACCGGCTCCACCCATTGCTCACTGATCCCGTACTGGGCGGCGCGACTTGGCAAGTCCGAGCTGCAGGCCTTCCAGTGTTCGACCAGGGGCGGTGAGCTGTTCTGTCGTCTGGAAGGCGAGCGGGTGAAGATCGGCGGGATGGCAAGGCGCGTCGCCAGCGGCACATTGATGCTGTGAGGATCTAGCGCATCAATGTGCGCAGCTGACGCGTCGCACGCCTTGCTCATGGCTGGAGAGCTGCGCAGCGACGCTACCGGGCACCGCGAACAGCACCAGGTGGTCCGCAGCAACCGCAATGCCGACATCCTGGCCGACCTGATGGTCATTGTGGCTGGGGAAAATCGACTCGAGCTGGCTGCCGGTGGGCAGTTGCAGGCGATACAGCGTCGAGGCGCCGAGGAAGCTCTTGCCGATGATCCGCGCCCGCAACGGGCTGTCGGGAGCATGGACGATATCATCCGGGCGCAGCAGCACGTCCACCGAGCTGCCGGGAGCCATGGTGTAGGCGCGGTTGCCGCGCAGCTCGCCGAGTTCGGTGGTGACCGACTCGTGGCTGCTCATCTGGCCGCGAATGAAGTAACCCTGGCCGATGAAGCTGGCGACGAACGGGGTCTGCGGCTCGTGGTAGAGGTTGTAGGGGGTGTCCCACTGTTCCAGGCGACCTTCTTTGAACACGCCTACATGGTCGCTGACGGCAAAGGCTTCCTCCTGGTCGTGGGTGACCAGGATGGCGCTGGTGCCACGGCTCTTGAGAATGTCGCGCACCTCATGGCTCAGGCGCCGACGCAGCTCCACGTCGAGGTTGGAGAACGGCTCGTCGAGCAGCAGCAGCTGTGGCTCCGGCGCCAGCGCCCGGGCCAGGGCCACGCGCTGCTGCTGGCCACCGGACAGTTCGTGCGGGTAGCGCCCGCCCAGGCCGCCGAGCTTGACCAGTTCGAGCATCTCGTCGACCACCGCCGCCTGGCGCGGATGCTTGCCGATGCCGAAGGCGATGTTCTGCGCCACGGTAAGGTGGGGGAACAGGGCGTAGTCCTGGAACACCATGCCAATCCGGCGCTTTTCCGGGGCCAGGGTGAACCCGGCGCGGGAAATGACTTCGCCGGCTAGCTGGATTTCGCCATCGTGCACCGGCTCGAAGCCGGCGATGGCGCGCAGCGTGGTGGTCTTGCCGCAGCCGGAGGACCCCAGCAGGCAACCGATGTCGCCTGCGTTCAGGTGCAGGTTGAGGTTCTGGACGATGCGTTGCTCGCCATAGCCGCAGGCGAGGTTGCGCAAATTGAGCAGTAGCTGTTGACTCATGCGTGGTGGTAAGCCGGTTCTACAAGGAATTCCAGAAGGGCCTTCTGCGCATGCAGGCGGTTTTCAGCTTCGTCCCAGGCGACCGAACGAGGGTCGTCGAGCAGGTCCTGGCTGATTTCCTCGCCACGGTGGGCGGGCAGGCAATGCATGAACAGGGCATCGGGTGCCGCCAGGTCGAGCAGTTCGCGTGTGACCTGGTAAGGCGCGAAATGCGCCAGGCGCCGTGCAGTTTCCTCTTCCTGGCCCATGGAAGTCCAGACATCCGTGGTCACCAGGTGAGCGCCGCGCACGGCTTCTTTCGGATCACGGATGATCTGCACGCGGTCACCGCCCAGCGCCAGGAAGCGTTGATCAGGCTCGTAGCCTTCAGGGCAGGTGATGCGCAGTTGGAAATCGAACTGCACGGCAGCTTCGATATAGGAGTTGCACATGTTGAAGCCGTCGCCGACCCAGGCCACGGTCTTGCCCTGGATCGCGCCACGGTGCTCGAAGAAAGTCTGCATGTCGGCCAGCAGTTGGCAGGGGTGCGACTCGTCGGACAGGCCGTTGATGACCGGCACCTTCGCGTTGGCGGCGAACTCGGTGAGGGTGCTGTGGGCGTGGGTGCGGATCATCACCGCGTCGACCATGCTCGACAGCACGATGGCGCTGTCGGCGATCGGCTCGCCGCGGCCCAGCTGGGTGTCGCGCGGCGACAGGAAGATGGCCTGGCCGCCGAGCTGGATCATGCCGGCCTCGAAAGACACCCGGGTGCGGGTCGAGGACTTCTCGAAGATCATGCCCAGCACGCGGTTTTTCAGCGGCTCGAACAGCACGCCTCGTTTGCGCAGGTCCTTCAGCTCGATGCCGCGACGGATCACGCCGAGCAATTCGTCAGCGGTGAAATCCAGCAGGGAGAGAAAGTGCCTAGCGCTCATGATTGACTACCTTATCTGCAACGTTTTGCAGGTCGACCGTATGGGTTTTGTTGACAACGGGGGTGACCTGCGGCGTAAGCCGCACAGGGCGGACGGAATAGGGAAAGGCGCAATACTATAATTAAATGTCGCCTGAAACCAAGAGGGGAAACAGCGCCTCTGTGTCAATGGGTGTCGTAAGCCCTTGCCGGCTAGCTGTTTTTTATTTGCTACAGCGGTTGTACACGGCTCGGAGCGCTTTTGGCAAACCCGTTGTCGCGAATCGTCCGCCTGATGTCGTCCGATTCACGTCGCGAACCTTTCTAGCGAGCCTCGATCGGCGGGCGCATAGTCGAGTCTTTAAAATAACAAGGCAGAGGCGGCCATGACCAAGACCCTGCATCACCGAGCCTGTCACCTGTGCGAGGCCATCTGTGGCCTGAATATCGAAGTCACCCATGAAACAGATGGCCCGGCGCGGATCAGCTCGATCAAGGGCGATCAGCAGGATCCGTTCAGCCGCGGCCATGTCTGCCCCAAGGCGGTCGCCCTGCAGGACATCCAGGAGGACCCCGACCGTCTACGCCAGCCTCACCGGCGCATCGGCGACCAGTGGTTGCCGATCGACTGGAACGAAGCCTTCGCCCTGGCCGCCGAGCGGTTGTGGGCGATCCAGCAGGCCCACGGGCGCAACGCGGTGGCCGTTTACCAGGGCAACCCCAGCGTGCACAACTATGGGCTGATGACCCACAGCAACTACTTCCTCGGCCTGCTCAAGACCCGCAATCGCTTCTCTGCTACCTCAGTGGACCAGTTGCCGCAGCACCTGACCAGCCACCTGATGTATGGCCATGGCCTGCTGTTGCCCATTCCGGACATCGATCAGACCCAGTTCATGCTGATCCTGGGCGGCAATCCCCTGGCTTCCAATGGCAGCATCATGACCGTGCCGGACGTGGAAAAGCGTCTCAAGGCGCTCAAGGCCCGAGGCGGACAATTGGTGGTGGTGGATCCGCGGCGCAGCGAGACTGCGGCGCTGGCTGACCAGCACCTGTTCATTCGCCCCGGTGGCGACGCGGCGCTGTTGTGTGGCCTGCTGCATACGCTGTTCAGCGAGAACCTGGCCCGGGGCTCGCATCTGCCGGTCACTGGGCTGGAACAGGTGCGCGAAGCCATCCTGCCGTTCGATGCGACCGCCATGAGCGCGCTGTGTGGTATTCCGGCGGAGGCGATCCGCCAGTTGGCGCGAGATTTCGCCGCTGCCGACAAAGCGGTGTGTTATGGCCGAATGGGTGTATCGACCCAGGTCTTCGGTTCGCTGTGCCACTGGTTGGTGCAGTTGATCAACCTGGTCACCGGCAATCTTGATCGCGAGGGCGGTGCCCTGTGCACGACACCTGCGGTCGACCTGGTCGCCAGCACTTGCGGCGGGCATTTCGACCAATGGCGCAGCCGGGTCTCGGGCTTGCCCGAGTACGGCGGCGAGTTGCCGGTGTCGGCCCTGGCCGAAGAGATCCTCGAACCCGGGGAGGGGCAGGTGCGGGCACTGGTGACCGTGGCGGGTAACCCAGTGTTGTCCACGCCCAACGGGCGACGCCTGGACGACGCCCTGGCCGGCCTCGACTTCATGCTCAGTATTGACTTGTACATCAACGAGACCACGCGCCATGCCGACCTGATCCTGCCGTCGACCTCGGCGTTGGAGAACGATCATTACGATTCCACCTTCAACCTGCTGGCGGTGCGCAACGTTACCCGCTTCAACCGGGCAATCCTGCCCAAGCCCGAGGGCGCATTGCACGACTGGGAGATCTTCGTGGGGCTGGCCGAGGCATTTGCCGAGCGCGCGCAGGTCGAGCTCAAGGCCACCCTGCCGCCGGCACAGATGATCGACTTCGCCCTGCGCAAGGGGCCTTATGGCGAGCAGACGCCCTGGAAACTCTCGCTAGGCGTGTTAGACGCGCATCCCCATGGCCTTGACCTCGGGCCGCTGCGCGCCAACCTTACGACGCGCCTGCGCACGGCCAGCGGCAAGGTCGAGGCGGCCCCGGGCGTACTGCTCGAGGACCTGCGGCGCCTCGCTCATATGGCCGCGCCTGCGGATGACCAGTTGCTGCTGATCGGCCGTCGGCACGTGCGCAGCAACAATTCGTGGATGCACAACTACCATCGGTTGGTCAAAGGCAAGCCGCGCCATCAGTTGCTGATGCATCCGGACGACCTGCGCCGGCGGCACTTGCAGGACGGCCAGATGGTGCGGGTGCGCTCGCGTACCGGGGTAATCGAGGTGACGGTGCAGGCCAGTGAGCAAATGATGCCAGGCGTGGTCAGCCTGCCCCATGGCTACGGCCATGGGCGCCAGGGCGCGCGCTTGCAGGTGGCTGCTGCACAGCCGGGGGCGAGTGCCAATGACCTGACCGACGAACACTTGCGCGATGGCGTTTCCGGCAATGCCGCCCTCAATGGCGTGCCGGTACAGGTCGAGGCCGCATGAAGTACGGTAAGGCCGAGCACGCTGCTCGGCTTTCCGATACAATGCGTCACCGTGCCGACGACCCTGTCGGAAAGTTCAGCCGAGGTGCTTCATGGATATCATCGATACAATCAAAGAGCAGATTGCCAACAACACCATTCTGCTTTACATGAAAGGTTCGCCGAATGCGCCGCAGTGTGGCTTCTCGGCCAAGGCTTCGCAGGCAGTGATGGGTTGTGGTGAGAAGTTCGCCTATGTCGACATCCTGCAGAACCCGGAAATCCGCGCCAACCTGCCCAAGTACGCCAACTGGCCGACTTTCCCGCAACTGTGGGTGGCCGGTGAGCTGGTCGGTGGCAGCGACATCATGCTGGAAATGTTCGAGAAGGGTGAGCTGCAGACCCTGATCAAGGAAGCGGCCGCCAAGGCCAAGGCTTCCGAAGCCTGATCCGGCGTTTGCCGCAAGTAGCAAAAAGCCCCGCCTAGGCGGGGCTTTTTTGTAGCTGGCGAAACTTACTCTTCGCCCATCTGCGACTGCAGGTAGTTCTCGATAGTGATCTTGTCGATCAGGCCCAGCTGGGTCTCCAGCCAGTCGATGTGCTCTTCCTGGTCTTCGAGGATGTCTTCGAGCACATCGCGCGAGCCGAAGTCGCCAGCCGTTTCGCAGTGGGCAATGGCGGCCTTGAGGTCGGCATGGGCCTTTTTCTCAAGTTTCAGGTCGCAGTCGAGCATCTCCTTGGTGTGCTCGCCGATCATCAGCTTGCCCAGGTCCTGCACGTTGGGGATGCCTTCGAGGAAAAGGATGCGCTTGATCAGCTTGTCAGCGTCCTTCATCGCCTGGATGGATTCTTTGTACTCGAGCTTGCCGATTCTGTTCAGGCCCCAATCTTCGTACATGCGCGCGTGCAGGAAGTACTGGTTGATTGCGACCAGCTCGTTTCCGAGGATCTTGTTGAGATGCTGGATGACGCTTACGTCGCCTTTCATGATGGGGTCCTGCCCTGTAGAAGTTGAGCCAATACAGAGAAGTTTGAGCCTGAGCTATTCCTATGTCAAACCTAAGTTATTGAATAATAAGTGAAAATTAATCGGAATAAGAATGTTTGTGAACCGCGTTCGAGCGCTAACTTATTGAATTGCAGGCATAAAAAAACCGGACGCTGGGTCCGGTTCTTCGAATTCGGGAATTATGCCGCATTGAACTCAACGGGGTAGGGCAGGCTAGCCTGCTGGCTTAGTTGCAGCTCGGTGAGGGTTTCGCGTACCACCTGCTTGGCGAGGCAGGCGCATTTGCCGCACTGGCTGGCCACATTGGTGGCGGCTCGCACTTCTTTGTAGCTGCAGCATCCTTCGTAGATCGCATCGCGGATCTGTCCATCGGTGACACCGACACAGAGACACACATACATAAAGGCTGACCGTCGCGGGTTGAGTCGATGCGTTGGAGAGTAATGGTAATGAGAATGCTTGTCAAAGCACTTTGTGTGAGGTGCGTTCCAGAGCGACCGGCGGTCGAGATTCGGCCTGTCACGTAAAGCTGTGTATGATGGTCGGCCTTTGCTGGATCCGGGGGACGTGTTCCGCCCGGGCAAGGTTTTTCACCCCTCATCAGGAGAGATCGAATGAGCGTACTCGTTGGCAAAAAAGCCCCGGACTTCACCGTTCCAGCCGTGCTGGGCAACGGCGAGATCGTAGACAGCTTCAACCTGGCCTCGGCCATCAAGGGCAAGTACGGCCTGGTATTCTTCTACCCGCTGGACTTCACGTTCGTCTGCCCATCCGAGCTGATCGCCCTGGACAACCGTATCCCTGACTTCCAGGCGCGCAACGTGGAAGTGATCGGTGTGTCGATCGACTCGCACTTCACCCACAACGCCTGGCGCAACACGCCGGTCAACAACGGCGGTATCGGTCAAGTCAAGTACACCCTGGCAGCCGACATGACCCACGAAATCTGCAAGGCCTACGACGTCGAGTCCGAAGGCGGCGTGGCCTTCCGTGGCGCCTTCCTGATCGACACCAACGGTGTTGTCCGCTCGCAGATCGTCAATGACCTGCCGCTGGGCCGCAACATGGACGAGCTGCTGCGCCTGGTAGACGCCCTGCAATTCCACGAAGAGCACGGCGAAGTCTGCCCGGCCAACTGGAAGAAAGGCGACAAGGGCATGAACGCTTCGCCGGAAGGCGTTGCTGCCTATCTGAGCGAGAACGCTGGCAAGCTGTAATTGCCACGCGTATAAAAAACCGGCCCTGGTGGCCGGTTTTTTTATGCCCCGCGAGCATGTCGCGCTAGGCGGGCTTCAATCGTTGAAGTCGCGCCAGCCGCCCATTTCTTTCCAACGATTGACGATGCCGCAGAACAGCTCGGCGGTCTTCTCGGTGTCGTAGCGCGCCGAATGCGCTTCGCGTCCGTCAAAGTCGATGTCCGCGCTCTGGCAGGCACGGGCCAGCACGGTCTGGCCATAGGCGAGGCCGGCGAGGGTGGCGGTATCGAAGCTGGAGAACGGGTGGAACGGGTTGCGCTTGATGTCGTTGCGCGCCACCGCGGCATTGAGGAAGCCCAGGTCGAAGCTGCTGTTGTGCCCGACCAGGATTGCCCGCTTGCAGCCATTGGCCTTCAGCGCCTTGCGCACGCCGCGGAAGATATCGGTCAGTGCGCTTTCCTCGCTCACCGCCATGCGCAGCGGGTGGTCCAGCTTGATGCCGGTGAATTCCAGCGCGGCCGCCTCGATGTTGGCCCCTTCGAACGGTTCGACCCGGTGGAAGTAGGTGTGTTCGGGGAACAGGAAGCCCTTCTCGTCCATGCCAATGGTGACGGCGGCGATCTCCAGCAGCGCGTCGGTGGCGCTGTTGAAACCGCCGGTCTCGACATCCACCACCACTGGCAAGTAGCCACGAAAACGCTCGGCCATGGGGTGGCGCGAGCCGCTGCTGACTTGGCTGTCCTGGTCGTCTTCGTACAGGTCTTCGCTCACGCGTTGTCCTCCAGCAGGCGCCAGCGCAATTTCTCACCGGCGCGCAGGGGGATCACGGTGTTGTCGCCGAACGGCAGGCTGTCCGGCGCGGTCCATTCCTCACGGACCAAGGTGATGGTGTCGGTGTTGCGAGCAAGGCCGTAGAAGTCCGGGCCGTGCTTGCTGGCGAAGCCCTCGAGCTTGTCCAGCGCGTTGCGCTGTTCGAACGCCTCGGCATACATCTCGATGGCGGCGTAAGCGGTGTAGCAGCCAGCACAGCCGCAGGCGGCTTCCTTGGCATGCTTGGCGTGGGGCGCCGAGTCGGTGCCGAGGAAGAACTTCGGATTGCCGCTGGTGGCGGCATCCAGCAGCGCCACCTGGTGGGTGTTGCGCTTGAGGATCGGCAAGCAGTAGTAGTGTGGGCGGATACCGCCGACCAGCATGTGATTGCGGTTGTACAGCAGGTGCTGGGCAGTGATGGTCGCACCAACGTTGGCTGGCGCCTCGGTGACGAACTGCGCGGCGTCGCTGGTGGTGATGTGCTCGAACACTACCTTCAGGGTCGGGAAGCGTTCGACCAGGCGGCGCATGTGCTCGTCGATGAAGCGCTTCTCGCGGTCGAACACGTCGATCTCGCTGCGTGTGACTTCTCCGTGCACCAGCAGGGGCATGCCGGTTTCGGCCAGGGCCTCGATCGCCGGGAAGATATTGTCGATGCTGGTCACGCCCGAATCGGAGTTGGTGGTGGCGCCGGCCGGGTAAAGCTTGGCAGCGTACACGATCCCGCTGGCCTTGGCGGCACGCACATCGTCAGCGCTGGTACGGTCGGTGAGATAAAGCACCATCAGCGGCTCGAAGCGGCTGCCGGCGGGACGTGCGGCAAGGATGCGCTCGCGGTAGGCAGCGGCCTCGACGGCGTTGCGCACTGGCGGAACCAGGTTGGGCATGATGATGGCGCGGGCGAAGGTGCGCGCCACGTCACCGACGGTGTGTGGCAGAACGGCACCATCGCGCAGATGGATGTGCCAGTCGTCGGGGCGCAGGAGGGTCAGGCGATCGGACATTGGAGATTCCAGGCGGGTCGAACTCAGAAGCCAATGCTACCGGAAAACCCCTGTTCGAGCACGGCTATCAAGTTTTCCGACGGGCGACCGATAGCGTTCAGGTAAGCCGCCAGAATCTGTGGAGCCGACCGTGCGCCAGCGTTACCTAGCCCTGTTCACCCTCGTTGCCAGCTTGCCGGCCGGGGCAATGACCTTCCAGACCCGCGTGGAGAACGTCGCCTGGAAAGTTGAGGGTGACCAGTTCGAATGTCGCCTGATCCAGCCGATCGACGGTTTCGGCAGCGGCGAGTTCGTGCGCCGCGCCGGCGAGCAGCCAACCTTCCAGCTGCGTTCGGACAGCAATATCCTGGGCGCCGGCTCCGCCACCTTGCTGGCCGCCGCCGCGCCCTGGCAGCCCGGGCGCGGCGACATCAACCTTGGTGCGGTGCATATGGCCCGTACCGGGGTGTTGTTCACCTCCAGTCAGGGCCAGGCCAGCCGTTTGATCAACGGCCTGCTCGATGGACGCAGCACCGTGGTGCGCAACTACCGCGGCGAAGGTGGCCGACCGATGGAAGTGCATGTGATGCCGGTCAGTTTCGCCAAGGCCTACAGCGACTACCAGTTGTGCGCCGCCAAGCTGCTGCCGATGAACTACGACCAGATCCGCCAGACCCAGGTCGGCTTCCCGGGGGGCGGGATCGAGCTGGACAGCTCGGCGCGCGCGCGCTTGGATGTGCTGCTGGACTACCTGAAGGCCGATCCGACGGTCAATCACATCGAACTCAATGGTCACTCCGACAACAGCGGCAATCGTCTGACCAACCGCGACACCTCGCGTCGACGGGCGCTGGCGGTGGCCGAGTACCTCAAGGCCCATGGTGTGCCGGAAGAACAGATCACCGTGCGTTTCCATGGTGAGCGCTACCCGCTGGCCAAGAACAACAGTGCCGCCAACCGCGCGCGCAACCGCCGGGTGAACATCCAGCTCGAGCGCGTGACGCCGGTCGAGAAGCCGGTGGAGAAACCGGCAGCGCCGGTGCCGCCGTCGACCCCGACACCCACGGCTACCACACCTGCGCCAACGCCTGCGGCGGCTGCCACGCCGTCCGCTTCGGCGAAGTCCTGAGAGCGACCACGGGTCGCGCTCTCGACAATTCCTGTCGCTTTGTCGTCACAAGCTGTCGCCCCATTGTAAATATTTCGGCAAGGCCGGTAGAATCAACGGCTTTCCGTACAACCCCGTGGAGTGATGGCATGGCGGACGTAAAAAAGGTCGTATTGGCGTATTCCGGCGGCCTTGATACTTCGGTGATTCTCAAGTGGCTGCAGGACACCTACAACTGTGAAGTGGTGACCTTCACCGCTGACCTCGGCCAGGGCGAGGAGGTCGAGCCGGCCCGCGCCAAGGCCCAGGCGATGGGCGTGAAAGAAATCTACATCGACGACCTGCGCGAAGAGTTCGTGCGTGACTTCGTCTTCCCGATGTTCCGCGCCAACACCGTCTACGAAGGCGAGTACCTGCTGGGTACCTCCATCGCCCGTCCGCTGATCGCCAAGCGCCTGATCGAGATCGCCAACGAAACCGGCGCCGACGCCATTTCCCACGGTGCCACCGGCAAGGGTAACGACCAGGTGCGCTTCGAGCTGGGTGCCTATGCGCTCAAGCCAGGCGTCAAGGTCATTGCCCCGTGGCGCGAGTGGGACCTGCTGTCCCGCGAGAAGCTGATGGACTATGCCGAGAAGCACGGCATCCCGATCGAGCGCCACGGCAAGAAGAAATCGCCGTACTCGATGGACGCCAACCTGTTGCACATCTCCTACGAAGGCGGTGTCCTGGAAGATACCTGGACCGAGCATGAGGAAGACATGTGGCGCTGGAGCGTCTCGCCGGAGAATGCCCCTGACCAGGCCACCTACCTCGAGCTGACCTACCGCAACGGTGACATCGTTGCCATCGACGGCGTCGAGAAGACCCCGGCCACCGTGCTGGCCGACCTCAACCGCATCGGCGGCGCCAACGGCATCGGGCGCCTGGACATCGTCGAGAACCGCTACGTCGGCATGAAGTCGCGCGGCTGCTACGAGACCCCGGGCGGCACCATCATGCTCAAGGCCCACCGCGCCATCGAGTCGATCACGCTGGACCGCGAAGTCGCTCACCTGAAGGATGAGCTGATGCCCAAGTACGCCAGCCTGATCTACACCGGCTACTGGTGGAGCCCGGAGCGTCTGATGCTGCAGCAGATGATCGACGCCTCCCAGGTCAACGTGAACGGCGTCGTACGCCTGAAGCTGTACAAGGGCAACGTCACGGTCGTCGGCCGCAAGTCGGACGATTCGCTGTTCGATGCCAATATCGCGACCTTCGAGGAAGACGGCGGCGCCTACAATCAGGCCGACGCCGCGGGCTTCATCAAGCTCAATGCACTGCGCATGCGCATCGCGGCCAACAAGGGTCGTTCGCTGCTGTAAGCCTATGGTGTATCAGAAAAAACCCGGCCTTGGCCGGGTTTTTTCATGCCCGGGATTCAGCGGGCGGCGCGACCTCGCCTTGCTGCATCGGCGATACCGACAGGTGGATGCAGGTTCGCGTATCGAGGTTGTACAGGATCCAGCGCCGCTGTTGTCCGTGTGGACGCTCGACCATCCGCAGCACATGGTTTTCGATAATCTTCCGGCTGTCGGTACCGGAGATGGCGATGATCATTGCCCCTTTGTCCCTTGCCGCAGAGGGGGGCATTGTTTTATCCGAAGTACAGGCACGCCTGTCCGGGGCAAAGAGTGAACCGCTATTGAAGTTGAGTGTGAGAAAGAACAGCACGGTGAGGAAGAACGGAAAACCTACCAGGAACCAAGTGTAGACAGTCTGGCTGTCGTCACTGAGGAATGGTAGTGAGGCCAAGGCGGATCCCTCAATCACACCGGCAAAGACAGCGATAAGAGTCAACGGGCTGATGGGGTCGCGGTTCATGATGAGTGCCTGGCCATGCTTTGCTCATCTGTAGCCCGTTTTCCCCAGCCTGTTAAGCGTGGCTTGTTTCCCTACCCAGTAATGGCGTGGTTCGTAGGGCAGGCCTTTATCCAACCTGTATAGTCGAATTTTCCCGCGAAATGTGTCACCCGGCGACACTTGGATCCAATTTTGGCGACTGTTACTTTCTGACTCGTTGCGATGGACATGCATGTATTACATTTTGTTAATTAGCTGTTTGTAGGAAGAATCTCTAATAACAGTAGTCCACTTCTTTCGGTGAATCTGCCAGGGAAACCGCTGCATAAATAATCGTTATGCTCGGGTGTGGTGGTCTATCGAACTAAAAACAACGTATCAATGGGAATCGCATGAATAAAGTGCTGATCGTGGATGATCACCCGGTCATTCGCCTGGCCGTACGCATGCTGATGGAGCGGCATGGCTACGAGGTGGTGGCGGAGAGCGACAATGGTGTGGATGCCTTGCAACTGACGCGGGAATATCTGCCGGACATTGTCATTCTGGATATCGGGATCCCCAAACTGGATGGGCTTGAAGTGATTGCCCGAATGACCCTGGCAAGTCCGGGGACCAAGGTGTTGGTGTTGACGTCTCAGGCGCCAGGGCATTTCTCGATGCGCTGCATGCAGGCAGGGGCGGCGGGTTATGTGTGCAAGCAACAGGAACTGACCGAACTGCTCAGCGCGATCAAGGCCGTGCTGTCCGGTTACAGTTACTTCCCCAACCAGGCGCTGCACAAGGGGAGATCGGGTGTGAGTGGCGCCACGGAGATGGAGATGGTCGAGCGGCTTTCCGGGCGGGAGATGATGGTGCTGCAGCAGCTTGCCCGGGGCAAGAGCAACAAGGAGATCGCCGACAGCATGTTTCTCAGCAACAAAACAGTCAGCACCTACAAGACGCGACTGTTGCTCAAGCTCAATGCCCGCTCGCTGGTGGACCTGATCGAACTCGCCCAGCGCCACGGGCTGGCCTGAGCCTCATTGAAAAAGCCTCCGCTCGGGAGGCTTTTGCGTTTACTACAGGTCGTAGTCGAAGTCGGCCAGTTGCTTTTGCAGGCGTCGTTCCTCAAGCATGTTGTCAATGGTGCGGCGTTTGCTCAGGTTGGTCTTGGCCGGTTCGGCCTGCGGCTCCACATCGTCGTCCGCACTCTGAAAATCGTCGTCGATTGCCAAGTCTTCTTTATCGGTGCTCATGCGTCACTCCAAGCCAAGGGGCCATTGGCCGTCCTTATAACGGGAATCGCAGAATGGGTAAAAAAGATTTTTTCAATCGCCTCGAGCAAGTATGAGCTATCGCCTCAATCGTCAGAAGTCTTCTGCTTGTATTCGCACAGGTCTTCGATCCGGCAACTGCCGCAGCGCGGTTTTCGGGCCTGACAGACATAGCGGCCATGCAGGATCAACCAGTGATGGGCATCGAGCAGATAGTCCCTGGGGACGAACTTGAGCAACTTCTTCTCCACCTCCAGCACGGTTTTACCCGGCGCGATGCCCGTGCGGTTGCTGACCCGGAAGATATGCGTGTCGACGGCCATGGTGAATTGGCGAAAGGCAGTGTTGAGCACCACATTGGCGGTCTTGCGGCCAACGCCTGGCAGGGCTTCGAGGGCTTCGCGGGTCTGCGGGACTTCGCCGGCGTGCAGTTCGATCAGCAGGCGGCAGGTTTCGATGACGTTCTTGGCCTTGCTGTTGTACAGGCCGATGGTCTTGATGTACTCGCTCAGGCCTTCGATGCCCAAGGCGTGGATCGCTTGTGGGGTGTTTGCGACCGGGAACAGGCGAGCGGTGGCCTTGTTGACGCCGACATCCGTCGACTGGGCCGAGAGGATTACCGCTATCAGCAGTTCGAAGGGGGTGGAATAGGCCAGTTCGGTCTTGGGCTCGGGATTGTCTTCATGCAGCCTGCGAAAGATCTCCAGGCGTTTGGCGGCATTCATGGGGTCAGCGGGTTCCTTGACGGCGTGAGGCGGTGTTCGATGGACGCAAGTGATTGTACAGGCCCAGCAGCAGGCCGAGCAGTATCAAGGCGCCAGGAGCCAGTGCGGCGAGGTGTAGGCCGAGAGCATCGCTCAGCAGTTGGCGGCAGATGCCCAGGGTCAGGCCGGTTGCGAGGACACCGAGCAGTCCTAGCCCCAACTGGCGATATCGGCCAGGTTGTGCTGGCAGTTGCTCACTGGCCAGGCAGGGCAGGGCCAACAGCAGCGGGTAGAGGGTAAGTTGCTGGGCCAGGGGCATCGCCCAGGCTTGCAGGCCGAGGTGCAGGCAGGTCGCCAAGGCGGCGGCAAGTACAGTACTTGCCCACAGGCGGGGGCCATGGTCCAGGTGCCTGCGCAGCGGGATCATCAATACCTGGTGCAGGCCTACCAGCAACACTGTGCAAAGGCTTATCGCCAACGCCTGGACGACAGTGCCGGTCGCGCCGAGCAATGGCACCAGGCTGATTGGCACGGGCCAGCAACGCTTCATGGGGATGTCTCACCGAGCAACGCGGGGCGATGTTGGTCGAAGTAGCGCAGCGTATCCTGGATCGCCTCGATGACTGCCCGCGAAGTCACCGTCGCCCCGGCTAGTTGGTCGAACGCACCCTGGTCACGCTTGAGCGCCCAGGCCTGTTCGGGTGTATCGCGCAGTGTCTGACCGAGAAACTGGTCCAGCCAATGGCGCGCCGGATCGACCAGTTGATCGCCCAGACCAGGGCTTTCCTGCTGTTTGAGTACACGCACGCCCACCAGACGGCCCGCAGGGCTGATGGCGATCACCAACTCGATGGCACCGCCATAGCCTTGGACGCTGCTGTGAAGCAGAACAGCGCTGGTGGCTCCCGCCAATTTGGCGCGGTAGCCGGCCAGCAGATGGCTATGGCTCAGTTTAGTGGCCGTGAGTGCCACGGGCGTTTGCAATGGCCGGTTGTCGTAGCTGCCCGGTGGCAGCACCTTGAGCCACTGCTGTTCCTGCCACTGGCGGGAAGCCACGGCAATCGGTCCGGCGGTGAAGCGCTGCCAGGCCAGTGTCGCGGCAATCGCCAGTCCTGCCACCAGTACCAGCACTGCGGTACTGCGTTGGCGGGCGATCATGGGCAGGCCTGCTGGCGGCGTTCCACCCAGCGGTCAAGGATGGGCGCGGCGAGGTTCATCAGCAGGACGGCGAACGCCGTGCCATCGGCGAAGCTGCCCCAAGTGCGGATCAGGTAGATCAGCAGGCCGGTGCCTATACCGAACAGCAGGCGGGCCTGCGGTTGCTTGCAGCCGGACACCGGTTCGGTGGCGATGAAGAAGGCGGCGAGCATGGTCGAACCGGACAGCAGGTGCAGCAGTGGCGAGCCGTGGGAGTCGGAGCCGGAGCCATTCCAGCCCAGCAGGCTGGACAGGAACAAGGCGCTGAGCAGGCCGACGGGGGCCTGCCAGCCGAAGACCTTGCGCTGCAGCAGGAACACCCCGCCGAGCAGGAAGGCGAGGTTGACCCACTCGGTGCCACGCCCACCCAGATGGCCGAACGCCGGGTGACTGGCGAACAGTTCGTCGATGGTCAGGCTACGGTTGTGGCGCAAGACATCAAGCACCGTGGGGCTGGCCCAGGCGTCGATCCTTTCACTGGCCCCGAAGCTCAGGCTCAGGCTTTCCACGAGGCCAGGTGCCTGACCTGGCCAGTGGTTCATCTGCAGTGGGAAACTCAGCAGGACGAACCCATAGCCGACCATGGCGGGGTTGAACAGGTTGCGCCCGACGCCACCGAAAGCCTGTTTCCCCAGGCCGATGGCGACGCAAGCCGCCGTCACCGGCACCCACCAGGGCGCCTGGCTGGGTAAGGCTGCCGCCAGCAGCGTGGCGGTGACCAGCGCGCTGCCGTCGCCAGCGGCGCAGGCGACCGGCATTCTCCGCCAGCGCAGCAGCAGCGCTTCGGTGATCAGCGCCGTGCAACCGCTCAACAGCAGATTGATCAGCACGCCCCAGCCATGCAACCAGAACAGCACCAGCAGACCAGGGGCGCAGGCTAGCAGTACCAGTTGCATGGTGCTGCGCAGGCGCGGATCAGTGGTCGTCATGGTTTTGCGCTTCCTTGAGGTGTTGCGCAGCAGTGGCTTCAATTGCCGGGGGCAAGACATTGATGCGTAGGGTCAGGATCATTGGGTGAAGAGTCCGTTGAATCCCGAAAGCGCCATGGCCATCACGCCGCTGCCGATCAGCTTCACAGGCAAGCCGCGCAGGGCTGCGGGTATTTCCCCATGGTGGCAGCGGGCCTCAAGGTCGGCATACAGCATAAGGGCCAGCCAGAATCCCAGTGCACTGATGACAGCCCACACCAGCACTCTCCATCCGTCCGCATCGTCGTTGGCAAGCTGTAACAGCAAGCCTAGCACCACGGCGTTTGCGCTCAGCAAGGGTTGCAGGCCGTGCATGGGCCAGCTTGGCCGAAAGCGTCGGAGCAGGTTTGGCAGTGTCCAGGCCAGTGCCGTCAGCAAGGGCAGGAAAATGAACAATTGCAGGTTCTGCAACTCCATGGGTGCGAGAAATTGCCGGTGCAGCCAGGCGCCGACAGGCAGCGCAACGAGGATCATCAGGGCCGAACACAGGCCCAATGCATGCAGGCGCGCACGCTCGATCGGCTCGGCCTGCAGGACCAGGTGATTGACCAGCGCGGCGCTGACCAGGATCAGGACGTAGTCACTCATGGCGATGCCGAAAGCGGGAGGGTGCCGTCATTATCGGACAGCGGGCGGCAGATGCAACTGCCCCGGCCATTTGGCCGGGGCAGGAGGGCTTACTTGATGCGCTGGCCTGGCTTGGCGCCGCTGTCAGGGCTGAGCAGGTAGATTTCTTCACCACCGGGGCCGGCGGCCATGACCATGCCCTCGGAAACGCCGAAACGCATTTTGCGCGGCTTGAGGTTGGCCACCATCATGGTCAGGCGGCCTTCCAGCAGGGAAGGTTCCGGGTAGGCCGATTTGATGCCCGAGAACACGTTGCGACGCTCGTCGCCGATGTCCAGGGTCAGCTGCAGCAGCTTGTCGGCACCGGGCACGGCTTCGGCCTTGACGATCAGCGCCACGCGCAGGTCGACCGCGGCGAAGGTGTCGAATTCGATCTCGGCCGACAGCGGGTCCTTGACCAGCTCGCCATTGCCCGTCGGGGCGGCCTTGGCTTCGGCAGCCAGCAGGTCTTCCTTGCTGGCGGCGACCATGGCCTCGACCTTGGCCGGCTCGATGCGGCTCATCAGGGCCTTGAACGGGTTGAGCTGATGGTTTTCCAGGCGCGACAGGTGGTCGTCCCAGGTCAGCGGGGCGACGTTGAGGAACGCCTCGGCATCCGCTGCCAGCAGCGGCAGCACCGGCTTGAGGAAGATTACCAGCTGGCGGAACAGGTTGACGCCCTGGGCGCAGATGGCCTGCACCTCGTCCTGCTTGCCCTCCTGCTTGGCCAGCGACCAGGGCGCCTTGTCGGCGATCCAGGCGTTGGCGCGGTCGGCCAGGGCCATGATTTCGCGCATGGCGCGGCCGAAGTCGCGGGCCTCGTAGGCCTCGGCGATCGACGGCGCGGCGGCGAGGAAGGCCTCGGTCAGTTCGGGCGCGGCATCGCCGGCAACCATCACGCCATCGTTGCCCTTGTGGATGAAGCCGGCGCAGCGGCTGGCGATGTTGACCACCTTGCCGACCAGGTCGGAGTTGACCTTCTGCACGAAATCCTCGAGGTTCAGGTCGAGGTCATCGACGCCGCGACCCAGCTTGGCGGCGTAGTAGTAGCGCAGGTATTCCGGCTGCAGGTGGTCGAGGTAGGTGCGCGCCTTGATGAAGGTGCCGCGCGACTTCGACATTTTTGCGCCGTTGACGGTCAGGTAGCCGTGCACGTTGACCGCGGTCGGCTTGCGCAGGCCCGCGCCTTCGAGCATCGCCGGCCAGAACAGCGCGTGGAAGTTGACGATGTCCTTGCCGATGAAGTGGTACAGCTCGGCCTTGGAGCCTTCGTTCCAGAACGCGTCGAAGTCCAGCTCCGGGCGGCGGGCGCAGAGGTTCTTGAAGCTGGCCATGTAGCCGATCGGCGCGTCCAGCCAAACGTAGAAGTACTTGCCCGGTTCGCCCGGGATCTCGAATCCGAAGTACGGCGCGTCACGGGAGATGTCCCATTCCTGCAGGCCCGAGTCCAGCCATTCGGCGAGCTTGTTGGCCACCGCGTCCTGCAGGGTGCCGCTGCGGGTCCACTGCTGCAGCATGGCCTGGAAGTCCGGCAGCTTGAAGAAGAAGTGCTGCGAGTCGCGCAGCACCGGGGTGGCGCCGGAGATCGCCGACTTGGGGTTCTTCAGTTCGGTGGGGGCGTAGGTGGCGCCGCATTTCTCGCAGTTGTCGCCGTACTGGTCCTCGGCCGCGCACTTGGGGCAGGTGCCCTTGATGAAACGGTCGGCGAGGAACATGCCCTTCTCGGGGTCGAAATACTGGGTGACCGAACGGTTGGCGATATGCCCGGCGTCGCGCAGACGGGTGTAGATCAGGCTCGACAGCTCACGGTTCTCCTCGCTGTGCGTGGAGTGGTAGTTGTCGAAGTCGACCAGGAAGTCGGCGAAGTCGGCGCTGTGCTCGGCCTGGACGTTGGCGATCAGCTGCTCCGGGGTGATGCCTTCCTTTTCCGCGCGCAGCATGATGGCCGAACCGTGGGCGTCGTCGGCGCAGACATAGATGCACTGGTTGCCGCGCAGCTTCTGGAAGCGCACCCACATGTCCGTCTGGATGTACTCCAGCATATGGCCAAGGTGGATCGATCCATTGGCATAGGGCAGGGCGCTGGTGACGAGAATCTGACGTGGCTCGGACATGGTGGCTCGGCTACTTATCTGGCTACGGGGTAAAAATGAGGGTGATCGGCCACTATAAAGGGCTGGCGAATTTATTTCACCCCAAGGACGCATCTGCTGACGATTGACGGGTTAGCATAGGCGCCTGTTCCGTATCCAGTTTGCCAATGGGAGCCTCCATGAGTGCCGTCACCCGTGCCGCCGTCGAAGGCGTGCTTCGCCAGTACACCGACCCCTACCTGAACCAGGACCCGGTCAGCGCCGGTTGCGTGCGCGCCATCGACATCCAGGGCGGGCAGGTCAGCGTGCAGTTGCAGTTGGGGTATGCCGCCGGCCTGTTCAAGGGCGGCTGGGCGCAGGTGCTGCAGACCGCGATCGGCAACCTCGATGGCGTTGCCTCGGCGAGCGTGAGCATCGACTGCGTGATTGCCACCCACAAGGCTCAGGCCCAGGTGCCGGCCATGGCCAACGTGAAGAACATCATCGCCGTGGCCTCGGGCAAGGGCGGGGTCGGCAAGTCGACCACCGCCGCCAACCTGGCCCTGGCCCTGGCCCGCGAGGGCGCCCGAGTGGGTATTCTTGATGCCGACATCTATGGCCCGAGCCAGGGGGTGATGTTCGGCATCGCCGAGGGCACCCGTCCGCAGGTGCGCGATCAGAAGTGGTTCGTGCCGATCAAGGCCCATGGCGTCGAGGTCATGTCCATGGCGTTTCTCACCGACGACAACACGCCGATGGTCTGGCGTGGCCCGATGGTCTCCGGGGCATTGCTGCAACTGGTGACCCAGACCGCCTGGGACGACCTCGACTACTTGGTGATCGACATGCCGCCGGGCACCGGCGACATCCAGCTGACCCTGGCGCAGAAGGTGCCGGTGGCAGGCTCGGTGATCGTCACCACGCCCCAGGACCTGGCGTTGCTGGATGCGAAGAAAGGCGTGGAGATGTTCCGCAAAGTCAACATCCCGGTGTTGGGCGTGGTCGAGAACATGGCCGTGCATATCTGCTCCAACTGCGGCCATGCCGAGCACCTGTTCGGTGAAGGTGGTGGCGAGAAGCTGGCCGTGCAGTACGGCGTCGACCTGCTGGCGTCGCTGCCGCTGTCGATGCTGATCCGCGAACAGGCCGACAGCGGCAAGCCGACCGCCATCGCCGAGCCGGAAAGCCAGATCGCCATGGTCTACCAGGAGCTGGCGCGGCAGGTGGGGGCGCGGATCGTGCTGCAGGAAGCGGCGGCGCCGGCGATGCCGAGCATTACCATCAGCGAAGACTGACGCGTCACCTGTAGGAGCGGCCCTTTCGCGACACAAGGCCGCTCCTACAAGGGCCGGCGGATAGCTTTTGAACAGGCACAAAAAAACCCGCCAATGGCGGGTTTTTTTTGAAAGCGAGGAAGCGAGATCGACTTAGGCGATCTGAACTTCTTCAGCCTGCATGCCTTTCTGGCCGCGGGTAGCGACGAAAGTAACAGCCTGGCCTTCTTTCAGGGTTTTGAAGCCGTCAGCTTGGATGGCTTTGAAGTGCACGAACAGGTCGTCGCCCGACTGAGGGGTGATGAAGCCGTAGCCCTTCTCATCGTTGAACCACTTGACAACACCGGATTGACGGTTGGACATTTTTCTGTCTCCTTGGACAAAGTTGATAACGGTCAGGAAACACCCTGACCGGGACTGAGCGCAAAGAGAGCAGAAAATTCAGCGATGGGCCGATCAGGATCGTGCATCAAACTAGAGATTCTCGGTGTCACGTGCAGCACAGTGGCGCCACCTTAACCCACTTTCCACAACCTGCCAATGGCCAAGAAGCGCTTTGATGAAATTCGGATCGGCGGCCTGTACAGGCCCCGTCCGGCGCGGGATAGGGCGAGGAAACTTTAACCTGGGCGTTGGGACCGGTAAGATGCACCTCTCGTTTTTTACCCCGCACTCTTCAGGACACCCCCGCCATGAGCATCAAATCGGACAAGTGGATTCGCCGCATGGCGCAGGAACACGGCATGATCGAACCGTTCGTCGAGCGCCAGGTGCGCGGCGAGCAGGACAGCCGGGTCATTTCCTTCGGTGTCTCCAGCTATGGCTACGACGTACGCTGCGCCGACGAATTCAAAGTCTTCACCAACATCAACTCGGCCACCGTCGATCCGAAGAACTTCGATGCCGGCAGTTTCGTCGACATCAAGAGTGACGTGTGCATCATTCCGCCGAACTCCTTCGCCCTGGCCCGCACCGTCGAGTATTTCCGCATTCCGCGCGACGTGCTGACCATCTGCCTGGGCAAAAGCACCTACGCCCGTTGCGGCATCATCGTCAACGTCACGCCGCTCGAGCCCGAGTGGGAAGGCCATGTGACCCTGGAGTTCTCCAACACCACCACGCTGCCGGCGAAGATCTACGCCAACGAAGGCGTGGCGCAGATGCTGTTCCTGCAGTCCGACGAGGAATGTGAAGTGTCGTACAAGGACCGTGGTGGCAAGTACCAGGGCCAGCGCGGCGTCACCCTGCCACGCACCTGAGCCGACAAAGCGCGGGAATTGTTTCCGCGCCCGGCACTCCAACGAGAAGTCCTGGCGCGCATGCCGTGCGCCGGGCCTCGTCAGGAGCCGCCTATGAAAATCGACCCCGCAATCAGTGCCAAGCTGGCCGTCCTGCAGCCGAACCAGATCGGATTGCTGGCCTGGTCGCTGATGGCCCATCCGCCGATCCACACACCACTGCCGATGCAGGCCGGTGGCGTGCCGCACCAGCCCGATCCCGACACACCGCAGCCGCCAGAACCAGGTGAACACCCACCGATGGAGCCGGGCGAGCCGACCCTGCCCGATGAGCCGCCTCCCGCCCCAGTGGCCTGATTTGTCTCAGTTGCCCAGCAGATAGCCGCTGCGGCAAACCTGTGCGCCGGCCACATGGGCAACCACCATGCCCGCCGTGGCCATGCGCCTGATGCTGCGCGCGTAGAGCAGGCCGGCCTGGGTATTGCGCAGAGGGGTGACCCGGTCGTTGAGCGGGTCGATGACCTCGGCTATCAGCTCTCCGGCTTGCAGGTACTGGCCGGGCGCGGCGTGGAACACCAGCAGCCCGCCAAGCGGCGTCATGACTGGTTCCACCGCCGCCAGCGGCGTCGCCGGGTGAACCAATGCGGGCAGCGGGGCCGGCTGGCCCTCGATGATCCCGGCATGGGTAAGGAAGTCGAGGATCGCCTGGCAGTCCCGGGTCGCCAGGGGGTGGCTGACATCGGCCTGGCCGCGCAGCTCGATGGTCACCGAGAAACTGCCCTGGGGGATCGGGAAGCGTTTGGCGAAGCGCTGCTGCAGCTGCCACCACACCAGGCTGAAACACTCATCGAACGACTGTCCACCCGAGTCGGTGGCCAGCAGGCTGGCCTGCACGCCTAGGTAGCGGGCCAGCGGCTCGACCTGGGGCCAGGCTTCCGGCGTGGTATACAGATGCTCGACCGCCTCGAAGTCGCAGTGCAGGTCGAGGACCATGTCGGCGTCGCAGGCCAGGCGTTGCAGGGTCAGGCGCTGCGACTGCAGCGGCGTGTTCGCGGGGTGGGCATCCAGGCCCCGGCGCAGGTATTCGCGAATCAGCGCCAGGTTGTGCGCCGGATCCTGGGTGAGATGGCCTTCGATCTGGTCACCGATGCTGTCGGACAAGTCGACGAACTTGCGGTTGAAGTTTTCACCGCTTTGCAGTTCGAAACGGCCCAGCGGCGCGTCCAGCAGCACCTGTTCCAGGCCCACCGGGTTGGCCACCGGTACGAGGATGATCTCCTTGCGCAAGCGGCCCTGCTGCTCCACTTCCCCGAGTCGCTGCTTCAGGTGCCAGGCCACCAGCATGCCCGGTAGCTCGTCGGCGTGCAGCGAGGCCTGGATGTACACCTTGCCGGCGCCACGCGGGCCGAAGTGGAAGCTGTGCAGCTGGCGGGCGATACCCGGGACAGGGGAGAGCAGGTCGTGGGTCGATTGGTGCATGGTGGTCCTGATATCAGCGTTTTAGGGCGAAGGCTGGGATCAAGGATAGAAGCATAACTTCGGGAGTGGCGCACTATTCGGATCGCGGGGCGCAAGGGAGCCAGGCGATGACTCGGTATCGGCCATGAGATCGAGCGCCGCCAGCGCGACGCTTGATCTCGGACTGCCAAATGAGCTACTTGCCAGGCACCAGGGTCAACCGCTGGCTGCCATAGGCCCGGGCAAAGTTCTGTGGTTGCAGCGGCAGGCTGCTGAAACGGCCTTTGAACCAGGCATCGAGCCCGTCGCTGTAGTGGCGGCTGGCCGGGTTGCCGGACTGGCCGTTGCTGGTCAGTACCTGCAGCGGTTCGGCCTGGCCGAAGTCGATGATCATGCGCGCCGAGGCCGGCAACTGAGTGTCGAAGCCGCTCCCCAAGGCATAAGGCGTCAGGGCCAGGGTGCTGAAGTCGCCTCCCGCCGCCAGGGGCGCGCGGTCGAGCTTGTCGCCCAGGCCATGATAGGTCGGTGCCGGCCAACGGTAATGGTGCAGCTTGCCCCATTGCCAGGCACGGCGATCCGCGCCGAGCTGGGCGGTGCCGGCATCCACCGCGGCGGCCAGGCTGCGGGCGAGGATGGTCGGCTTGTCTTCCTTCTGCGGCGTGCCGCGATCATCCCAGAACGGGCTGTCCTCGCGCCCCAGCAGGTGATCGACCTGGGCGGAGTAGGAGAGCTGGGCATTGCCGACGAAGGCCTGCCAGGCCGGGCTGGATTCCGGGCCCAGTTCGTCGAGGAAGGTCCGCCGGGTGACCGCCTGCAGGAACAGTTCATACAGCGCGGCATCGGCCGACACCGGGCTCAGCCGGCCATCGAAGGCCTTGAGCCGGGCCAGGGCATCGCGGGCCTTGTCGCGCTGCCCGGCGGGCAGGGCATCGATGGCCTGCTTGAGCGGCTGGGCCATGCCGGGCGCGTCGAACATCTGCTTGAGCTTGTCGGCCAGCAGCGTCACCTGGTCGTTCTGCAGGGCCATCAGGCTGCGGCTGTCGTGACGACCGTTGCCGGCCAGCTGGGCCATGCGCTCGGCACGCTCGGGGTAGTACCAACTGCTCGACAGCTGCATGCCATAGCCCTTGGGCAGGCTGCGCTGGTTGGCGTGACCGATGAAGCCGGCGGGCGGATCCTGGTCGTAGGGGTGCAGCATCGGGTCGGCGTAGCCGTCCCAATCATAACGCCCGTCCCAGCCCGGCGAGGGCAGCAGGCCCTGGCCTTCGCGGCGGTTGGGGTAGCGGCCACTGACCTGCCAGCCGATGTGCTGGGGCTCGGCGAACACGAAGTTCAACGCCGCCGCAGCGACCTCGCGGGTGCTGTCGAAGGCGCGCTCGATGTTCTGCGCGCGGGTCAGGTCGAACAGCGCGTCGAGGCTGCGATCTTCCTTGAGCTGCGGTAGGTGCAGGGCCAGGGCCAGGCTGCCATGGCCTGGCAGCAGGGTGCCATGGCGGGTGTCGTACATGACCTCGCGCTGCGGGCGCTGGCCGCGGACGAAGAAGGTTTCATTGCGTGCGCGGGCCTGCTGCCACTTGCCGTCAGCGAGGTAGCTCAGCTGGCTGCCCTGGCGGCGTACCTGCTCGAGGAACAGGTCCTGGTTGTCGGCCATCACCGCGCTGCTGCTCCAGGCCAGCTTGCCGTTGTAGCCGGCCAGCACGATCGGCAGGCCTGGCAGCGACAGGCCGGCGACCCGGTACTTGGTGGTATGGATCTGCACCGGGCTCAGTGCCCAGGCGGCGCGGCTGTCGCTGGCCAGCAGGCTATTGCCGCTGCGGCTGCGCTGGGGCGTCAGGGCCAAATTGGCCGAGCCGGGGGCGCCCAGCAGGCCGAGGTCGGCCAGTTGCTGGCCGGCGGCGGTGAGTGCGCCGAGCCCTGGCAGTTGGCTGGTCAGGTTCACGCCCTTGAGTTTGTCGAGCTCGCCCTCGGCCAGTGGCTCGTCGGGGGCGCCGGGCAGCAGCCAAGCGAGTTTGTCGGCACCGACCTTCTGCGCCAGGGTCAGGGCCGACAGTTCCTCCTGCAGGTTCACCGACTGGCTGAAGGCGTAGAGGCTGAAGATCAGTGCCGAGTCCTCGGGCTTCCAGTATTCCGGGC
This sequence comes from Pseudomonas sp. P65(2024), assembly GCF_057480955.1. Classification (NCBI taxonomy): domain Bacteria; kingdom Pseudomonadati; phylum Pseudomonadota; class Gammaproteobacteria; order Pseudomonadales; family Pseudomonadaceae; genus Pseudomonas; species Pseudomonas sp. P65(2024). The sequence continues at coordinate 222,629 of NZ_JBLIYX010000008.1, forward strand.
GGTAGCCGCTGCGGGCGAGCTCGCCCGGCAGCTTGTCGCGGTAGCGGAACAGGTAGGCGTTGACCCCGCGGGCGTACACCTCGAAGAAGCGCTTCAGGCGCGGCGAGGCATCGGCATACAGCTGGCCGGCGCTCTGCTTGAGGTTGGCGGCGCGCATCAGGCGATCGATCTCCAGGGCATCGGCCCCGGCCAGCTCGGCCAAGCGCCCCTGGGCCAGCAGGCGCATGGCGACCATCTGCTCGATGCGATCCCCGGCGTGCAGGTAGCCCAGGCTGAACAGCGCGTCATGGAAGCTGCTGCTTTCGATCAGCGGCGCGCCCATCGCGTTGCGCCGAACCGAGACGTTCTGCGCCAGGCCCTTGAGCGGTTGGACGCCCGTCGTCGGCAGCACACTGTCCTGGTGACCACCCATCTGGCAGCCGCCGAGTGCGAGCAGGCCTAGCAACGCGGCAGCACTGCCGAGGCGGAGAGGGAAGGGCGGAAGGACGGGGGCGGCCATGACTAGGCTCCTGCAGGGCGTGGCGGGGTTCTGAAAGGCGCTAAGGTAGTGAGCGCGCAGTCGCCGTGCAAGGTGCCGGGGAGCTTTATTTACCAGTGGTCGTGCTGGTATGTGCGGATCGCGGGCCAAGCCCGCTCCCACGACGATTTGCCGGGGAGCGGGCTTGGCCCGCGATGGCCTGATTTGACGTCGATCAGGCGCCGTGGCACTTCTTGAATTTCTTCTCGCTGCCGCACGGGCAAGGGTCGTTGCGGCCGACGTCCTTCAGGGCGTTGCGCACCGGCTCCTGGTGGCCGTGGTTGCAGTGCGGGCCGTGTACATGGCCATGGTCGTGGGCGTGGTGATGGTCGTGACCGTGGTTGCAGTCGGGGCCATGGACATGGGGTTGCTGGGTCATTGCGGGGTTACTCCGGTTGTAGATCGCCGGGGATTATCTCACCCCTTTGCGACAAGTGCAGGTCCCGATGGAGGATCAGCCCGGTGGCCAGCTCGCCGCGCAGTTGGTATTGCAGGGGTTGCCCACGCTTGAGCAGCTTCGCCAGGGGCTTGAGGTGCTGCCAGAGGTTGGTGCGCACGGTGATCTTGAAGGTGCGCCGGGCCTGGCCGCCGACGCTGCGCCACAGGCTGGCCTCGTCCTCGGCCAGGAGCAGGTCGCCCAGGCGCACCGAATAGGTCAGATGGCGGATGAACAGGCGGCTTTCGTTGGGGTTGTCGACCCGCAGGTGCAGGACGAACTCCTGCTGATGCAGACGCATCTTCACCGGCTCCACCTCGAGCAGGTGCAGCTGTGGCTCACGCCAGGTGTCGCCGCCCCAGCCGGCGCAGCCCGTCAGCCAGCCCAGCAACAGGCAGAGTGTGAGCAGGCGGGCCAGGGGGCGCATGTTCAACTACCGAGGTAACTGGCGCAGCATTTCTTGAATTTCTGCCCGCTGGCGCAGGGGCAGGGATCGTTGCGACCGGCCTTGAGTGCCACGGTCGGGTCGATGAAGTACCAGCGTCCTGCATGCTGGACGAATGCCGAGCGCTCGCGGTGCTGGTGGTCGCCTTCCAGGTCGTGCCAGCGTGCGGTGAAGGTGACGAAGGCGTGTTCGGGTTGCCCACCCAGTACCTCGGCGCTTTCCACCTCCAGCCCCAGCCAGGTGCTCTGCGCGCTCCAGGCCGCCATGGCGGCGCGATCCAGCTCGGCCTGCTGGGCCGGCAGGGTGGTGTTCACCAGGTAGTCGATCAGGCCCAGCACGTAGGCGCTGTAGCGCGAACGCATCAGGGTCTGGGCGTCCGGTGCCGGGGTGCCGCTGTGATAGTGCCCACAGCAGGCGTCGAGCAGGTTGCCGCTGCCGCAGGGGCAGATCGAGACACTCATCCAGTCACCACCAGTACTTGCCGAAGTTTTCAGGGTTGGCCCAGAACTTTGCATTGAGCCAGTCCGGGACCTGCTTGTAGTCATGCAGATCATAGGTGAACAGGCTCAACACCTGTTCGTCGCGCTGGAACTTCTCGCTGGCCGAGAGTGCCAGCGAATAGAAGTCGGTGTCCTGCCAGCCGCAGGCGTTCAGATCCGCCAGCACCGCGACGCGGCTGGCGTTGAGGTTGCGGATGCCGCCCAGCAGCTCCAGGCCGGTGCGCTTGGGCAGGTGCTCCAGACAGTCGACCAGTACCGCCAGGTCGAAGCGTCGGGCTGCCTGTTCGGCGGGGAGCGGACCGGGTGCGGCGACCTCGATCCGGGTCTCGGGATGGGCGGCAGCGAAGGCTTCCAGAGCCGGGAAGCGACTGCCCACCAGCAGCAACTGGCGCGGGGTGAAGCGATCGAGCAGGGCGGCCAAGGCCTGCTGCGGCGTGCGTTGTGAAAAAACCTCGGTCATTGCCATTCCTCGTTCAGGTCGCTCAAGACTAGCGGTCCTAAGCGATCGGGCAAAGAGGCGCGTCGCTACGTCGGGGCTTATTGCTGGCAGAGCGGTAATCGCCGGTCTTTACTCCCAGAGCATCGGTAATGCACCGATTCCCCCTAGGAGAAGCAACAAGATGAGCATAGTACGCACAGCGATACCCCTGGTTCTGCTCACCAGTGTGTTGACTGGTTGTGCAGGTTTGCAGAAAACCGACTGGCCGAAGTGCGCTGCCGTCGGGGGCGTGGGCGGCGCGGCCCTGGGCGCGATCGAGAGCTCCAGCTGGGCTGGCTGGGGCGCATTGCTCGGTGGTGGCCTGGCGGCCGGCTATTGCTGGGCCCACGGCGATGGCGACGAAGACGGCGATGGTGTGCCGGACAGCCGCGACAAGTGCCCTGGTACTCCGCGTGGCGTGCAGGTCGATGCCAACGGTTGCCCGCCTGAGCCGGCGCCGGTGGTCGAGGAAGTGGTGGTGCAGAAGGAAGAGGTCATCGTCATTCGTGACGTTCACTTCGAGTTCAACTCGGCAAGCCTGACTCTCAAAGACAAAGAACGCCTGGATAAAGTGGCCAGTCGCCTGAAGCAGGAAGCGCCGAGCGCTCGTCTGAGCGTGACAGGTCACACCGACAGCGTCGGCTCCGATAGCTACAACCAGAAGCTTTCCGAGCGTCGTGCCCAGTCGGTGACCAACTACTTGGTCGAAAGCGGCGTGCCGCGAGCCAGTTTCATTTCGGTGGGGGGCGCGGGTGAGACCCAGCCGGTCGCTGACAATGCCACGGCCGATGGCCGGGCGATGAACCGGCGCACCGAAATCAAAATCCAGCGTTGAGTGCCGTACGCCCGCGCCTTGAGAAGTGACGCGGGCGCGTCTTTACTCCTGTGTGACCGGTAGCGGCCGGTGACACAGGAGCAATCACCATGCGTGTTTTGTCGAAAGCGGCGCTGCCGTTGGTGGTGGCGACGAGCCTGATTACAGGCTGCGCCACCCACAGCGATGGCAGCGCTCCCCTCAATCAAAGGACCTGGCCCATCTGCAGCCTGCTGGGCGGACTGGTCGGCGGCGGCCTTGGCGCCATCGAAAGTTCCAGCTGGGCGGCCGGTGCCGGCGTTGCCGGTGCGATTGCCGGTGGCCTGATCTGCTATGCCCAGGATGGCGACGAGGATGGCGATGGCGTATTCGACCGCCGCGACCGCTGCCCGGACACCCCGGCAGGTACCCAGGTCAATCACATGGGCTGCCCGCTGCCGCAGTATCCGGCGTCGGCACCCCAACCGGAACCCACCGCAACCCCAGAGGTGATCACGCTCGATGACCAGGGCCAGGTGCTGTTCGCCTTCGACTCCGCCGAGCTGACCCAGGGCGCCCAGCAGCGCCTGCAAGGTTTGCTGCCCAAGCTCAACGACCCCAGTGTGACCAGTGTCAAGGTCATCGGTTTCACCGACAGCGTGGGCTCGGATAGCTATAACCAGCGCTTGTCCGAGCGTCGCGCCAGTGGTGTTGCCGAGTACTTGATCAGCCAGGGGCTGGCGCCGAACAAGGTGACCAGCCAGGGCCGTGGCGAGAGTGAGCCGGTGGCTGACAACGACACCGATGAGGGTCGCTCGCGCAACCGACGGGTGGAGCTGCACCTGAACTGAACCCCTCTGGCGCATGCCCTGGCAGTAGGGTTACTGTTGCCGGCGCGGCCCGCTCGAACGGGCCGCGCCGACATAACAACAATCCATGGGGGCCGGACATGAAGTTCATCCTGGGCCTGGGCAAGGCTCTGACGGTGGCGTTCTGGGGCGTGGTGCTGTTCAACCTGTTCATGCCGCAGCCGTTGCCGCTCAATCTGCTGATCAATGCCGCGGGTATCGTCCTGCTGTCGCTGCATGCGCTGGAGGTGCTGTTCTTCAATGGCAGCCTGCGCGGGCGCAGCCACCGTTGGTTCGATCGCCTGCAGATCCTGCTGACCGGTATCTTTCACGTCATGTCCATCCCCCGTCCGCAGGAGGCGTCGAGCCGTGCGTAAACTGATGTTGCTGGCCGCACTGGCCAGTCCCCTGGTCCAGGCCGAAAGCCTGGAGGTCGCCGCCCATTCGATGCTGCGTCTGCCCAACAAGGCGGCCAGTGTGCACCTGGAGCAGTTGCGGGTGGCCGACTCGGCGACGCTGTTGCTGCCGGCCACGCTTACCGAACTGAAGATCGACCGGCTCGAGCTGGGGCGCGATGCGCGGATCGCCATTGCGCCGGCGGAGCGGGACCTGAGTATCGAGGCTTTGAGTGCCTACCTGGGCGAGGGCAGCGAATTCAGCGCGCCTGGGGCGCCCGGGACCTATGAACGTGCTGCGCGGCCTGGGCGTAACCTGGATCTGCGGTTGCAGGCGCTGGAGGCGGATCGGCTGTCGATCGATGCCCGCGGCGGGGCTGGGGCGCCGGGGTATGTTGGGCTCGATGGGGCCAATGGCAAGCCCGGGGGGTGTACCTGGGGGCAGGCCAGCCGTGGGGCCAATGGTGATGATGGTGGCAATGGGCATGATGGGGCTTCCGGCGGGCGGGTTCGTCTGGCGGTGCCTGAAGGGTTTGCGCAGGAGCGGATTGTGGTGCGGCTTGATGGTGGTGCGCCGGGCAAGGCGGGGGCTGCTGGGAAGGCTGGTTTGGGTGGGGCCAGTAAGGGGTGTCTGGTTTATCGGACTGATGCTGGGGGGGATGGGCGGCCTGGGCAGGCCGGGCAGCCTGGGTTGGCTGGGGGCTCGGGGGAGTTGATTCTTCAGCGGCTTTGAGTTTCTTTGGTTAGTGTTGTTTGGTTGTTTGGTTGTTTGGTTGTTTGGTTGTTTGGTTATTTTAGTTGGTGTTGAGAGTTGTATTTGCATTCATTTGCGATGTTGACGCTTATTCACCTTTCCGCCCTTACGGCGGGTTACTTAATGAGATGGTCACCCCGGCACCCTGCGAGGCGTACGCTTTCGCAGGGTGCTTTTACTTCGGAGACCGTCATCATGAGCAGCGTGACCCTG